>NZ_CP113343.1:1902276-2219322 GCF_026683955.1 Arthrobacter sp. MMS18-M83 | reverse complement strand
GGACGGCGGCTACGACATTTCCGACTACACCTCCGTGCTGGACGAGTTCGGCACCATCAGCGACTTCAAACGGCTCGTAGCCGAAGCGCACGCGAGGGGTGTCAGGGTCATTATCGACCTCCCGCTGAACCACACCTCGGACCAGCACCCATGGTTCCAGGAATCGCGCAAGAACCCGGATGGTCCGTACGGCGATTTCTATGTGTGGAGTGACACCGACGAGAAGTACCAGGACGCCCGCATCATCTTCGTGGACACAGAAGAGTCGAACTGGACCTTCGATCCCATACGCCGGCAGTTCTTTTGGCACCGCTTCTTCAGCCACCAGCCTGACCTGAACTTCGAGAACCCCAAGGTCATCGAAGCGCTCCACGATGTTGTCCGGTTTTGGCTGGACCAAGGCATTGATGGATTCAGGGCGGACGCCATTCCATACCTCTTCGAAGAAGAGGGCACCAATTGCGAAAACCTGCCAGCCACTCATGGTTTCCTGCGGGACCTTCGCAAAATGGTGGATGAGAACTACCCGGGCCGCGTGATCATCGCCGAGGCCAACCAGCCGCCCCACGACGTCGTGGAGTACTTCGGCACAGAGGAAGAACCGGAATGCCACATGGCCTTCCACTTTCCCATCATGCCGCGCCTGTACTACGCACTGCGCGACCAGAAAGCATCCCACATCATCGAAACTTTGCGCGACACTCCGGAAATCCCGGCAGGTGCGCAATGGGGAACCTTCCTGCGCAACCATGATGAGCTGACTTTGGAAATGGTCACTGCCGACGAACGTGCCGCCATGCTGGGTTGGTACGCTCCAGACCCCCGGATGCGCGCCAACATCGGCATCAGGCGCAGGCTCGCCTCGCTGCTGGACAACTCCCGTTCCGAGATCGAGCTGATCAACGCCTTGCTCCTTTCCCTGCCGGGCAGCCCCTTCTTGTACTACGGGGACGAAATCGGGATGGGGGACAACATCTGGCTTGACGATCGCGACGCCGTTCGCACGCCGATGCAGTGGAACCCGGACCGCAACGCAGGCTTCTCCAACGCCGATCCCGGAAAGCTCTACCTACCTGTCATCCAGTCGCTGGTCTACAACTACAGCATGGCCAACGTCGAGGCCGAAGCTGCCCATTCGGGCTCGCTCTTGCGCTGGACCCGCCAGATCCTGAGTGTCCGGAAGAACCATGCGGCCTTCGGGCTGGGCGGCTTCAGACACGTTCCGGCAGACCATGAAGTTGTCCTTGCCTATCTGCGCGAGCTTCCGGAGAACAACCTGGAAGGCGAGGAAGCCGAATCCATCCTGTGTGTTTTCAACCTGTCCCAGCATCCAGTGGCTACCACCTTGGATATCCCCGAATACGCCGGACGAGGCCTCAGGGACGTCTTCGGGGGCCAGCCATTCCCAAGCATTGGCAACGACGGTTCGCTGACCCTCACGCTCGGCAGCCATGACTTCTTCTGGCTCCGCGTACGCTCGGCGGGTTCCACCGGGTCCACGCCTTACACCCAGGCCATCCCAGTGCTCTCCATTGAAGGCTGATATGGGTCTCTCGGCGCCCACCACGGTTCTGGCACCCCTACTCAAGGAATGGCTGCCCCGGCAGCGCTGGTTTCCGGTCAAGGCAGGGGCGTTCGATTTGGACTTCGTCGGCTCCTTCCAACTCCAGCAACCCGACGCAGGGATCGGCTTGGAAATCCGGCTGCTGTCCATCCGTTACGCCACGGCCGACGGCGGGATGCAGACTGACATCATCCAGGTACCTCTCAGCTTCCGCTCTAATCCTGCAGCCGCTTTGGCGGCTGCTTTGGTGGGCCAGCTCGACGACGATACGCCGGTCTGGGTATATGACGCACCCCACGATCCGGTCTTCGCGACCGCGTGGCTCGAACTCATCCAAGGTCTGGCCATGGCCGAACCCGGAGAAGGGGAAGGCACCGCGAGCGGGCATTCGGTGCCTGGCGGCCTGCGCCTGCCTAGCGCTTCAGGATCCGTGCGGGTCTCATCCGGTGAGCAGTCCAACACTTCGGTGATCGTCGACGACGGCGTGTCCGCGGCGATCGTGAAGATCTTCCGAGTGTTGTCCATCGGTAAGAACCCTGAGGTGGAGGTCGGCGCGGCCTTGACCTCGGGAGGAACCAAGGAGGTGCCCTCCACGCTCGGCTGGATAACGGGAACATGGGAGGTAAGGACACC
Organism: Arthrobacter sp. MMS18-M83; assembly: GCF_026683955.1. Taxonomy (NCBI): domain Bacteria; kingdom Bacillati; phylum Actinomycetota; class Actinomycetes; order Micrococcales; family Micrococcaceae; genus Arthrobacter; species Arthrobacter sp. MMS18-M83. Next base: position 2,217,125 of record NZ_CP113343.1, on the reverse strand, counting down.
TCTGGGCCGGCATGGCACAGCCTCAGCAGACCTCGCCGTGGCCCACGAGTTCCTTGCGGGCGGGCAAGACGCTTGGCGCCTAGCCGTCAACGCCGCCGCATCCGGCACGGACTTCACCGCCGAGGCCCGGCAGATGGGCCAGGCAACGGCCACCGTGCATCTGAGGCTCGCGGAAACCCTTGGAACGGCCCGGGAACGGGTTCCGGGCCAGGACATCGCCGCCGAAGTAGCCCGGCGCGTCCGCCAGTCGTGGGCTGAAGCGGGTACCGCCGTCGGGCCCTATGAGCAGCAGCTCGAGGCACTCCTGACGCAATTGTCCGGCAAGGAAGCCGGGACGCTGCAGCGGATCCATGGCGACCTTCATCTGGGCCAGATCCTTTTGGTGCCGGGCGCCGGGGGAGAACCGGGCCGGTGGGTGATCCTCGACTTTGAAGGGGAGCCCCTTCGGCCGATCGAACTCCGTAACATTCCCGACGTTCCCCTGCGCGATGTCGTTGGAATGTTGCGGTCCTTTGACTATGCGGCCGGTGCAGCCATCCGCGAGAATCCAGCGGCCACTGTCCCGGTGACATGGGTTGACGACTGCGCTGAAGCATTCCTGGCTGGCTACAGCGACATCACCCGCGGAACTATTGACCGCCGCTCGCCGCTCTTTGTGGCATTGTGGCTGGACAAGGCCTTGTACGAGGTGATCTATGAGTTGCGGAACAGGCCGGATTGGTTACCCATTCCGGTCAACGCTTCACGGCAGCTCCTCGGAAATACGAGCCCCGGCAGGGATGCCGCGGCGACATCGGAAGGTAAGGAAATGACAGGCTCAGCACGTACCGAACGGCCCCGAGTCCCGCTGTATGTGGACGCCGCTACCCTGGGCCGGGTGGGCGCCGGTGCGCACCACGCCCCGCACTCTGTACTGGGCGCACACCTTGACGATCACGGTCACGTCACCATCCGCACCGTCAAGCACCTGGCGGGGTCCGTAACGGTAGTCACCGAAGCCGGTTCCACGCCGATGACCCACGAGACCGACGGTGTCTGGGTAGCGGTTCTCGAGCCGCTGCAGCACGGCCATGTGCCGGACTACCGCTTGGAAGTCGTGTATGGCGACTCCGCCCCGGTGACACTCGATGATCCCTACCATTACCTTCCAACAGTCGGCGAGGTGGACCTGCACCTCATCGGAGAAGGCCGGCATGAACGGCTCTGGGACACACTGGGTTCCCACGTGCAGCACTATCGCTCCGCACTGGGCGATGTAGACGGCGTCTCCTTCGCCGTCTGGGCTCCTAACGCGCAGGCAGTCCGCGTCAAGGGCGACTTCAACTCGTGGGATGGGCGTGAGCATGCCTTGCGTTCGCTCGGCTCTTCCGGTGTCTGGGAAGTCTTTATCCCAGGTGTTGTAGCAGGGGCGCGCTACAAATTCGAGCTGCTCACGAAGGCTGGCCATTGGGTGGAGAAAGCCGACCCTCTCGCCTTCGGTACGGAAGTTCCCCCTTTGACGGCATCACGCGTGGTGGAGTCCAGTTACCGGTTCAAGGACGACGCCTGGATGACGGCGCGCGCCAACAAAGATCCGCATAATTCGCCCATGAGCGTCTACGAAGTCCACCTCGGTTCCTGGCGCCTTGGCCTCGGATACAAGGAGCTGGCCAAGGACCTTGTGGAATATGTGAAGTGGCTTGGCTTCACGCACGTCGAGTTAATGCCGGTGGCCGAGCACCCCTTTGGTGGTTCATGGGGCTACCAAGTCACATCCTATTTTGCTCCGACCTCCCGCTTCGGGCATCCGGATGAGTTCCGTTTCCTGGTTGATTCCCTGCACCAAGCAGGCATCGGCGTCATTCTGGACTGGGTCCCGGCGCATTTCCCGAAGGACGCATGGGCCCTTGCGCGTTTCGACGGCGAGCCACTGTACGAGCACTCGGACCCCCGGCTTGGCGAACACCCGGACTGGGGCACGCTCATCTTCGACTTCGGGCGCACCGAGGTTCGCAACTTCCTGGTGGCGAACGCCTTGTACTGGCTTGAGGAATTCCACATAGATGGCCTTCGCGTGGACGCCGTCGCCTCCATGCTCTACAGGGACTACTCCCGCGAGGAAGGGGAGTGGTTCCCCAACGTTCACGGAGGGCGCGAGAACCTGGAAGCCATCTCCTTCCTCCAGGAAGTCAACGCCACCATTTACAAGACCCACCCGGGGGCCGTAACCCTCGCCGAGGAATCCACGGCTTTTCCAGGCGTCACCGCCCCGACTAACCACGGCGGCCTGGGATTCGGCCTCAAGTGGAACATGGGCTGGATGCACGACTCCCTCAAGTACATCTCCGAAAACCCGGTAAACCGCCGCTGGCACCACGGCACGCTGACGTTTTCCATGGTCTACGCCTTCACGGAAAATTTCCTGCTGCCCATCAGCCACGACGAGGTAGTGCATGGCAAGGGATCCATGCTGCGCAAGATGCCCGGGGACCGTTGGCAGCAGCTTGCCAACGTGCGGGCGTTCATGGCCTACCAATGGGCGCACCCGGGCAAGCAGCTCATCTTCATGGGCACCGAATTCGGCCAGGAGGCCGAATGGTCCGAACAGCACGGCCTTGACTGGTTCCTCGCCGACATCCCGTCGCACCGCGGCCTGCAGTTGCTCACCCGCGAGTTGAATACGCTATACAGCTCGACGGCGGCCCTGCATGAGAGGGACAACGAGCCCGGCGGCTTCCAGTGGATCAACGGTGCGGACGCGGATCGCAACGTGCTCACGTTCATACGTTGGGACCACGACGGCAACCCGTTGGTATGTGCCGTGAACTTCTCCGGCGGCCCGCACCAGGACTATGTCCTTGGCGTTCCGTCTGCCGGCGCTTGGCAGGAAGTTCTCAACACCGACGCAGAGGTGTACGGCGGATCGGGCGTCGTCAACGCTGGTGAACTTGTTGCCACGGCACCCGGGGCGGAAGGATTGCCTGCGGCACTGACCGTCACCTTGCCGCCGCTCGGAGCTTCCTGGTTCACGCCTGTGGTGTAGTTGTTTTGCTTGGTTGAGTGTGAAGGGTCCGGAAGCCTTGAGTTTCCGGGCCCTTTGCGTCGAGCTTGAGGGCAACCGCTGAAGTGCAGGAACCCACCTGGCGGGGGTTTTGCCTCCCCGGTGAAGTGGTGGTATAGTTAGTACCCGCGCTGCTCCCCAGTGGAGATCGGTGAAGTTGACTGAGTTCCTCGTGAAAATCAAGTCAAGAACGCCGATTTGACCAGGAGGTAAGCAGCCGGTAAGTTAGAAAAGTTGCTCCGGAGCGATCCTGGACCCTGTTTGTGGGTGTGGGTGGTGTCGGGTGTGTCTGTTGTTTGAGAACTCAATAGTGTGCCAAGTTTGTTGATACCGATTTGTTTTTATGAATTGGTTGTTTTGGCTGGTCCTGTGTCACCTCCGTGGTGCGGGGCTGGTTTTTTACAGCTGGTTTCAAATTTTGTGCAGCTCTTCCGCCGTTATTTCCGGTGGTTGTGGTTGTGTCTGTTTTTGTTTTACTTCAACGGAGAGTTTGATCCTGGCTCAGGATGAACGCTGGCGGCGTGCTTAACACATGCAAGTCGAACGATGATCCCTGGCTTGCCGGGGGGATTAGTGGCGAACGGGTGAGTAACACGTGAGTAACCTGCCCTTGACTCTGGGATAAGCCTGGGAAACTGGGTCTAATACCGGATATGACCGGCCACCGCATGGTGTGTTGGTGGAAAGCTTTTGCGGTTTTGGATGGACTCGCGGCCTATCAGCTTGTTGGTGGGGTAATGGCCTACCAAGGCGACGACGGGTAGCCGGCCTGAGAGGGTGACCGGCCACACTGGGACTGAGACACGGCCCAGACTCCTACGGGAGGCAGCAGTGGGGAATATTGCACAATGGGCGGAAGCCTGATGCAGCGACGCCGCGTGAGGGATGACGGCCTTCGGGTTGTAAACCTCTTTCAGTAGGGAAGAAGCTTTCGGGTGACGGTACCTGCAGAAGAAGCGCCGGCTAACTACGTGCCAGCAGCCGCGGTAATACGTAGGGCGCAAGCGTTATCCGGAATTATTGGGCGTAAAGAGCTCGTAGGCGGTTTGTCGCGTCTGCTGTGAAAGACCGGGGCTCAACTCCGGTTCTGCAGTGGGTACGGGCAGACTAGAGTGATGTAGGGGAGACTGGAATTCCTGGTGTAGCGGTGAAATGCGCAGATATCAGGAGGAACACCGATGGCGAAGGCAGGTCTCTGGGCATTAACTGACGCTGAGGAGCGAAAGCATGGGGAGCGAACAGGATTAGATACCCTGGTAGTCCATGCCGTAAACGTTGGGCACTAGGTGTGGGGGACATTCCACGTTTTCCGCGCCGTAGCTAACGCATTAAGTGCCCCGCCTGGGGAGTACGGCCGCAAGGCTAAAACTCAAAGGAATTGACGGGGGCCCGCACAAGCGGCGGAGCATGCGGATTAATTCGATGCAACGCGAAGAACCTTACCAAGGCTTGACATGAACCGGTAACGCCTGGAAACAGGTGCCCCGCTTGCGGTCGGTTTACAGGTGGTGCATGGTTGTCGTCAGCTCGTGTCGTGAGATGTTGGGTTAAGTCCCGCAACGAGCGCAACCCTCGTTCCATGTTGCCAGCACGTAGTGGTGGGGACTCATGGGAGACTGCCGGGGTCAACTCGGAGGAAGGTGGGGACGACGTCAAATCATCATGCCCCTTATGTCTTGGGCTTCACGCATGCTACAATGGCCGGTACAAAGGGTTGCGATACTGTGAGGTGGAGCTAATCCCAAAAAGCCGGTCTCAGTTCGGATTGGGGTCTGCAACTCGACCCCATGAAGTCGGAGTCGCTAGTAATCGCAGATCAGCAACGCTGCGGTGAATACGTTCCCGGGCCTTGTACACACCGCCCGTCAAGTCACGAAAGTTGGTAACACCCGAAGCCGGTGGCCTAACCCTTGTGGGGGGAGCCGTCGAAGGTGGGACCGGCGATTGGGACTAAGTCGTAACAAGGTAGCCGTACCGGAAGGTGCGGCTGGATCACCTCCTTTCTAAGGAGCACCATCTCCGCCTCTTGTCGCTGTCCGCATGGATGGTGCGGGGGTGGGTGGAAGCAAAGCCCATTGCGCAGGCGTCTGTTCTGCGGTGGGTGCTCATGGGTGGAATATCAGCAGATAGCGGCCGGTGGTTTCCTTTTCCGCCCCTAGTACGGTTGTCTTGTCCTTTTGCGGGGCGGGGTGTCCTGGAACGGTGCGGGTGGGGGAGGGCCGGTTTTCGTGTTTGGCACACTGTTGGGTCCTGAGGCAACAGGGCCGCGGCCCGCGGGCCCCCTTGCGGGGGGTGCGGGGGTGCGGGTTTGGTGTTTCTGGTTTCCTGGCTGCATTTGCCGTGCGTGGCGGCTGTCCTCTTTTGTGGGGGTGGTTGGTGCGGGGGGTGTGGTACGGGGTTGTTGTTTGAGAACTACATAGTGGACGCGAGCATCTGACACGGGCAGGCTTTCGGGCTTGTTTGTGTCTACAGCAATTTCTTTTTGATGAACCTGGATCCGGCCGTGTTGTGCATCCTTCGGGGGTGTGCGGGGTGGTTGGTTTCCGTGGTTCTCTCGAAATGTTTTTGATCTTTGTGTGGTCAAGTTTTAAGGGCACACGGTGGATGCCTTGGCATTAGGAGCCGAAGAAGGACGTAGGAATCTGCGATAAGCCTGGGGGAGTTGATAACCGAACGTTGATCCCAGGATGTCCGAATGGGGAAACCCCGCCAGGCGCGCTTGCGTGATCTGGTGACCCGCATCTGAACACATAGGGTGCGTGGGGGGAACGCGGGGAAGTGAAACATCTCAGTACCCGCAGGAAGAGAAAACAAGAGTGATTCCGTTAGTAGTGGCGAGCGAACGCGGATGAGGCTAAACCGTTCCATGTGTGATAGCCGGCGGGCGTTGCATGGGCGGGGTTGTGGGACTTTCCGTGCTGGTTCTGCCGGACCGGTGGGGTGAGAGCATGGACATAGGTGAACGGTCTTGAAAGGCCGGCCGTAGAGGGTGGGAGCCCCGTAACCGTAATGTTGTGTGCCGCCTGGAGAGGATCCCAAGTAGCACGGGGCCCGAGAAATCCCGTGCGAATCTGTCAGGACCACCTGATAAGCCTAAATACTTCCTAATGACCGATAGCGGACCAGTACCGTGAGGGAAAGGTGAAAAGTACCCCGGGAGGGGAGTGAAACAGTACCTGAAACCGTGTGCTTACAATCCGTCGGAGCAGTCGTGAGTAATCACAAGTAACTGTGACGGCGTGCCTTTTGAAGAATGAGCCTGCGAGTTAGTGTTACGTCGCGAGGTTAACCCGTGTGGGGTAGCCGTAGCGAAAGCGAGTCTGAACAGGGCGATCGTAGTGGCGTGATCTAGACCCGAAGCGGAGTGATCTACCCATGGCCAGGTTGAAGCGACGGTAAGACGTCGTGGAGGACCGAACCCACTTCAGTTGAAAATGGAGGGGATGAGCTGTGGGTAGGGGTGAAAGGCCAATCAAACTCCGTGATAGCTGGTTCTCCCCGAAATGCATTTAGGTGCAGCGTTGCGTGTTTCTTGCCGGAGGTAGAGCTACTGGATGGCCGATGGGCCCTACAAGGTTACTGACGTCAGCCAAACTCCGAATGCCGGTAAGTGAGAGCGCAGCAGTGAGACTGTGGGGGATAAGCTTCATAGTCGAGAGGGAAACAGCCCAGACCACCAACTAAGGCCCCTAAGCGTGTGCTAAGTGGGAAAGGATGTGGAGTTGCGAAGACAACCAGGAGGTTGGCTTAGAAGCAGCCATCCTTGAAAGAGTGCGTAATAGCTCACTGGTCAAGTGATTCCGCGCCGACAATGTAGCGGGGCTCAAGTACACCGCCGAAGTTGTGGATTTCAGATAGTAGACAAGCCTTCGTGGTTCAGTCGTCTGGAGTGGTAGGGGAGCGTCGTGTGGGCGGTGAAGTCGCGGTGTAAACCAGCGGTGGAGCCTACACGAGTGAGAATGCAGGCATGAGTAGCGAAAGACGGGTGAGAAACCCGTCCGCCGAATGATCAAGGGTTCCAGGGTCAAGCTAATCTGCCCTGGGTAAGTCGGGACCTAAGGCGAGGCCGACAGGCGTAGTCGATGGACAACGGGTTGATATTCCCGTACCGGCGAAGGACCGCCCATGCCAAGCGGGGGATACTAACCGCCCGGAGCCTGCCCAAGCACCCTTGTGGTGTGCGGGTTTTGGCCGAGCGCGGGACCTGATCCCGGGAGGTAAGCGTATTAACAGGTGTGACGCAGGAAGGTAGCCGGGCCGGGCGATGGTTGCCCCGGTCTAAGGATGTAGGGTCAGCGATAGGCAAATCCGTCGCTGTGTCTTTGATGACGATCCTGAGATCTGACGGGACCCCCGCGAGGGGGGATCCGGTGATCCTATGCTGCCTAGAAAAGCATCGACGCGAGGTCCCAGCCGCCCGTACCCCAAACCGACACAGGTGATCAGGTAGAGAATACCAAGGCGATCGAGAGAATTATGGTTAAGGAACTCGGCAAAATGCCCCCGTAACTTCGGGAGAAGGGGGGCCCCAACCTTGAACACCACTTGCTGGTGGGAGGGGATCGGGGCCGCAGAGACCAGGGGGAAGCGACTGTTTACTAAAAACACAGGTCCGTGCGAAGTCGCAAGACGATGTATACGGACTGACTCCTGCCCGGTGCTGGAAGGTTAAGAGGACCGGTTAGCCGCAAGGCGAAGCTGAGAATTCAAGCCCCAGTAAACGGCGGTGGTAACTATAACCATCCTAAGGTAGCGAAATTCCTTGTCGGGTAAGTTCCGACCTGCACGAATGGAGTAACGACTTCCCCGCTGTCTCAACCATAAACTCGGCGAAATTGCAGTACGAGTAAAGATGCTCGTTACGCGCAGCAGGACGGAAAGACCCCGAGACCTTTACTATAGTTTGGTATTGGTGTTCGGAGTGGCTTGTGTAGGATAGGTGGGAGACGTTGAAGCCCGGACGCCAGTTCGGGTGGAGTCATCGTTGAAATACCACTCTGGTCACTTTGGACATCTAACTTCGGCCCGTGATCCGGGTCAGGGACAGTGCCTGATGGGTAGTTTAACTGGGGCGGTTGCCTCCTAAAAAGTAACGGAGGCGCCCAAAGGTTCCCTCAGCCTGGTTGGCAATCAGGTGTCGAGTGTAAGTGCACAAGGGAGCTTGACTGTGAGAGAGACATCTCAAGCAGGGACGAAAGTCGGGACTAGTGATCCGGCGGTACATTGTGGAATGGCCGTCGCTCAACGGATAAAAGGTACCTCGGGGATAACAGGCTGATCTTGCCCAAGAGTCCATATCGACGGCATGGTTTGGCACCTCGATGTCGGCTCGTCGCATCCTGGGGCTGGAGTAGGTCCCAAGGGTTGGGCTGTTCGCCCATTAAAGCGGTACGCGAGCTGGGTTTAGAACGTCGTGAGACAGTTCGGTCCCTATCCGCTGCGCGCGCAGGAAATTTGAGAAGGGCTGTCCTTAGTACGAGAGGACCGGGACGGACGAACCTCTGGTGTGTCAGTTGTACTGCCAAGTGCACCGCTGATTAGCTACGTTCGGATGGGATAACCGCTGAAAGCATCTAAGCGGGAAGCTCGCTTCAAGATGAGATTTCCATGCACCTTGTGTGTGAGAGGCCCCCAGCCAGACCACTGGGTTGATAGGCCGGATGTGGAAGACAGGACCAAAGACTGTTGAAGCTGACCGGTACTAATAGGCCGACAACTTACACCACACAAACAAACACTGCTTGCGTCCACTATGTGGTTCCCGAACAACAAACCGTTCCGGAACAAAACACAACTGAATAACAACACCACAATGTTGTAACCAGTCTTCCCACACCACCACCCCCCGGGGCGGCGGTGACGGGGTAACAGGGTTACGGCGGTCATAGCGTGGGGGAAACGCCGGTCCCATTCCGAACCCGGAAGCTAAGACCCACAGCGCCGATGGTACTGCACCCGGGAGGGTGTGGGAGAGTAGGACACCGCCGGACATCTTTCAACGGCCCAGGCCCCGACAGCGAATGTCGGGGCCTGGCCCATTAACACCCCTGCGCCCTCGGCAAGACATCCCCGGGCTTCCACGCGCACCATCACCAGGACAACCCGGAACTGCAGGAGCGTCCAGTCAGGACCCGCCAGAGGTGAGCGGGCGTCCGGCCGGAAGGCCCCAGAGGTGAGCGAGCGTCCGAAGAGGAGGGCAATGGGTCTCGAGCCCCTTGCGTCGTTGGACGGTAATGTTGTTGCACATGGAGAGCCTTTTCAGTCACGCCGCGTCGGACTCCGAACCCCAGCCAGAGCAGTCCGGTGAGCTGGACCCCGTAGTCTGCACCGTCGTCGTGCCGTCGTCCGTGGCGCACGCTTTCATGGGCTTCACCGATCACCCGCATTTGTGGTGGCCAATGGAGGACCATAGTGTCTACGGCGTGGGCTCGCACGTCGAGTTCGAGGAGAACCTGATCGTGGAGACGGCTGATGACGGCCGTACCTCCGTTTGGGGAACTATCGACGATTGGCAACGATGCGCGTGGAGTCCAAGTGCACATGGACGTCCGAGAACGACGGCACCAGTAGACGGCCACGGCCTTCGACGACGGTTACGTCGCTAGCTACGGCGGCGCGCGCCGGGTCATGCGGTTCGACGCCGGCGATCTTGCCGTCCATGATGAGGACGTCGCTCAGCGCTTGCCCCCCAGGGTCGGACGGCGCGGATCAGGGTATTCAAGGTATTGCTCCCTTGATTGTTTGTATACCAAAAAAGCGTAAAGCACGTTCTCTGGGATGTAAATCACAAAGAGCGCAGTATTTGGGATACCAAATAACCAATCCGGGTATTCGCTAAGGGACTCGTCCGGAGGAGGGCCGAAGAGCCGTTTCTGCCCGTGTATGCTCGGGTGGAGCGTCGAGCGGCGACGTCCGCGCGGCTCCAAGGACAACTGCACTCCATGGACGAAGACAATGGGGAATGGAAGGGTGGCCAAAGCTGATGTCGGAAACCCTGAATGGCCGCGACGACGAGGCCCGCGCCGAACAGGTCTACCAGCTGGTTCTCGAGGGAATCGTTGCCGGGAAATACGAGCAGGGCGTGCGGTTGCGCGAGAGGGAGCTTTCTGAGCTCTACAACGTCTCACGAATCCCCGTTCGTGAAGCCATCCAACGCCTCGAGCAGGATGGCTTCGTGGAGACGTTCCCCCGCAGGGGTGCCGTAGTGCGCAAATTGACGCTCACCGACGTCAATGAACTCTTCGACGTCCGGCTGTGCCTGGAAACGTTTGCCGCCCGCATGGCGGCCGTCCGCGTCGCGGCGGGAGAGCCGGGCGGGCGCCTCCAGGAACTGCTGGACGACGCAAGGGAGGCGATCGACGACGGCCGGACTGACGACGTCGTGCGCCTGAGTGCGGCGTTTCACGCCGAAATCGTGCGGCTCTCCGGCAACCGGCTGCTGATCGAATCCGTCAAGCCGCTGTTTGGCCGCATGCGCTGGATCTTCGGGCTGGCCCACAACCGAAGCAACGAACTCCAGCGCGACGAGCACATGGAACTGTGCAACGCCATCCTTGGCGGTAAGGCAGAACTCGCCTACACCCTTGCGTATTCACACATCGAACTCGGACGCGAACCGGTGTTGGCGGGACTCGCGGAGACGCTGGAGCCTTAAACCCCGCGCTAGTCGTCCGAATCCGGGTATTCGTCCTGCTCGTACCGGGATTCCTCGGTTTCCGCTTCCAGGATCTTCAGTAACGCAGTGTCCGGATTGAGCATGATGGCTGCCTCGTCGCGCCGGTGGCGCAGCACGGTGTCCAAGTAGGACTGTACGGCTTCGGCCAAGGGGATGTGGCTGTCCTGCTTCTGGCTCATGTACCAGCGGTGCTCGAGGACTTCGTGGACTACTTCTGCCGGTTCCAGCTTGCCTGCGAGGTCGCGCGGGATGGACCGGACAATGGGCTCGAAGATCTGGCTGACCCAGGTGTGGGCGCTGATTTCTTCGTCCATGTCCGGGTTGTTGTCCGCCCGGAATGAATCCATGTCATTGAGCAGCCGGCGGGCCTGGTTCTCCTGGGCATCCAAGCCTGTGAGGCGGAGCAGCCGCCGCTGGTGATGGCCGGCGTCAACGACCTTGGGTTGAAGCTGGATGGTGGAGCCGTCCGCGGTGGTCTTGATGACATATTCCTCGACGTCGAAGCCGAGTTCGTTGAGGCGGCGGATGCGCGCGCCCACGCGCCAACGTTCGCCGAGCTCAAACGATTCCTTTTCGGTGAGTTCGGCCCATAGCCGGCGGTACGAGTCCATGATGAGCTCCGACGTCGCTACCGGATCCACCTTCTCCTCGATCAGGCCGCCTTCGAGCAGGTCCATGAGTTCACCGGCAATGTTGACGCGGGCAATCTCGAGATCGTACTCGCGCTGGCCCACCGAAAGATCCGGGTACAGCTCACCGGTTTCGGCGTCCACCAAGTACGCGGCGAACGCGCCGGCGTCCCGACGGAAGAGGGTATTGGACAGGGAAACGTCGCCCCAATAGAAGCCGATCAGATGCAGGCGCACCAGCAGCAGCGCTTGGGCGTCGATGAGCCTGGTGAGGGTGTCCCGGCGCAGCATCTGCGAGAAGAGCGCACGGTACGGCATGGAGAACTTGAGGTGCCGGGTGACCAGCACGGGGTTGAGCGGCTTGCCGTCAACGGTGGTCCGGCCGGTGATGACTGCAACCGGCTCGACGCAGGGAACGTCCATCCGGGCCAGCTTGCGGAGCATGTGGTACTCGTGCCGGGCAACGTGCTCGGACGTTTCCTTGATGGCGATGACGGAACCGCCCAAGTGCGCGAAACGCACGATGTGCCGGGAAATACCGCGGGGCAGGGCAGCGAGGTTCTTGGTAGGCCAGTCCTCGAGCGCGATGTGCCACGGCAGGTCCAGGAGCTCTGGATCCGCCGCTGCCGCGGTGATGTTGAGGGAGCCGATCACGCCCGCCGGTGGCGCGACGTCATTGGCGCTCGCGGCCTCGGTGCGCGGGAGTTTTCCGATCTGCGCGTAGTCGGTGGGTTCGTCATGCCACTTGGCACCGCTTTGCTCGCTCATGAGGTCAATTCTTCCGTATGGAGGCAGCTGTTAACGACGACGGCGGCCCGTCCACTCGGAAGGGCCGCCGTCGGTAGTGCTGTGGTGCTGGGCCCACGCCGGCAGGGTTCCCTGGCCGAAGCGGAGCGAGGTTAGGGTGCCGGTGGGGATTAGTCGCCCAGGCGCAGGCCAGTCTTGGTGTCGAACAGGTGCACGTGGCCCGACTGAGGACGAACGAAGATGGACTCGCCCTTCATCGGGGGACGGCGGCCGTCGACACGGGCCACGATGTCGTGGCTCTTGCCGTCAAGCGTGGTGTGGCCGTAGACGTAGGCGTCGGCGCCGAGCTCTTCGACAACGTCAACCTCAACTTCAAGGCCTTCGCCGGCACCAACGGTCTCAAGGTCTTCCGGACGGGAACCGAGCGTGACGGTCTTTCCGTGGGCCTCTTCGAGAACGTTGTGCGGAACCGGGTAGACTGTTCCACCGAACTGGACGCCGCCGTCGACGACCGGCAGTTCCAGCAGGTTCATGGCGGGGGAGCCGATGAAGCCGGCAACGAAGACGTTCTTCGGGCGGTCGTACAGGTTGCGCGGGGTGTCTACCTGCTGCAGCAGGCCGTCCTTGAGAACGGCAACCCTGTCACCCATGGTCATGGCCTCGACCTGGTCGTGGGTCACGTAGACCGTGGTGACGCCGAGGCGGCGGGTCAGGGAAGCGATCTGGGTGCGGGTCTGTACACGGAGCTTGGCGTCCAGGTTGGACAGCGGCTCATCCATGAGGAAGACCTGCGGGTTACGGACGATTGCGCGGCCCATGGCAACGCGCTGACGCTGACCACCGGAGAGCGCCTTCGGCTTGCGGTCCAGGTAGAGCTCGAGGTCAAGAAGCTTGGCTGCTTCGCGGACGCGCTCGGCACGCTCTTCTTTGGAGACGCCGGCGATCTTGAGTGCGAAGCCCATGTTGTCCGCAACAGTCATGTGCGGGTACAGAGCGTAGTTCTGGAAGACCATGGCGATGTCGCGGTCCTTCGGCGGGACGTCCGTGACGTCGCGGTCGCCGATCAGAATGCGGCCGGAGTTCACATCCTCAAGGCCTGCGAGCATGCGCAGCGAGGTGGACTTACCGCAGCCAGAGGGTCCAACGAGGACCAGGAATTCGCCATCGGCGATGTCGATGTTGAGCTTATCGACGGCGGGCTTATCTGTGCCCGGGTACAGACGCGTAGCGTTATCAAAAGTAACTGTAGCCACAGTTATCAATCCCTTCACCGGCAGGTACGTGCCGGACGATCCGTTGTGAATGGTTCATGTTTATTCAGTTGGACTCCCCGCCCTGGGCTGGGCCCGGGCAAGGGAGACTGAGTGACGCCGCACGGTAGTTGTGCGTCACATCACAACCAAGAGTATGGCAGCAGCTGGGGGTATTCGCCCAAATGTTACGAACGTCACATGTGAGATGAGTCTCCCGAGAGTTCGCGGCGCCGTTCGCGAAGGACCGCTTCCAAGAGTTCGGCGACGTGAACGGGGGCTTCGATGCGGAACTCGGCCTGGGTGAAATCCAGCCCGACTTTCACGCCGACATCGCCTGCGCCCAGCCTGGCAATCGCGTCTTCATCAGTGACATCGTCGCCGGCAAAAAGGATTCCGGTGGCGCCGGTGGCCTGGCGCAGGAAATCGACGGCCTCGCCTTTGGAGGAATGCACCACCGACGTTTCAAGGACGCGCTTGCCGTTCTTGAGGAAGACTCCCGGACGGCCTTCAATGAACGTTCGCGCCGCGGCCACAGCGTCTTCCGCTACGTCGTCTGCTGCACGCCTCGTGTGGAGTACGACGCCGGCAGGCTTGTCTTCGAGGACTGTGCCCGGAGCTTCCTGGGAGATTCCGGCCAAGACTTCGCGGACTTCGGCAAGGAGCTCCCTTTGTGCGTCGTCGAGCTGGAGTTCCGCCGAACCGGGGCCCAGCCACGCCTCCGCGCCGTGGCTGCCAATCAGCAGCGTGGCCTCGGGGGGCGAGGCGACCGCCCGCAGACTGGCCAATGCGCGCCCGGAGATGAGCGCCGTCGTCGTCCTCGGAAGTTTGGCGAGTTCAGCGAAAGCGGTGGCTGACCGCTGGAGCGGGCGCGCGGCGTCGGCGTGGTCAACGATTGGGGAGATGGTGCCGTCAAAGTCCATCGCCACCAAAAGATGACCTGTTCCGGCGATCCGGCGGACGGCGTCGAGCAGTTCAGGGGACAAGCTCAGAGGGGGAGTGCCCGCTGTTTCACGTGTCATCGCGTACCACGGTTTCTGCTAGGGCCGAGAGGAATTCGGCGGACCAATGATCGACGTCGTGGTCGAGGATTTGTTTGCGCATGGACTTCATCCGGCGGCGGGATTCATTCGGGGGCAGGTGAACGGCCCTCATGATGGTGTTCTTGAGCCCGTCGATGTCATGCGGATTCATCAGGAGTGCTTGCTTGAGTTGATCTGCGGCGCCCGTGAATTCACTGAGGACCAAGGCTCCCGTGTTGTTGGTCCGGGCGGTGACATACTCCTTGGCCACGAGGTTCATGCCGTCGCGCAATGCCGTGACCAGCATGACGTCCGCGGCAAGGTACAGGGCCACCATCTCCTCGATCGGGTAGCTGTGGTGGAGGTACCGGACGGCGGTGTTCTGCATGGTGTCGTAGCTGCCGTTGATGTGGCCCACGGTGCCTTCGATTTCCTCGCGCAAGAGCCTGTACTGACGCACGCGCTCGCGGCTGGGGCTCGCCACCTGGATCAACGTGGCGTCCTCCACTGTAAGCCGGCCTTCCTTGAGGAGTTCCTCGAACGCCTTCAAGCGGTGCGGGATGCCCTTTGTGTAGTCCAGGCGGTCCACGCCCAGGAGGATGGTTTTGGGGTTGCCGAGGTCCTGGCGGATCTGCCGGGCGCGCTCGATGATGTCCGGGCGCTCTGCGAGTTCGCTGATCTGGTCCACGGCGATGGAGATCGGGAAGGCCTGTGCGCGGGCAATATGCGTAATCTGGCCGTCCGGACTCTTGACATGGATCTGCTGCTGCTTGACGCTGGCGCCGATGAATCGGCGCGCCGAGCGCATGAAGTTCGCCGCGTCACTGGGGCGCTGGAAGCCCACCAGGTCGGCGCCCAGCAGGCCTTCGATGATGGCCTGGCGCCACGGCAGCTGGGCGAAGATTTCCGGTGGTGGGAACGGGATGTGGTTGAAGAAACCGATCCGTAGGTCCGGGCGCGCCTGGCGGAGCATGCTCGGCACGAGCTGGAGTTGGTAGTCCTGTACCCATACGGTGGCTCCGTAGGCTGCGTGCTGGGTGACGGCGTCGGCGAACCGGCGGTTGACCCGGCGGTAGCTGTCCCACCAAGTGCGGTGGAATTCCGGCGGCGCAATGACGTCGTGGTAAAGCGGCCAGAGGGTGGCGTTGGAGAAACCTTCGTAATAGAGCTCAATATCGTCGGTGCTGAGGTCAACGGGAACCAAGTCCATGCCGCTGTGGCTGAAAGGCTCAAGGGGCTCGTCCGGGGCGCCGTGCCAGCCCACCCACGCGCCGTCGGTCTTTGTCATCATCGGGGCGAGGGCCGTAACCAGGCCACCAGGAGAGCGGCGCCATCCCTCGGCCGCGTTATCCCCGCTGTCGCCGGGGAAACGGTCCACCGGAAGGCGGTTGGAGACCACCATGAAATCGTACTTTGCTTTCCTTGGGGCCTGCTTGCCCTCGGGTGCGACGTCGATTTTTTCGCTTGCCGGTACTTGCATTGCTGCCCCCTGGGGTTGCTTGTGACTCACATCCCACCCTACCGGCGGGAATCATCAAGGACACTTGCTCGTTCCTCAGACTGGAGTCCAAGACCCCAGCCCGTGCTGTCAGTCTTCTCCCGTAAACTGGCCCCGTTGCCATAGCTAGACCAACGACGTCGATCAATCACGAGGAACTGATGAGCCCCGCAAACGAACCACGCCTGTCCAAGGCAGAGCGCACCGCCCAGGCCCGCGAAAAGGCCCGCGAGATCCGCGAAGCTCAACTTAAGAAGG
This sequence comes from Arthrobacter sp. MMS18-M83, assembly GCF_026683955.1. Classification (NCBI taxonomy): domain Bacteria; kingdom Bacillati; phylum Actinomycetota; class Actinomycetes; order Micrococcales; family Micrococcaceae; genus Arthrobacter; species Arthrobacter sp. MMS18-M83. Next base: position 2,201,006 of record NZ_CP113343.1, on the reverse strand, counting down.
ACAAGCGCAACAAGTTGCTCATCGGTTGGGGCATCGTGGTTGCCGTCGTGGCGATCCTCGCGGTGGTTGCCCTCGTGGTCACCCAGAACATTGCGAACAACGCTCCCATTGCGGACCAGGGCCCGACGCCGGCCAACTCCAATGTGCACGGCGGCGTCACCCTCCTGAAGGGCACCGACGTGACGAAGGCCGCCGCGGCCACGGTCAACCTGGCGGACCTGCCGTCCGCCCCGGCAACCAAGCCCGCCACGGTGACCGCTCCCGGTGCCGAAGCCGAGGCCGGCAAGCCGGTCAAGGTAGTGGCGTACATCGACTTCATCTGCCCGGTCTGCAAGAACTTCGAAGCCACGTACAACCAGCAGCTGACCCAGCTGCGCAACGATGGCAAGATCAGCCTCGAGTACCGTCCGCTCGGCTTCCTGGATGCCAGCTCCACCACCAACTACTCGTCCCGTGCAGCCAACGCCGCGGCCTGCGTCGTGAACTCTTCGCCGGACAAGTACTCGGCCTTCGTTGACCTGCTGTTCGCACGCCAGCCTGCTGAGGGTAGCGCAGGCCTTTCGGACAACGACCTCAAGAAGATGGCCACCGAAGCAGGCGCAGCCAACATTGACTCCTGCGTGGACAGCAAGACCTACCGGCCGTTCGTCAAGGTTGTTACCAAGGAGGCGGCGGTCATCGGAGTCAGCGGCACGCCTACGGTCTTCGTCGAAGGCAAGCAGTGGGACGGCAAGACGGACCTCCTCGCCGACCTGGACACCGCTGCGGCCGCGAAGAAGTAGACCGCCCTGCGGGATCTTGACGCCGGCCCGGGCGGTACTCGCTGTCTTAGGGCGGTGAGTACCGATCGGGCCGGCGTTTTGGTTTTGTCCGGGCCGGCGGGTGGGGGTCGCCGGGGGTGAGCCCGACGGCGGGTGGCGGCCGCCCCCCTGGACCCTGGCCCTCGTGGAATTTCCGTGGGCGGGAGGTCTTGGGCTACCCTTATCTAGCGCTCGTGCGTACCAGCTCCGGCTTGCCGGGGCACTTCGCTCCGGTCCGCCGGGGCACGCCTCCTTAGCTCAGTTGGCCAGAGCACCGCTCTTGTAAAGCGGGGGTCGTCGGTTCGAATCCGACAGGGGGCTCTTAGTTTGGCTTTGAGCCGCGGGTTTATTTCGCTGGATGGTCTGGTTGTGGGCCCATTTCAGCCGCTACTTGGAGCGCTTCGTCGGTTCGAACTCTGCAGGGGATCCAATGTGGTTCTGGCCTGCGGGTTTGGTTTCGTGGGTGACCCCGAAAAAGCCTATTATTCCAACCTTGCTCACCTTTAACTCACCTCAATCAGAGCCATCGCTTGGAGATTCCAGTCGCTTCTCGGCGTTTGGATTTGGAAATTTCGAAGCGGGGGCCCAGGGAGATAGAGGCGACTTTCCTGCTTGCCCGTAGAGATTGCTTGCTCTCCGCCCAACCCGAGCAATAAGGGACATGCGCGCTGTTCGTGGGCGGCTCACGATTTTCGGAAGTTATCGTGACCCGACGGTCGAGCCGCTAGGTGAAGTCGACGTCGAGCTGTCCTTGGGTATGCGCACGAGCGTCCAGAAGCTTGGCGAGTGCGCACGAGGCAGTGTTCGGAACCGCAGGCAACGCGCTAGAACTGCCGTTGTCCCGACGAACCTCCGACAAGAACCCGAACGCCGATAGGCACCCATATGTCGGCCGGCCGAAGACCGTCGCACGCCAAATATCGCTGCGAACGTTGAGCCGATCAGCGCTCCATTTCACAGGCCTGGCTTCTCATGACATTTGAATGCGTCGCGGTGGAGGAGCGTCGGGCCGTCGTGGCGCGTTCGGTCCCTGTTATCGAATCTTCTCAGCAGACAGTGGTCATCTTGCTAATCGGCGTTGTCTCTGTGGCTGGCTGTGAGGATGCGCAGCATGGAGCGGCGGGCGACGGCGATGCTTCCTCTAGCATCCGAAGGATCTGTGATCCCTTCCACTTCGGCAGCTTGTTTCCAATCTTCGACGATCGCCCGTGCCTGTGCGCATTCAGCCAGTAACGCTGCGGTAAGCGACCGCGGAACCATGTGGTCGTTCGCTCCCAGCCGGGAACTCCTTCTCGTTGCGAAGGTCCTGCTGAGGATGATCGCTTCCTGCTCGACGATACGGGCCTCAAGGAAGTCGATGAGTTTGGAGCCGTCTAGCGTTCCATCCCTGTCCATCCGAGGCGCTCTGCTATGCGGTTACGGGTCTGGTGTCAGATCGCCGGTCGCTTTGGAGAATCTCGGTCAGGTTCGGAGGGTTGGCACCCGCGCGGCTGACGGTGATTGCGGCCGCGCGGGCTGCTGCCTGGCCGATCCTTTCCATGGCTTTGCGGTCGAGCGAGTGCATGGGTGTGCTCAGGAGGCCCAGAATAAGGGCTGACATGTAGGAATCGCCGGCCCCGATGGTGTCGATTACGGTCGTCGGGACCGGTGGAATGGTTACGGAATGGGAGCCGGTGTAGAGACTGGAGCCGGCGTGGCCGGCTGTGATCGCGACCAACGCGGTGCCGAGTCCGAGAATCCGGTCAGCGACGGCGTCGGGTCCGTGGCCTGGGTACAACCACTCGGTGTCTTCGGCACTGAGTTTGACCGCGTCCGTAATCTTGCACCAAGTTTCAAACCTGTCGACGGTGTCGACTCGGTCCCCCAGGAGAGCGGGCCTGATGTTCGGATCGTAGGTGATCAGGCTTTCGTCTGATTTTGATTCGATGTAGGCGAAGAGTTCCTTCGAGCCTCGGGGATCGAAGCTGGCCACGGAGCCTGTGTGTATCAGGTGGTGTCGTGTTGGCGATGACGGTGTGCTGAAGGACCAGTGCAGATCGAACTCGTAGTGGGCTGATCCGTCGGCGTCGATCGTGGCTGTGGCCAGCGAGGTGGGGGCGGGGCCGGTCGAGGCGGGATCGACGAGAACGCCGGCCCTCTTGAGATGGTTGGTGATGGCACTGCCGCGGGTGTCGTTGCCGATTTTGGTGAGCAGTGAGGTTGGGACACCAAGCCGGCTGAGTCCCAGAGCGACATTCGCCGGGGAGCCGCCCGGGTGTTCCTTCGTTTGGCCGTTGGTGTTGACTGCATCGATAAGGGCTTCGCCGATGACAAGAACGGTCGCCTGTCCGGTGTGCGTCTCTGAGGTCATGGTTGTTGATTCTTTCTAGTTGCCGAAGGCGGTCTCCGTAATCACGGGATTCTGCGGAGTGGGATGTTGCGGTTCTGCGGTCTCCTCAGGGAAGACGGTGCGGCGTCAGGGTGCGGGGATGTGGTTGGGCGCGGTTGCTGGAGGGTAACCGGAAGAGGGCGTGGTCGGGGGCGTCCGCCTGAGAGCCTGGAGCTGGGGAGGTTGCAGGAGCCCGGTTGCTGACAGCGACAGGGGACCTTCGAGCAGCGGTAGCGGCACTGCGGCTATCCCTGCCCGGGAGGAGATTTCAAGTGTGCCGTTGTCAATGATTGCCCTGACGCGCGTCCCGGCTGGGGCGGGAAGGCGCACATCGGTGAAGTCATTGTTGTCCGGGATGTTGATGATGAGTTCGTTGTTGGCTTGTTTCAATGTTGCGAGTATTGTTTCGCCGGCCTTCAGTTGGACTGCGGCGTCGTCTCCTTGAATCCACCTGAAATCTGCTCCTGCGCCCAGGACCGCGTTGAAGGAACCTGAACTATCAGTGGCAAGGTGCGCCTCGACTGCGTAGGCTCCGAGGTCCTCATGCGGGGTCGCGATGAGAGTGTCATTTTCCAGGGTGAGGGTGTGGGGGATGCTTAGCGCGCTGGCCCATTTCCTGTCCGGGCTGATGACGCCGCGGATCCAGAAGATCATGGAGGGTTTTCCGTCTTTGTCCCGGAAGAATGAGGGGGCGTAGTATCCGGCGCCGTAGCTGAGCTGTTTCCAGGTGCGCGCCGTGAAGGTGCCGTCTTTGTAGCTTCCGATGCCGTAGGCAACATAGTGAAGGACGTCGTCTTCCCAGATTGATGTGACCAGAACGTGGGATCCGTCAATTTCGAACAGCTGGGGGCATTCCCACATGGTCCCGGTCCAGGCCTGGTCCCTTTCTGATCCGGGGCGTTGGGCGGCTATGCCGTCCAGTTCCCACCCGGCCAGGTCCGATGAGCTGTAGGAGATCGCCGCTCCGATACCGCCGTTGAGTCCGGCACCGACAAACATCCGCCATTTGTCGCCGTCCCGGAAGACGAACGGGTCACGGTAGGCCACGACGCCCAATTCCGGGGCACGGACGATTTCGGGACCCTTGGTCCAGCGGTTCCAGGTGTCATCGTTGGGGGTTGCTGTGCGGATGCTGCCGATGCCGATTTCTGGCTCCTGGACGGAGGTGTAGAACAACGTTGATTGGCCGGTGGCATCTGTGGCGATGGATCCTGACCAGATTCCGTCGTCCCCGTCTCCGGGGGCAAGCGCGATCCCTTGTTCTGACCAGCTGACCAGGTCGGGGGAGGTAGCGCGTCCCCAGTGGCAGTTGGATGCCCAGGTGCTGCGGCCTGGAACGTACTGGTAGAAGAGGTGGTAATTGCCGTCTTTCCATGTCAGCCCCAGCGGATCATTGATCCAGCCTTCGGTGGCGGTGAAGTGGAATTCGGGTCTGGGATCTTGCACGGTCATGGTTGTTCTTTCGTGTCTGGTCTGCGGGGATCTCGCAGGCCCGGGTCGTAGACGCGGAGGCAGTGTCGGGCGTCCCCGGAGGGCCGTCCGCAGTGTTTGTGTTGTGGTTCGCCTCTATTAGGAGGCTGGGGGTGCCACTGAATTCCTGATCACGAGCGGGCATGCCAGGAGGGTTGGGTGGACCGCGAACAGGCCCAGGTCCGTCTTGCCTTCGATGGCATCAATGAGGTTTTCCGTTGCCCACGCGCCCATTTCGTAGTGGGGGAGTGAGACCGTGGTCAGGGCGGGGTAGAGGTTTTCGGCGATGAGTTCCTGGTTGTCGAAGCCGACCACTGAAAGGTCCCGGGGAATTTTCAGGCCGAGTTCCGTGGCGGCCCGGTAGGCGCCCATGGCCATGCGGTCGTTGTAGCAGAAGACGGCCGTGGGCCGGTCCTTCCGTGCCAGGAGCCGCAGCGCGGCCTGATAGCCGCCGGGCACTTCTGAAGGTTCAGCCTCGACGAGATCGGCATGGAACGTCAGTCCTGCGTCCGAGAGCGTGTCCTTGAAGGCCCGCAGCCGGGAGTGGGTGGCCGGTACGTCGTCGGTGTTGTTGATCATGCCGATTCGCTGGTGTCCGGCTTCGATCAGGGTCCTGACTGCTGCGGTTGCTCCTCCGGTTTCGTCGGGGATCACTGAGGAGATTGAGTGGTTGGTGTCTTCTGAGTCCACGAGGATTGCGGGGATGACGTTCAGGTTGTCCGGGACGGCAATTTGGCGGTGGTACATCGTGGCGTACAGGACGCCGTCCACCTGGCGCTCCAGCAGGGCCGCGATGTCAGCCGTTCGGGACTCATAGGTGGCGGTGCTCGAAGTATTGATGATCATCAGGTTGTAGCCGCGGCGGCGCGCTGTTTCCTCTGCACCCAGAATGATCCGGCCGGCGTGGGGGGTCGTGGCGATTTCTTCGCTGATAAATCCGAGCATGCCTGAGCGTTGCGTGCGGAGGGCCTGTGCCATGCGGTTTGGGCCGTAGCCCAGCCGTTGCGCGGCCTCGCGGACACGTTCTCTCGTCTCCGCGCCTACTCGGGCGTAGACAGTGTTGTTTAGGACGTGGGAGACAGTCGTGACGGAGACGCCGGCTGCGGCTGCCACGTCCCTGATTCCCACTGACTTGTTGCTCATGTGTCTCCCACGTCCCTTATGTTGGCGTTGATGCTAGATGCGGTTTGTTCGTCCCAGAGCCCGTGCACGGGCCAGCGGCGGGGCAGCCGCCCTTTAACGGGCGGCTCGCGTGCTCGGCGTGTTTGCCGGTCTGGTACCAATACGCTACCGAGGAATTGTCGTTTGGGGCTGCACGACGACGTCGGACTCGGTCGGGTGATCGGTGACGGGGCTGCCACCCCGGTGCTGGGCGCACCCCGTCCGGCCTCTCGACGATTTCGACGAGCGCCTGACCGACGCTCAGGAACTTTTCCACAGCCGCCTTCTCTTTATCCGAGGTGGTCGAAGCGACCGTCGGTGACCCGCAGGCGCCCGTTCCCGCCCCAACCCACGGGTAGCGGGTCGGAAAGCGAGCCGATGAATGCCCGGTTCTCGTCAACGTGGTTGAACGCGAAGAGCCACCAAGCGCCGTCGCGGTCCTGGAGCAATCGGCCGGCGTAGAGCGACTCGTCCGTCAGGCGCGTGGCCTTGGTAATGTCGTAGGGACCGGTGGGCGACTCGACAGGGACCGACCACACGCCCCCGCGTTCACCGGATTCGCGCCGGGCCGCGGTCAGCTCGCCGTGCAGCGAGGAGAAGATCAGCACGTCCCGGTCGCCGATTGATGCAATTTGCGGCACCTCGAGGTGCCCGAAACCGGCGCCCGACTGCGAGAGCGGGGGCTGAACGGTCCAGGTGTCGAGGTCGGGCGATGTGGCGTGGCCGATCACGCCGCGGTTGTCGGGGGCACCTTGGTTGGAACGGGCGGTGACGAGCATGTGCCACCGGCCATCGTGGGCGAAAACCCACGGATCGCGCCAGGCTTCATCAGGCCAGCTGACGCCGTCGAACTTCTCGTACCACTGCGGTTCGGCTTCGCACAGGGCCTCGCTGCCGGCCTTGGTCCAGTTGTAGAGGTCCGGTGATTTCGCGACGCCGACGCGCTGGACGATCGCGTTTTCAGCGCGGGTAGTTCCGGTGTAGAACATGCGCCACATGCCCTCCGGGTCCCTGACAATGGATCCGGTCCACGTGGTGTAATCGTCGAAAGCAGGCTGGTCCGACGCGATCAGCGCATCGGCGACCTCGTGCCAGGCGTGCAAGTCTTGGGAGACGGCGTGGCCGACGGTGACGTGGAAGTGGCGGCGATCGGGATCCCCCAGCGCGCGGGATGCCTTCAGGTAGAAGGCGTGGTAAAGATCGCCGTCGTCGGCGAACCACGTGTCCCAGGTCCAGGCGTCGGAAAGAACATACGACATTGATTTTCGGCCTTTCGGGTCGGGGCTAAGGGGTGGCCGACGGTACGTCGATGGGTGATACAAGTGCATGTGCCGCCTCGAAACCGACCGTGGGTGTGGCCCTGAGGGCGTTAACAGCCCTGTCTGCGATAACTTGGGCGTCACTTCCGGAATCAAGGATCGTATTCCGGGCTGATGCGGAATCGACCAGGACGGCCGTAACGGCGAGGGCGTCCGAAGCCTCGGTCGTCAACAGAGCGTCCACCTGAGCGGAGAAGCAGTCGTCACTTGATTTGGCGTGAACGTCCATCGCCACCACGTGGTTGTTGGAAACGAAGTTGCCACCCCCCGCCATCAGCCGGATGATGACAGGCGTCGCACCTGTCGGCCGGATGCTCTGCGAGTCGATGATCTCGGAGAAGTGGTTGCCAATGACGGAGTTGTTGCTGCCGCTGACACGGAGAAGTCCGTTGAGGTCGTTCAGTCCGTTGTCCACTCCCAGGAAGGGCGTCCAGGGCTCATGGTCACGCAAGAAGTGATTCGTGGCCACGAGGTTTTCCGAACTATTCGCTGCGAGAATCACCATCCCGGGGTAGAACGAATGCAAACGGTTGTTGGTGACGCTTGAACGCGTGACGCCGTCCAGATGGACACTGCTCGCGCCACGGGGGAAGACGTTGTTCGCGGTTATCAGGAGCCCGCCATGGTTCTCGGCGTAGATCGAGTGACCCTTGGGCCCTGCTCCGACCAGGTTGTCGGTGATCTTCGATGCCTGTCCCCACCCGCGGAGCTCGATGCAGCTTCCGCATTCGGCGATGAAGTTGTCATGAACGGAAAGCGCGTCCGCCTTGTAGATGGTGAGAGCGTTCTCAAGGTAGACGAATCCCATGCCGGTTACGCGGAATGAGTCATTGGCGTTTGCGACATAGATGCCGGTCTTGCCGTTGACGTAGGTGTTCTCGGGGTGCATCCCGGAGCCATCCGGGGTGAAGTGCAACCCGTCGATGCAGAAGTTGGAGAACTCGACCGAGCTGATCCGCGGGCTCCCGCTTCGCTCAACGTAGAAAGCGGCTCCCTTGGATTCATCCGCGCCTCCGGCGAGGGGAATGTCGACGAGAATGCGGCTCCCTCCGGGCCACAGCTCATGCAAGTCGGGCCATTCGTCTTCGGGGAGGTTGAACCGGATGCTCGATGACGTAAAGCCGTGTCCGGAGCCGTGGATCCTGAGGAAGCTGACGTCGATCACGACCTGCGTACGAAGGCGGTAGTCTCCGGGCGGAATGTAGATCACCGCGCCTGGCTTTCCTCCATTGTTCGCATCGGTGGCGGTCTGCCGGTCCTTGATGTCCGCGATGATGCTGTTGATTACTTCACCGACGTCCTCGGACGGATTGCCGACTGGCCACGTGGTCACGTCGTAGCAGTTGTTGCTTGACATAGGTTCTTCCCTTTGTGCTGTGGTTTCTCAGCCCTTGACGGCGCCGAGCGTCATGCCTGCGACGATCTTGCGCTGCAAGAGAAGAGTGAGAAGGATGACGGGGATCGAGTAGACGGCCGCGAGGGCTGTCATGGATCCCCAGTCCAGTCCGAACTGGGTCTGGAAGTTTGCGATGACCACGGGGGTGGTCTGGGACCGGACGGCGGTCATGAGCAGCGCGAACAGGAATTCATTCCAGGAGGCAAGGAAAGCGAAGATCGCCGTCACTGCGATGCCTCCGGAGACCACCGGGATGACCACCCGCCACAGGGCTCCGAGCCGGCTGCAGCCATCCACGGTAGCTGCTTCTTCCAGGTCCTGTGGGACGGCCTCGAAGAAGCTGGACATGAGCCAGATGGAGAGCGGCAGCGAGATGGTTGTGTGCGCGATGGACAGGGCTATCGGGGTGTCGGCCAGGCCCACGGAGGCCATCATCGACGCCAGCGGGATGCCGATGGCCACCGGCGGCACCATGCGGGTGACCAGCGCGGCCATGATGAACACGCGGCCACTGGCTGTCTTGTATCGGGTGATGCCGTAGGCCGCAGGGACGGCCAGGACGAGCGACAGCAGGGTGCTGATGACGGCGGTCTGGATGCTGTTGATGAACGACGCCGGCACTCCATTGCGGCCCAGGGCGTTGATGTAGTTATCCAGCGTCCATTCCTTGGGGAGGATGGTCGGCGGCACTGCAATGGTGTCGATCGGCGTCTTGAAGGACGTGAACAGCAGGTACAGGAACGGGAAGCCGTAGAGGACGAGCGCCGCGGCGAGGAGGATCCACAGGATGGTCCTGGTGCTGCGCTTGCCGGCTTCGAGTCCTTCACGATTGACGCCGCCGCGCCTGCGGCCTCCGCCGGCCGACGCCGGTTCCGTGGTGGTCTGAGGCGCAGTCGCTGTTCGGCTTGGCATGGTGCTCTCCGTTTGGTGCGGTGCCGGCGCATTGCGGTATGCGATGCCGGCGTGGCGTGGCCGGTCGGGGACGGCGGCCGCCAGCATGCCGCTGTCGTCGGGGGTCTGTGCCGAGCTCATCAGGTGTCCTTTCCTGGCCGCCAGATTGTGGTTACGGCGACGAAGGCGATGGCGAGCATGGCCAGCAGGTAGATGGTGCCCATGGCGCTTGCGAGGCCTGGGTCGCCGAAGCGGATCATCGTCCGGTAGATGAGCAGGCTCATGGTTTCGGAGGCGGATTGTGGTCCGCCGTTGGTCTGGATGAGGATGGTGTCAAAAGCCCGTGCTGCGTCGATGCCGCGGACCACCAGCGCCACGGCGATGACCGGCCGTAGCAGCGGAAGAATGATCCGGAAAAGCAGCGACGGTGCGCGGGCGCCGTCGAGCCTGGCCGCCTCGATGAGGTCTCCCGGGATGTTCTGCAGGCCCGCGAACAGCACAAGGCACATGAACGACGTCGTGAGCCAGATGTCCGGGACGGCGACGGAGAAGAGGACGATGTCCGGGTTCGACAGCCAGCCGATCTGGTTTGGATCCTTCAGGATGCCGGCCTGGCTCAGCAGGGTGCCGAGCAAGCCGAAGTTGTCGATCATGAGGAACTTCCACAGCAGGCCGGCCACGATCGGGGCAATCATGAGCGGGTACAGGAACATGGTCCGCCAGACCTGGGATTTCCGGCCCAGGGTGGTGAACAGGAGGGCCATGCCGAGGCCAAGGGTGAACTCGAGGGTCACCACCATCAGGGTGTAAGCGAGGGTCCGCCATCCTGCACCGATGAAGGCCTCTGAGGTGAAGGCCCGGATGTAGTTGTCCAGGCCCACGAAGTCGCGGGGGCCCCCGACGATCGGGGAAATTTTGAAGAAGCTGTCCGTGACCAACCGGAACAGCGGGTAGGCAACAAAGACTGCGAGGAACAACGCCGCCGGGGTCATCAAGTAAAGGGCGAAGCGGCGATCAGGGATGCGCACGGGATTCTCTTCCGCTGGTTGGGGCCGCGGCCGGCAACGCCATGGGCTGCTGCCGGCCGCGGAGTCTTACTTAAGGAGGGCCTGGATCTTGGACTTGGCGTCCGCCAGCAAGGTCGTGCTGTCTCCGCCAGCAACGGCCTTCTGAAGCATCGGAACCAGTACGGTGTCGACGATCTGCTGCCACTTTGCTGTTGCCGGACGGGTTGCCGTCGCGGGTGCGTTAAGTGTTTCGATCAGCGGTTTGAAGCTCTCGTAGCCGGGCTGGTCCTGGTACTTCTGGAAGGCGGAGACTCGTGCCGCCAGGCCAAGGCTTGACTGGATGGCCAGATCATTGTGGTCGAAAGCGCACTTGACGAACTTCTTCGCGGCGTCCGTGTTCTTGGTCGCCTTTGGTACCGAGAGGTACCAGGGGCCGGGAACACCGGCAACGCCCGCGGACCCGCCGATCATCGGGGCCGTTCCGACCTTGCCGTAGACCGGGGAGTCCTTGGGGATCTGCCGGTACGCGTGGGCCCAGAACTGGGTCATGGCTGTCTTGCCTTGGTTGAAGAGGTTCTGCGCGGCTGCCCAGTCGACCTGGGCCGCACCGGCCGGGGCGTCCTTGACGAGGCTGGTGTAGAAATCCAGCGCTTGTTTGTGGGCCGCATTGTCGATCACGACGTTGTGGTTGCTGTCCAGGACCATCGGCGATCCGGCCTGCAGCACATGGGCGAGGTACTCGGTTTCAACGCCACCCTTGACGTCCGTGCCATACATGCCGTCTTTGGTGAAGAAGGCGGAGATGTCCTGATACTGCTGCCAAGTCTTCGGCGCGGCGAGGTCGTAACCGTACTTGGCCTTGAAGTCAGCCTTGTTCTTGGCGTCCTCAAAGAGGTCCTTGCGGTAGAGGACTATCTCGGCGTTGGTCCACGCCGGCATTCCAATGAAATGGCCATCGACGTTGGCTTCCTTGACCAGTGAAGGGAAGATGTCCTTCTTTGCCTCGTCAGTGAAGAGCTCGTCGATGGGCTGCAGGGCGTCCTTGAAACTGGGCAGCCACACGGAGTCAAGAGCCGCAACATCGAAGGAGACAGTGCCGGAGGAGAACTCGCTGGAGAGACGGTTGAAGAGGCCGTCATAAGGGAGTTCAACGAAGTTGACGTTGACCCCGGTGTCCTTCTTGCACTGGTCGGCAATCGGCTGCAGTTCTGCATGGCCGCCTGCCTCCACCAGGACGTTGATGGAACTGCCGGCGGCGCCCCCGGACGTCGCGGGACCCCCTGCGCCGCATGCGGTCGCGGCCAGGATCACCGCGGTTGAAAGGCTGCCGAGAGCGGCAAGCCTGGAGATTGTTTTTCGAGAGGACATCGCTGTCGACTCCCTTTCTCGGGAACGGAATACGAAGACTGGATGATGGATGAAAAACCGTTTTGCCAAAACGACTTGGCAACAGATTACGCGCAGGGCGCGGCGGGTGTCAAGGGTCACAATTGAGGCCGGCGGCAACCAAAACTGAGACACGCCACCAGCTGTTTCACTTCCTAGGATGTGAACCTGCCCAGGAGCTTTTCGGAATCCGACAAACGTTCATGGCTTGACGGCGTGATGTGATGCGCATTACAGTCGCACATTGATAGTTATACGAATGACTTTTCGGCCATCAGCGGATGCGCGGCCCGGATTTCCGCACGGTTTCCAATCTTCCTGCCGGAGAATATCCCTGCAGCTGGCCGCAGATGGCCACGGATCGAAAGAAACCAAGGGATTGGACCGACGCATGAATTCCATCGACGCCCGTATCGGGCGCCAGCTGATCGTTGACGACCATCTGTTGGAGCACCGGTCCCTCGTGAGAACGTGGTTACCGCCCGCTCCCAGCGCAGGGAACCCGGTGCTGGCCCCTTCGACGGACCGCGATATGAATGGTGGCCGGTGTCCTGTGGCTGCCCCTTTCGACGACGGAATCCTCTATGACCACGAAATCCGCAAGTGGAGGGTCTGGTACATGTCGGGCTGGTTCGACCGGACCTCCCTGCGCAACTCGGTCGACGGCATTGTCTGGAATGACTCCGAGCCGAAGGAGCTCACTGGACTGGACTACGAAGAAGGGGGAGGCATTCTTCAGCGGGACGGCGTCAGCATCTGCCGCGACTACGCCGATGCCGAAGCTAAATACCGCATGCTGCGCTGGGTCCGACGCAGGACCCCGGATTTCGGCCCGGAAGATCTGCCGGCCCATTCAACGCCGGTAATCTCGGAGGGCGGTGAAATCTATTCCAGCGACGACGGTGAGCATTGGGTCCACGAAGGCCCTTCCGGTCCATGCGGGGACAACACCACCTTTTTCTATGACCCTTTCCGGCGGAAATGGGTCTTCAGCCTCCGCACGCACCTTGGGCCGTACGGCCGGGGCCGGGGCTGGCATGAGGCGGACGACTTCCATGGGGCGTCCCGTTGGTCCGAGGGTGATGTTCTGCCGTGGGTGGGGAGCCATGGTTTTGGCGCAGCGCCTCCCGTCGGCGATCTGCGGACACCGGAAATCTACAAGATCACCTGTATGCCATACGAGAGCGCCATGCTTGGAGTGTTCGCGGTGTACCGGGGGCCCTCCAACGACTATGCCGAAGCACATGGCCTGCCGAAAATCATCGATCTCTACCTGGGCATCTCAAGGGACGGCTACCACTACAACGTCAACCCTGAACCCTTCCTGGCCTCGTCCTTGGTTCCCGATGCCTGGGACTACGGATACCTCCACATGGTCAACGGCGGCATCATTCCATGCGGAGACGAAACAAGGATCTACTACACCGGTTTCTCGGGCGTCTCTCCCAGTCTTGGACGCCACATGTACGCGGGCGCTTCGATGGGTCTGGCTACACTGCGGCGTGACGGATTCTGCGCCCTGACACCCGGCCCCGACGGCGCAGGAGCAGTACAGACCAGACCCCTCCTGGTGCAGGGAGACCACCTTTTCATCAACATCCGCACAGGGGCAGGCGAAGCCGAAGCAACCGTGACGGACCTCGACGCAGGCGGGACCGAAACGCACGCCATACCCTCCGGCGTCGACAACACCCGCCATGGCATCCTCCTGGCAGGGACAACGGGCCGGAACCCACGCCATGTCACGGTGACGATCCGGCTTTCGGCCGACGCGCACCTGTACTCGTTCTGGTTCTCGGACGAATCCGGAAATAGCGGCGGATACAGCGCCGGAGGCCCCATCACCTGGGACTGAACCCGCTACGGTGATGCGCTTATGGAGAATAACTTGACGAGGATGTGTGAGCTGCATTACAGTCAATCAGCAGGTTAGTTATACGAATGACTAATTCAACCAACAGCGAAGGAGGTGCCAGGTTGCGCAAGTCCAATCCGAACTCAGGACCGACCATGCACGACGTGGCGGCCCTCGCAGGGGTTTCCCAGGCCACAGTGTCCCTCGTCCTCAATGACGTCAGCGGGTCCCGGTTTTCACAGAAGACCAAGGACAAGGTGGAAACGGCCGTCGAGCAGCTCGGATACCGGACCAATGCGCACGCCAAGGTACTGCGTGAAGGTGTCTCCGGCATGGTCGGCTTCGTCGGCGACGTCGTTGCCAGCGCCCCCTTCGCCGGCAAGATCATCGAGGGCGCGCAGGAGCGTGCGTGGGAATCGGGACTTCTGGTCCTGACGGTGAACACCAACGGAGACAAGGAACTTGAGCGCGCCTCCTTGGAAGCCATGCTTTCGTACAAGGTCGCCGGGGTGGTCTACGCCTCCATGTACCACCGGAAAGTCGACGTTCCGGCTGCATTGCGCGGTGTTCCGTCCGTAGTGCTGAATTCCGAAGACCGCGACCGCCGGATCCCCAGCATCATCCCGGACGAGGAACTTGGCGGGTACGCCGCCACGAAGCGGCTCCTCGATGCCGGGCACCGCCGGGTGGCCATGCTCAATATTGAGACCCTCGAAAGCGGACTGCCCGCAGCACTAGGACGCTATGCCGGGTACACGCGGGCGCTCAACGAGGCCGGATTGACCGTTGATCCGGCCATTGTCCGGTTCGGTGACGGAAATCCCGGCGACGGCCACCGCTACGCCCGGGAGGTCATGGCCGCGGGTAACCCGCCGACGGCCATCTTCTGCGCGAATGACCGAACCGCCTGGGGTGCCTATCAGGCGCTGGATCAAATGGGATGCCGGATACCACAAGACGTTGCCATCATCGGTTTTGACAACCAGGAGACCCTGGCTCCGTATCTCCAGCCGGGGCTGACAACCATGGACCTGCCGTTTGTCTCTATGGGCAGACGCGCAGTCGAAATGCTCATTGAGGGCGGCGAACCGGACGGTCGGATTGAAGCCCTCGAATGTGCCCTTATTGAACGGAGTTCAGTGACGAATTCAGGTGAAGCGGAATGAGCCGCGCAACGTCAACCAGGATCCGGCCCCCCGGGCCGCGTCCGGTCAAAAGACCCTTGTCCTTCCGGCTGAAGAGGGTGGCCAGCGCCTGGCAGTTATACGTATTACTAGCGCCGGCGCTGATTTACATCGCCGTGTTCAAGTACTGGCCGATGTACGGGGTTCAGATCGCGTTCCGGAACTACAACCCGGTGGACGGTTTCCTCGGAAGTCCGTGGGTGGGCCTGGCCAACTTCCAGCGGTTCGTTTCCTCGTTCCAGTTTGAGCGGGTGCTGGAAAATACGGTATGGCTGGCGGTCCTTGGGCTTCTCATCGCGTTTCCGGTGCCGATTGTCCTGGCCCTGCTGGTCAACCAGCTCCAGGCCCGGCGGTTCAAGAAACTGACCCAGACGGTACTGTATTCGCCCGCCTTCATTTCAACGGTGGTGGTCGTGGGAATGATGTTCGTGCTGCTCTCTCCGCGTTCAGGCCTGATCAACAACGCTCTCCAGCTCTTCGGCGGCCAGCCCGTCTTCTTCATGGGATCCGCCGACTGGTTCCGCCCCGTGTACGTGGTGTCGGACATCTGGCAGCACGCTGGATTCTCCATGGTCGTCTACCTGGCGGCGCTCACCGGCATCGACCCTGCGTTGCATGATGCGGCCAAGGTTGATGGGGCAAACAAATTTCAGCGGATCCGGCACATCGACATCCCCGGAATCATGCCTGTCATCACAGTGCTGTTCATCCTGGCAATCGGCAACCTGCTCAACGTCGGCTTCGAAAAAGCCCTGTTGATGCAGACGAACCTGAACACGCAGACGTCTGAAATCGTCCAGACCTACGTTTACCACGCGGGACTGCAGCAGGCGCAGTTCAGCTACTCCGCCGCGATCGGCCTTTTCAACTCCTTGCTCAACCTGGCGCTCCTGGTGACTTTCAACTGGGTGGCCCGCCGCGCAACCAAGACAAGTCTGTGGTAACCAAATGACAACCAGGACCATCCCCTCTCAGGAGCTCCTCCGCGAACGCCGGCCAGCAGACCCGTACAAGGTTCCGCTGCGCGCCCGGTTGGCCGATCCGGCATTCAACACCATGACGATCGCGATCCTGCTTGTCGCCATTGCCGCCGTGGCCTACCCGCTGTATTTCATCGTCATCGCCTCGGTCAGCGACCCGAACCAGATTTACGAAGGCAAGGTGTGGTTCCTGCCGGCAGGCTTCACCCTTGAGGGCTACCAGAGAATTTTCGCTGATCCGGCCATCTGGCGCGGTCTGGGCAACTCCGTCCTGTACACGGTGACGGGCAGCGTCATCAGCGTCGGCTCCATCCTGGGTGCCGGCTATGCCCTGTCCCGTAAGGACCTGCCCGGTCGAAAGTTCATCATGCTGCTGTTCATCATCACCATGTTCTTCGACGGCGGCCTGATCTCCCGGTACCTGGTGGTCCGTGACCTGGGATTGCTGAACACCATGTGGGCGGTAATCCTGCCCGGGGCCATCGGGGTCTGGAACCTTATCATTGCCAGGTCGTTTTTTGAACACAGCATCCCCGACGAACTGCGCGAAGCAGCGCAGCTCGATGGCGCCTCGGACTTCCAGTTCTTCTTCCGGATGGTCCTCCCGCTGTCCAAGCCGCTGATCATGCTGATGCTCATGATCCATGTCGTGGGCAACTGGAACTCCTTTTTCGACGCCTTGATCTACCTCAACGATGACACGAAATACCCGCTACAACTGGTGCTGCGGAACATCCTCATCCAGTCCGACGTCGCCGCGTCCGGAAATCTATCGGGCGACGTCGAGTCCTATGCCGCTGCGCAACGGGTCGCCGAACTGACCAAATACGCCATGATCGTCATCTCCAGCCTGCCCCTGATGATCGCCTTGCCGTTCATGCAGAAGCACTTCACCAAGGGTGCACTCATCGGCGCCGTCAAAAGCTAGAACGATCCCCACCAAACCCTGAAATTTTGGAACCCCTGAAAGGGAAACCCAATGATAGACAACCGGGCTCGGGCCACAGTTGTGGCGATCTACCAAGCCGGCTGCGACCGGTTCAACACAAAATGAACGCACAACCGGGTCCGGCCGGACCGACCGCGCACGGCTTCCTAGGAGGCAGGGTCACCCGTCCACTCCTTGACCTCACCTTCCGCGGAAACCCTGTTCAACCAGCCGACGCAAACGGATCCAACGCGCGCATCATTTGCCCTGAACCGCCGGAGCAACGCGCGGTATTGCTCGCGCCACGACAGGGACCGACCATTGGCAGTTCCGCCATATTCCTGGACGGCTGGTCAACGTGGGCGGAGATTCAGTTCATCCCCTCCAATGAGCCCGCCCTCACGGTGACGGCTTGGTTCGCCCCGCGCGCTTTTGCACGCGGCGGAGCACATGGTTTCACAGCAATCATCGATGCGCTCGAGCTGAACACCGGGTTCGCGCTGGGCCACGACAGGTCAGGCCATATAGCCGCAGTGGTCGGCGGCCTCACGTTTGTTGGCGCTGGCCGTCTCAAACTCGGTTCCTGGAATCACCTGGCACTGTCCATCGCCAGTGGCCGTGCCGAACTCCGCGTCGATGGCAAACCAGCGGGCACCCTCGATGTGCACCCCGGCGACATCCGGCTTCCGGCCCGGATGACCCTCGGACGCTCAGCGGACAGCGACCTCGTCGAGGGCCTATTTCCCGCCGCTGCGGCGAGCGGCCTCCTCGGGCCCGTGAGAGTGCTGCCCGCGACGCACCTGCCGGAAGTACCGGAGGCGGTACACGCCGCCGACACGGCGCCGGACCGTGCCCGATTCGCGGCAGACCATCATCGCCCGATCGCGCATTTTTCAGCCCCGCAAGGCTGGATGAACGAGCCCCACGCCGCGCTTCAAGTCGACGGCATGCATCACCTCTTCTATCAGCACAACCCTGCTGGACCGTACTGGGGGAACATCGCCTGGGGTCACGCGATCAGCGAGGACCTCGTGCATTGGCAAGACGAAACCATTGCGGTGGCGCCGTCATCGACGACCGTCGCGCCCGATGGTGTTTGGAGCGGAAGCTCGGTGACCGCTCCCAGCGGTGAACACCTGCTATATCTCACTGCCGGAGATTTCGGCCGGCGCCCTGACCAAACGGTGGCGGTGGCCCGCCCGACCGGTAGCGGCTGGGTTCTTGATGAACACCCCGTGCTCGAGATGCCGACCACCGTGCCCGGCTATGCCGAACCCCTCGTGAGGGGCCAGTTCCGTGACCCGTTTGTCTGGCGCGACGGGGATGACTGGTTCCTCCTCGTGGGCGCAGGCCTTGAAGGACGCGGCGGTGCGGCCCTCCTGTTCCACTCGCGCGACGGCGATCGATGGGAGCAACAAGAGCCGCTGCTTGTCGGTGACGTCGCCCGGTACCCGGCGACGGGTGTGATGTGGGAACTCCCGGTGCTTCTGCCGATCGGCAACGGCAGCGACGGACTGCGCCGGCACGCTCTTTTCATCGCGCCCTGGTGGGCAGGCGAGAGCGAGCACCACCTTCAGCACGTCTGGCACTGGATCGGCGTCTGGGACGCCGCGTCCCGACGATTCACGCCCGATGATCCGGTGCCGAGGGAGTTTGACGGCGGCGGCCATCTCACCGGGCCGAGCGGCACCGTTCTTCAGGATGGACGCAGCATCTTGTGGAGCATCGCGCAAGACAAGCGAAGCCTGGACGAGTATGCCGGGAGCGGATGGGCGCACAACGCGGGCTTCCCTCTGGAACTCGGACTCCACGCAGACGGCGCGCTAAGCGTGAGGCCTGTCGCGGAGCTCGGTTTGCTCCACGAACGCCCCGTAGGACCCGATCACGCCATCACGGATGCCGAGCGCACAGGGACTGATATTTCCGTCCCAATTCGCGGCAGACATCTCCACCTCGAATTCCGGGTCGAGGGACCCGGGTTCGAGATAGAGGTGCTTCGCAGTTCCGACGGAGTCGAGACGACGGTGCTCGGGGTGACCGGCACAGAGGTTTGGATCGACCGATCGCGGAGCAGCCGTCGATCGGAGCACACCGAGGGGCGTCGCGGCATCCGCCGCCCCGAATCGCCAACCGCGCATGCCCGACTGCTCGTGGACGGCTCGATGGTCGAGCTCTACGTCGATGATCGGGTCTCGCTAACGTCGCGCGCCTACCCGGTGAGCGAAGATGCCGACCAAGTGCTTGTCCGGGTTGCTGACGGTGCCCGAATTCTCTCGTTCTCCGCCCATTACCTCCACTCCGCATACCGACCAAGAAAGGCCGATTGAATCATGTTCATCCAGTCCGGCATCGCCGCCTCGATGCGGACCCCCGGACTGACCAAATACTCCATGATCGTCGTCTTCAGGCCGTCATTGCCGATCGCCTTGTCGTTCATGTAGGGACTTCACCAAAGGCGCCCTCATCGGCGCCGTCAAACTAGAACACCCCCACCTAAACCCAAATTTGGAACCCCTGAAAGGGAAACCCATGAAGAAAAACCGCGCCCTGGCCACGGTCGGCGTCTTTGTCGCCGGAACACTGATGTTCACTGCCTGTTCCGGGCAAAGCCCGACCGGTATCAAAGACTCCTCGTCGGACTTCGGCCTGAAGCCGACCGGACTGCCCATCGTCGATAAAACCCTGACCTTGCGATTCTCCGGGACGAAGGCCCCGCTGGCGCCGGCCTACGAGAGCATGCCCCTGGTCCAGCAATGGGCTAAGGACACCAACATCGACGTCAAGTGGGAAAACCTGCCCGACAACGTCTACAAGGAAAAGAAGAACCTGATCCTGGCCAGCGGGGACCTGCCGGATGCTTTTTTCAACACCGGTTTCTCGGATACAGATATCTCCACGTACGGAACCAACGGCACACTGGTGCCGCTGGAAGACCTGATCGACAAGTACGCCCCGAACCTCGCAAAGATCCTCAAGGACCGGCCGGATATCAAGGCGGCCATCACCTCCTCGGACGGGCACATCTACTCCCTGCCCAATGTCGAGGAACTCGGCCTGCGCGCCTACCCGAACTTCATGTCGATCAACAAAGCGTGGCTGGATAAACTCGGCCTGCCGGTTCCGCAGACCATCCAGGAGTACCACGACGCCCTCGTCGCCTTTAAGACCAAGGACCCCAACGGCAACGGCAAGAACGATGAAATTCCTTTGAGCTTCATCAACAACTGGTGGTGCGCGGACATCAGTGACCTGTTTGCCGCCCTCGGCGGCCTGCCGGACAACATCGACCACCGCATCGTCCAAAACGGCAAGGTCATCTTCACCGCCGCACAGGACCAGTACAAGTCGGCTGTTTCCGAACTCCACAAGTGGTACCAGGAGGGCCTGATCGACCCCGAGTCCTTTTCACAGGACGACAAGGCGTACCTGGCCAAGGGCAAGAGTGCTGCTGAAACCCTCGGCTCCTACGTCTGGTGGGAGACCGAGGAGGCCGTCGGCGCGGGCCGTGCCAAGGACTACGTGGTGATGCCGGTACTCAAAGGCAAAGACGGCAAGCAAATTGCCAGTGTCGCCAACGGGCCGGACACTAGCCGCGGCGCGTTCGCGATTACCCGTGCCGACAAGTACCCGGCCGCGACTATGCGATGGGTCGACCGACTGTATGACCCCACCATGTCCGCGCAAACCAGCTGGGGTCCGATAGGCGCCGCCCTGCAGAAGGACGACAAAGGTGTCCTCCAGCAGATTCCCGCACCGGCAGGCACGACGGCAGGGGAACGGCGACAGAAGGTAGCCCCGGGTGGCCCGCACATCGTCACCGCGCAGGACTTCCAGACCGTCGTGGCCCCTGAACCACGCGCCGCCGCACGCCAGCAAACCATCAAGGAAATCTTCAAACCCCACGCGGGGAACGACCAGTACCCCAACGTGCTCCTCTCCAACGATGAGCTGCAGCAGCTAAGCACCATCGAAACCGACGTCCAGACGCTCGTCAAGGAAAAGCGGGCCAAATGGATCGTTTCCGGCGGCGTCGACCAGGAATGGGATAGCTACGTCGCCCAGCTGAAGTCCATCGGCCTGGACAAAATGGTCAAGCTCTACCAGGACGCCTACGACCGCTACAAGAAGAACTCCTAAACACCAACACAGCGGGGTAGGCCAGCGCCGCACCGACCGGCCTACCCCGCCGCATGGGAACCTGCAACTGGATATCATCACACCCACGATCACAGAAGCGAGATCCGACCTTCATGACTGCCGTGACCGCCACGACGGCCGATACTTTCCGGCCTGCCCTGCACTACGCAGCCCGGGATACCTGGCTCAATGACCCCAACGGCCTGATCCACCACGAGGGCATCTACCACCTCTACTACCAAAACAACCCCCTGGACAATGTCTGGGGAAACATGTCATGGGGGCACGCCACCTCCACAGACCTGCTGACCTGGACCGAGCACCCCGTCGCCATCGCCTGCGACGAGACAGAAGACATCTTCTCCGGCAGCGTCGTCTTCGACCGCCACAACACCAGCGGATTCGGCACCGATTCCCGCGCGCCGCTGGTCGCCGTCTACACCAGCTCGTTCAAGAAGGCCTCCGCACGCGAGGGCATCCAGGCCCAGTCACTGGCCTACAGCCTGGACGGTGGCTACAGCTGGACCAAACACACTGGAAACCCCGTGCTGGACCGCGGATCAGCCAACTTCCGCGACCCCAAGGTGTTCCGCTACGACGGCGACGCCGGTGGCTACTGGATCATGGTTGCCGTGGAAGCCCAGGACTTCAAGGTGGTCCTCTATAAGTCGGACGATCTGAAGAGCTGGGAGTTGCTGAGCAGCTTCGGCCCGGCGAACGCGACCGGAGGGGTGTGGGAATGCCCGGATCTCTTCCCGCTGCCAGTCGACGGCGACCCGGACAACCTCAAATGGGTCCTCATCGTCAACCTCAACCCCGGCGGCCCCAACAACGGCTCGGCCGGTCAATACTTCGTCGGGGATTTCGACGGCGTCACGTTCACCTCCGCCACTACGGTCACCGAAGGCCTCCAGGATCCGGCACGGTTGGCCGAGTACCAGTGGCTCGACTGGGGCCGGGACTACTACGCCGCCGTATCGTTCAGCGACGCCCCGGACAACCGTCGGCTCATGATCGGCTGGATGAACAACTGGGAATACGCCAATGAGATTCCGACTTCCCCTTGGCGGAGCCCCATGTCGCTGGTCCGCGAAGTGTCACTGCGCACCATTGACGGAAACCTATGCCTGGTGCAGCAGGTCGCAGCGGATCTGACATCACTCAGACGGCAAGGTCCTTCGTTTAGCCTCGAGGCAGCCGAAATCTCCGACGGCCAGCATGTCCTCGACGGCGCGGCCGGCACCGTCCAACGCATCGACCTCAGTTTCGCTCCCGGAACCGCCGAGGAATTCGGGATTGTCGTCCGCGGCAACGGAGCGGAGGGAACCCGAATCGGCATCCGGCCCACCGAAGGCTCCATCATCGTCGACCGCCGGGAATCCGGGCAAACAGACTTCCACGAATCCTTCGCGTCCATCGAGATCGCACCCATCCAGACGAGGAACGGCTCCTACGAGCTAACAATATTTGTGGATCGGTGCTCCGTTGAAGTCTTCGGCCAGGAAGGCCAGGTCACCCTGACCGAGCTAATCTTCCCGTCCAGCAGCAGTAGCGGCGTCTCCCTCTACGCCGTCGGGGGAACCGCAATAGCTAGCAAACTAAGTGTTACCCAATACGCATGAGGACTGAAACGGAACTCCGGCCCCATCTGGAACCGTAACCAACGACTTAGCCCGGCAGCAAAGACCCAATCCCTCAGATTTCCAAAAATCCTCCCTCGATGGTTCCGCCCGCGGGGATCGTCGACCGGACTAGACACCTGACGAAGGAAAAGTGCGACATGGAATACCGCAAACTCGGCTCGTCCGGCATGTACATCAGTGAACTGGCCTACGGGAACTGGGTCACCCACGGAGAGCAGATCGACCAGGACGCCGCCAACGCGTGCGTCCGCCAGGCCCTGGACCTGGGCATCACCACCTTTGACACCGCCGATGCCTATGCTGGCACCCGCGCCGAGACGGCACTGGGCGAAGCACTCAAAGGCGTGCGCCGCGAAGGCCTGGAGATCTTCACCAAGGTCTACTTCCCCACCGGTGAAGGCAACAACGACCGCGGCCTGTCCCGCAAACACGTCATGGAGTCCATCAACGGTTCCCTGCGCCGCCTCGGAACGGACTACGTCGACCTTTACCAGGCCCACCGCTACGACTACGAAACCCCGCTCGAAGAAACCATGCAGGCTTTCGCGGACATCGTCCGGGCAGGCAAAGCCATTTACATCGGGGTCTCCGAATGGACGGTTGATGAAATCCGGGCTGGGGCCAAACTCGCCAAGGAACTGGGGATACAGCTCATTTCGAACCAGCCACAGTACTCCATGCTGTGGCGCGTCATCGAGGAAGAAGTCGTCCCCGCCAGCCAGGAATTGGGCTTGGGCCAGATCTGCTGGTCACCCCTTGCCCAGGGGGTTCTGACCGGCAAGTACATCCCGGGCCAGGACGCGCCGTCGGGCTCCCGGTTCGCGACGGAGGAAGGCGAGCTGAAGACCGAGCTCAAGTTCATGCGCCCTGAAGTGCTCGAACGGGTCCAGGAGTTAAAACCAGTCGCGCAAGAAGCAGGCTTGTCCATGGCCGCCCTCGCCCTGGCCTGGGTCCTACAGAACAGCAACGTCTCAGCTGCCATCGTGGGAGCTTCGCGACCCGAACAGCTTGTGGACAGCGCCACCGCAGTCGGAATCAAACTGGATCCGGAGTTGCTGGCTTGGATCGACACAATCCTCGACCCCGTCATCGAGCGCGACCCCTCTAAGGTCGAATCCTTTCTAACTCGCCCCTAACTCAAGTCCCATCGGGCCCGGTCTGCACGAGCAACGCAGCCGATCGTGAAGCGGCGAAGTTTCCGGACATGAAGGGCTGTTCACCCGGAACCTGCGATATATGACCGCGATGGTGCGTGCCTGGAGTGCGGAGTGTGTTCCCGGACACGTCCAGCCGTGAAAGCCAGACGGACCGCTGAGGTCCACAGGCAGACCGGAGAAGCTTGGTCTGGGGCGATGTCGGACGCGACATGAGAACGGGCACGCCCGCGCGGCCCAGCAATTGCAACCGACTCACCTTTAACTCACCCTAATCAGCGACAATCAATAACAATTCAGCGGCTGTCGTTGACTGCAAGAACCCCATAGATTCCCGGCAAACAGCCACGTTACGGGCCTGCGGATAGGCGCCTGGGCCTAAAGCGGGGGTCGTCGGTTCGAATCCGACAGGGGGCTCTTAGTTTGGCTTTGAGCTGCGGGTATGTTGATTCTGGTCAGAGCCATTTGAACTTTTGAGGCCGGGACTCACCCTAATCAGCTTTCAGTCTGGTCTTCCTTCGAACATCTGCCGGCGAGTTGACTGCGTCGAAGACTCCGAGCACGGCCCTCGTGTCGATCACCTCTTTGTATTCCTCAACGTAGTGCTTGCGGGTCATTGACACCTTGGAGTGCCCAGTCTGGTATGTGGCCGTTTCGGCCCCCATGGTTCGGGCGATGAGCGTTGCGTCCAGCCTGGCGGAACGTTTTCAGAGTCACCCACGAGTATCCGATCGCATCCGCTCCACCCGTTCTGACGGGACCGTCGTTCTGGTCGGCAGGGCGGATCAGACCCCGCTGTCGGTGCCCGAAATCGCGATGCGCGAACTCAAGGTCACCGGGATCTTCCGCTATACCGGCACCTGGCCCATTGCCCGCTCGCTGCTGGAAGCCGGTCAGGTCGACTTGGACTCCCTCGTCACTCACGTATGCGGCATCGAACTGCTAGAGGAAGCACTCACCGGCGACGGCGCCACCGACTCGCTCAAGCGCATCGTTGTCCCCGGCGTTCGCTCGATCGCCGAACCCAACGTCGGAGCCTCATCATGACCGAAACGCTGCATAGGAACCGGCGCTCGGTCGAGCAGGATACCCCCGCACTTGACAAACACCCGAAACACCACAAAGCTAAGTGGTAAGAGTGGTAAGACCGGCAACCTTGACAGTGGGATTTCGCACCTCTCCCGCGCGGCCCGGCAGGGTGCTCATGACCTCGGACGCAAGTGGGACTGTCCCCGCGGGGGACCTCGATGGGGTTCTGACCACGGCGGACGCGGGCTCCACGACCTCCAGCGACTCCGTTCCGCGAGGCGCAACCCACTACTCACACCCCCATCCTCGACACGGAGAATTAAATGGCTCAGAACCTCACACCGATCTCGGCCCCCGAGACCTCGGTCTTCCGCACCGACACGGGAGTGGTGCTTCGCACACCGGCCGGCGACTTCGAACTCGCCCCGACCATGGCGGAGGTGCTTTCGTGGAGCACCGCAGAGCTGTCGGCACGGATCTCCTCAGCATCAGTGCCGACGACATTTACTCAGCGAATGCCCTTGCTCGACGGCCGCGGGGAAGTCTGGGCAGCCGGAGTGACCTACGAACAATCGCGTGACGCGCGCATGGAGGAGAGCGAGACCGCGGCGTCCGTGTACGACCGCATCTACGACGCGGATCGGCCCGAGCTGTTCTTCAAGGGTGCGGCGTGGCGTGTCGTGGGGAGCGAGGGCACCATTCTTGTTAGGGCCGACTCACAGATCGATGTCCCCGAGCCGGAGCTCGCTCTCGTGCTGAACTCGGCGGGTGAGATCGTGGGCTACACAATTTGCGACGACGTTAGCTCGCGCAGCATCGAGGGGGAGAATCCGCTGTATCTGCCGCAGGCGAAGGCGTACGCGGCGGCGTGCGCGGTGGCTTCCTGGTTCGTGCCGGCGGGTGAGGTGCCCGAGCCTACCAACCTCACCATTCAGCTCGTGATCGAGCGTGACGGTGAAGTTGAGTGGAGCGGGCAGACCTCCACCGACCTGCTGCACCGCGCATTGCCCGACCTCGCGGCGTTCCTGTTCCGCGAGAACGTGTTCCCGGACGGTGCAGTGCTCTCGACGGGCACCTGCCTCGTTCCCGATCTTCCGTTCACGCTCGAACAAGGTGATGTCGTGCGCGTGGGAATCGAATCACTCGGCGAACTGCGCAATCACGTGCAGCGCGGTCTCGGCGGCGGGATCGTGCAAGTCGCCCACGACGCCGCGGCCTAACCACGAACCGAGGAGATCTATCGTGACCACACTTTCCACTACAGAAAACGTCACCGCCAAGGTGGATGCCGCTGTTCGCGCTTTCGACCGGCTGCGGCGGACTAGCCCCACCGAACGCGCCGAGCTCCTGGAAGCGGTGGCGCAGGCCCTCGAGGCGAACGCCGCGACACTCATCCCTCTCGCGCAAGCGGAATCGCACCTTCCGCAGGCGAGACTCACGGGTGAACTCGCCCGCACCACCTATCAACTGCGCTCCTTCGCGCAGCTGCTGCGCGCCGGCGACTTCGCAGAGGTCATCATCGACCATGCGAAGACTGACACCCCGCTCGGGCCGACGCCTGACCTGCGCCGACACCTGATCCCGCTCGGGCCGGTTGCGATGTTCTCGGCCAGCAACTTCCCGTTCGCGTTCAGCGTCGCCGGCGGCGACACGGCCTCGGCGTTGGCAGCCGGATGCTCGGTGATCGTCAAGGCGCACTCGGGTCACCCCGAGCTCTCCGCGACTACCGCCGCCGTCGTCCGCGATGCGCTGGTGTCGGCCGGCGCCCCCGATGGCACATTGGATGTGGTGTACGGTCAGCAATCCGGCATCGCCCTGTTGCAGGATCCGCGGATCGCCGCGGGCGCGTTCACCGGCTCCACCTGGGGCGGGCGCGCATTGTTCGACGTGGCCGCGGCAAGACAGCGCCCGATCCCGTTCTACGGCGAACTCGGCAGCGTGAACCCAGTGGTTGTGTCCCGCGAGGCGTCCAAAGCCAAGGCCGATGCGATCGCCACCGGGCTGGTCGACTCGTTCACCCTGGGTGCGGGGCAGTTCTGCACCAAACCCGGCGTGATCTTCGTGCCCGAGGGCTCGACCATCCCCAAGCTCGCACAGAACGCGCTGGCGGATGCTCCAGCGCAGGCCCTGCTGAACGACCGCATCACCGCTGCCTACGCCGACAGCGAAGCACACTTCCATCAGGTCGCCGGGGTCGACACCCTCGTGCTGGGCGCGGTGACCGACGTGGGTGTCACACCGAGCCTGTTCCGCACCACGCTCGGGAATCTGCTCGAGCATGCCGGTACCCTGCTCGAGGAACGGTTCGGGCCGAGCGTGATCCTCGTCGAGTACCCTGCCGGGGCCGATCTGGCCTCACTGCTTGACTCGTTCGAGGGCAGCCTGACGGTGACGATTCATGCACTCGACACCGGCGACGTCGGGATCGGCGACGCCCTCGACCGTGCCTCACTGATCGCAGGTCGCATCGTCTGGAACGGTTGGCCAACCGGTGTGGCGGTGTCTGCCGCGATGACCCACGGCGGCCCCTACCCCTCTGCCACGAGCGCATTGCACACCTCGGTCGGAGTCACCGCGATCCGGCGGTTCCAACGGCCTGTGTCCTATCAGAACGTGCCCGACCTCGGGCTACCGGAATCGCTGCGCAACGCGAACCCACTGGGACTCGTCCGCGCCGTGAAGTAGACCGCCCTCGTCTGCGAAACGGCACCGTTCCGCGATAGGTCCTGTCGGGTCGGTTCTAGTCGGTTGAGCGGCGGTAGCAGTAGCGGGCGATGTTGCGCTTGAGTGATCGGTGATCACATTCGTGGTGCGGCTTTTGGCTCGACGTAAGCCTGCGTCGACGGATGGAGGGACATGCCAGTGGCGCGATCGAAGACAGCGCCCTGTTTCAGGCGCCTGTTGCCTCCGGTTGAGCCGGTGCCGAGTCGTGTTTCCGCTCGAGGCGGGCAGCCCGTTCGTGCGCCGGCCGATCCAGGTTATCGCTGGTGAGAGTCCTGACGAACGCGCTCCGCTGGCACGGGCCCGCCCTCGACGCCCGGCACCGCGCCCGGGGCAGGTGTGAGTACCGGATCAAGACCCTGAAGAACACCGGGCTCGGCAAGCTGCCGTTCTTCGCCAGGCGTGGGCCAGCCTTGCCGCCCTCGCCATGAACCTCATCTCCTGGCTGCAGCTGGCCTCCCTGCCATCAGCAGGCGGTCGCTGCAGGAGAATTCCTTCGCCATGCGCAGCTGCCCGGCGTCGAAAGTCTTCTCCTGTCTGGAGGTGCGGTGTCGAAGGAATCGACGGTGGCCGCGGGGGATCACGACGCGCTGCGCGGACGTAAAGAGCGCAGGGGTGCGCCCGGCCGTACTTGCTGGTCCCGCTCCTCGTGCGCGTCTCGGACCAGGTGCCCTAAGGCGTTTGTGCCGCTGAACAATCAAAGTTTCTGATCAAGCCACCGGAGCGGGCAGAGCCGGCGCCGGCACCGACCCGACCGGGCAGATCCCGGGAAAGCACCCGCCCCGAAGGGCGAGGCCGGACGATTCAAGAGTCACGATCATGCGGAGCGCCAGCGCCAACCCTCCCAGCCCCCAGGCCAGCCGCTCCGAGACTTACAAGTGGTTCAACCACCACAAAACGCGCCACGCGTCTACGACTCCCAGCCTGACAGGGACTAATTGTCAGACACCGCCCTGGACGCCTAAACTCGACCCATGAATGGTCGGACCAGCCTTACCAAAATGCCCCCCAATCCTGAAGACCTGAGCTCATGGCTCGAGGCGCGCATCATGCGCGAGGAGTTCAAGCCTGGGGAGAAGCTTCCTTCCGAACGCGCCTTGGCCGAGGAGCTGGGCGTCGGACGTCCACTCGTCCGTGAGATTCTGCGCGGGCTGCAGGAACGGGGGCTCGTCACATCTCACGCAGGGCGCGGAACGTTCGTCCGCGAAATCGCCACAACCGAGTCCGGCGTATCCGTCGAGGTCATGGCCAAGCGCGGTCTGATCACTCCGCGTGAACTCATCGTCGCCCGTTCGATGCTGGAGACCCAGACGGCGCACTTGGCGGCCGCACATCGGGAGGAGCCGGACCTTGAGAGGATGCGACAGCACCTCGGCACCCTGGAGCAGCGGCAGTCGCCGACGGTCGCGCTTCAGGCGGATCTCGCTTTCCACGAGGCGATCGCGCTGGCGTCGGGGAACCGGGTCCTCCAGATCATGTTCGGGTCGATCCGGAACCTCATCCAGGGCATCATGATCCGCAGCCTGTCCGATGCCGCGGTGCGCGCGGAGGCTCTACCGTCGCATCAGTTGATCTATGAGGCGATCCTGGCCGGCGACGGCGATCTCGCGCGCGAGCACATGCGGGGGCACCTGGCCGTCGCCGAGAAGCTCTACGGCGACGATCTGGACAAGGCGATCCGGGATGTAGTGGTCAACAGGGGCATTGACTCACCGGATCTATTTGACTGGTAAGACCAGTCTTGCCAAATTGTTGAGACGGCGCTAAGCTCGGTGCAGCGATCCACTATCTCAACGAGGAGAATCCATGCACCGCACGAAGAAATGGTCCGTCCTGGCTGGCGTGCTCGCCGCCGGTATCGCGTTAGCGGGCTGCAGCTCGAATTCCGCTGCAGTGTCCGGCGACCCGATGAAGCTACCGCCGAAGGGCACGACCACCACCATCAACATCTGGGGGTATCTCGCTCCCGACACGACTCCGTGGCTGGGGGACGCCGAAGCCGCCCTCCACAAGGACTTTCCGAACGTCAGCGTGAAGTACACGTACGTCCCCTATGACCAGATCGCAGCGAAGGTTCTCGGAACCACGGTGAGCGGCGGTGCTCCCGACGCGATCATCTACAACCCGGCGGATGCGGCGAACCTTTCGCAGTCCGGGGCTCTGATGGACATGAGCGCGCAGTGGTCAGCGTTCGCCGACAAGGACAAGTTCCCGGACTCGGTTGTCTGGAAGGACGGCGGGAAGACTGTCTCGGTCCAGGGTTACGTCAACACAACCGCGCTCTACTACAACAAGGACATCCTCGACCGCCTCGGGGTCACCCCGCCCAGGACGGTGGCGGACCTCGATACCGCCCTGGCTGCCGCGTCGAAGGCAGGTGTCGGCGGTATGACGATGACCGCCGTGCCCACCGCGGAATCCGAGTTCCAGATCTTCCCCTGGCTGCTCGGCAACGGTCAGAACTACGGTTCCTGGGATGAGAAGACCGTCGCCGACACGTTCGCCCGGTTCACCGCCCGGATCGACAAGGGATACATCCCGAAGGACGTTGTCGGGTGGAGTCAGGGCGATGCGTTCGACCAGTTCAAGAGTGGCAAGTTCGCTTTCTCGCAGAACGGCAACTGGCAGCTCGTCGGAGCCAAGGGCCTCCCGTTCAAGTGGGGTGTGGTTCCCCTTCCGGCCGGTACTGAAGGCAGTCACAGTGTCGGAGGTGGGGAAGGATTCTCGCTCGGAGCGAAGACAAAGAACGCGGCACTCACGTGGAAATACTTCGAGAACTCTCTCCTGAACAAAGACTTCGAGCTCCACATCCTGTCCCTCCAGGGCAGCATCCCCACTCGAAGCGACGCGTCGTCGGCTCCCGAGATCAAGTCTGACCCGTCGCTTGCTGTATTTGCGCAGGTCGTTGCAGACATGAAGGCACGCCCGAGCACGCCCAAGATAGGCGATTACCTCGTCCAGATGGGCAAGATCTGGAATTCCGTCGCCGGTGGACAGACCTCCCCTGCGGACGGAGCAAAGCAGGTCGTCAATCAGCTGAACAACGTCCGATAACCCGCAGGCAGCTCATCCATTCAGATCGAAAGTCACCCATGCGTATCATTCAGCTAGAAACCCTTCGACCCCGCATCCAACCGAACCTGCTGTTCGTGCGGCTGTACACGGACGAGGGCGAGATCGGACTCGGCGAGGCGTTCTTCGGTCCGCAGGCCGTCGAGGCCTACCTTCATGAGACCGCCGCGCCCGTCCTGCTGAAGATGGCAGACGTGACACCCGAAGCGGCGTCGGTCGCCCTGGCCCCCTACCTCGGCTACCAGGGCGCCGGCGCCGAGGTCCGCGGGAACGCGGCGATCGATCTCGCTCTCTGGGATCTGATCGGCAAACAGACAGGTCTGTCCCTCAGCAGACTGCTCGGCGGCGGTGCTCGCGGAAGCCTCAGGGTCTACAACACCTGTGCAGGCTCCAGCTACGTACGGACCACGACGCGGCAATCCTCGGACAACTGGGGACTGAGCGCCAGCAGCGAACGCCCGGAGTATGAAGACCTGAACGCGTTCCTGAATCACCCTGGCAGGCTCGCGAGAGAGCTCCTCGACGAAGGTATCAGCGGCATGAAGATCTGGCCGTTCGATCTCGCCGCCGAACGCACCGGAGGGAATTCAATCTCCCGGCAGGAGCTCTCCGCGGGGCTCCGCATCGTCGGTGAGATCAGAGACACCGTCGGCACCGACATGGACCTCATGATCGAGTTGCACGGACTGTGGAACCGCCCCACCGCCGCGCTGATCATCAACGCCCTCGAACAATTCCAGCCGTACTGGGTGGAAGATCCGATCCGGGCCGATGCCGCAGACGCTCTCCATCATCTCTCCCAGGAGGTCAACGTGCCCCTCGCGGTCGGTGAGACGAGCGTCGGTCGACGCGGAGCGCTGCCGCTCCTCAAGACAGGATCGGTCGATGTGCTCACCCTCGACCTGCAGTGGACCGGCGGGATCACCGAGGCCCGGAAAGTGGCCTCGCTCGCAGACACCTTCGGCATCCCGATCGCGCCGCACGACTGCACCGGACCGGCAACTCTGGCGGCCTGCGTGCACCTCGGGATGAGCCAGCCCAACACGCTCATCCAGGAAACGGTTCGCGCCTTCCTGCGCACCTGGTACCGGGACCTTGTCATCGGCCTGCCGGAAGTGGTGGATGGTCATATCACAGACAACGGCCGACCCGGCCACGGGGTGGAGATCCGCCCGGACATCGTGGATGACGACATGTTCGTTCGCCAGGTAGTAGGCGTCAAGGAGTTCGCATGACCGTCCGTTCCGTGCTTGCTGACCCCTTCCTTGAGCTCGATGCCGAGGTCGGCGAGTCCCCGACATGGGATGCCCTCCACCAGCGGTATCTCTGCGTCGACATCACCCGAGGGGCGGTCTTCAGCTTCGGCGCTTCCGGTGCGGTCCTGAGCAAGTATTCCACCGGTGACCACATCGGCGCGGCACTTCCGACCACCACGGAGGACCTCCTGCTCGTCACACGGACGGGCTTCTCGACACTCAATCCGGCAGGGGAACTGACTGAGCTGCTCACCGTCCATTCGGATCCACGCATCAGGTTCAACGATGCAAAGACCGACCCTCACGGGGCAGTCCTCGCCGGCACAATGCCCTACCAACCTACGACGCCGCCGGCGGGCTCACTCTTCCGATTCGCCGAGGGTGCGCCACTGGAGACGTTGCGCACGGGAGTGGGGTTGTCGAACGGCTTGGGCTGGTCACCCGATGGAGGGACGCTCTACTTTGTCGACAGCACCACGCAGAGCATCCAGGCCTTCCCGTATCAACCGCACGGGACGCTGGGAGATCCTGCGACCATCGCCCATATTCCCGCCGAGGACGGGATGCCGGATGGCATCTGTGTCGACGATGACGGCTGCATCTGGGTCGCCCTTTTCGGCGGCGGCGTCGTTCGCCGCTACACGCCGGACGGACGGATCGACACGATCGTCGAGCTCCCGGTGTCGCAGCCGACCTCATGCGCGTTCGGTGGCGCCGACGGCTCACAGCTCGTCATCACGACCGCGGCCTTTCGACTGACCGAGGAAGAACGCCGGAAACAGTGTTACGCGGGCGCTGTCTTCACTGTCACGCCCGGTGTCACCGGACGGCCCGCCTACCCGTGGAATCACCAAGGAGCCTGAACAATGAAAATCATCAGTTACGAAGCTGACGGCCTGAATGGAGTGCCGACCCGGGAATGCGGCCGCGGCCGCCGACGGAGCTGCCCGGCGGTCGACGGAGTCCTGCTCTCATGAACGCCAAGTCCCACACGACCACAACCCTCGACGTCCCGGCAGAGGCGGTGCACATCCCCGTGACGCGACGCGTCCGGCGCCCGTCACGGCGGTGGAAGAATTTGGCCGTCAAACTCACCTTCGCCGGCCCAGGGGTACTGCTGCTGCTGGTGCTCTCGCTCTACCCCATGCTGATCCTTGCCCAGATGGCGTTCAGCGACGTGACCATCACGAACATCCTCGGCGAGTGGCCAGGGGTCGGTCTGCAGAACTTCGCGGTCGTCCTGGGCTCGTCCACCTTCCGTGCTGTCGCCGTACAGACGCTCCTCTTCGTCGCTGCGATCCTCATCTGCACGATGGCTGCGGGCCTGTTCGTGGCGCTGTGCCTGCGTTCATCGCGGGGATTCTCGCTCGTCACCCAGACTATGTTGATCCTGGTCTGGACGCTTCCTCCGGTGATCGTGGGATCACTCTGGAAGTTCCTGCTCGCCTCCAACGGTGCGATCAATTACGCGCTGGTGCAAATCGGTGCCATTGACAAACCCATCCCCTTCCTGTCCCAGCCATCGACCGGGTTGACGGCCATCGCGGCAGTCACGATCTGGGTCGGGATCCCGTTCGCCGGCCTGGTGATCAAGTCCGCCGTACTTGACGTTCCCGAGGACGTGCTCGACGCAGCGAAGATCGACGGGGCATCATCGACACAGATCCTGTTCCGGATCGTGCTTCCGATGATCCGCCCGACGCTGCTCATTCTGGGCGTTCTCATCGTCGTCGGCGCGTTCAAAGCGTTCGACCTCATCTACACCATGACCCGCGGCGGCCCCGGCACTGCATCAACGACAATCCCGTATCTCGGATACTCGACTGCATTCCAGACGTACCAGTTCGGGCAGGCCGGTGCGATCAGCCTTGTCGCGATGGCGATCGTCCTGCTCCTCGCTGTCGCGTATATCTTCGCTCTTCGCAAGGAGGACCGCTCATGAGATCAACACTGCTCGCGCGTATCGGTGTGCTCGCCGTCTTCGTTGCCTACGCCGTCCCACTCCTGCTCATCACGCTCGCCTCGTTCAAGTCCAGCGAGGAGATCGTCAACGACCCCGCCAGCCTGATCTTCCGGCCGACGCTCGAAGCATACGCGAACGTCCTCACTCCGCAATTCCTGCTCGCCCTCGGCAACTCCGTCGTGATCGCGGGCGGGGCCGCGCTTCTCACCATCGCGGTGGCGACGCCGCTCTCCTATGTACTGGCCCGCGCACGCGGCGGGTGGACCGCGGTGGTCGTCGGGATCCTCATCGCACTTCAGATGACGCCCGCCGCAACCGCGGTGATTCCGCAGTTCCGCATCCTTGCGAGCCTCGGCTTGCTCGGGACTACCCTCGGGGTGATCCTTGCGATGAGTGCGTCGGCGCTGCCCTACGCGATCCTGATTCTGCGGCCGTTCTTCCTCGCCGTTCCCGGCGAGGTGGAGGAAGCGGCCCAAGTCGACGGGGCCGGGCCGTTTCGGAGCTTCACGACAGTCGTCTTCCCTCTTGCCCGAAATGGAGTCTCGCTGGTAACCGTGCTGCTGTTCATCGGCGCCTGGGGCGAGTTCCTGTATCCGATCTCATTCCTCAACGACCAGGACCTGTTCCCCCTCAGCGTCCTGATCGTCCAGCAACAAGGCTTCTACGGGACTCAATGGAACAACCTGATGGCGCTGGCCCTCGTCGGGGCCCTGCCAACCATCATCATCTTCGCCCTCGTGGCACGAAAACTGACGAGTGGTCTCGCGCTCGGCGTAGGAAAATAAACGGAGACTAAATAATCATGATCAACGGTCACGCTGAACCGCAATCGAACTCCTGGGACCAGAACGCACCTAGGCCGGCCCCGTTCCGGCTCTCACCGGACTGGAACGGCGTGCGAGCCACAGGACGATTTGCGTCCTACTCGAAGGCAGACACCTGGTATCCCTCCTGGGGCGCCGACGGTGCCCTCTACTCACCGTTCACCGACGGCGATGTCATGGGCATCCGCTCATGGAGCGTCGGCGTAGACGCCACAACGGGGCACGCAACCATCCACGGGGACGACCCGCTCGACCTCAAGATCGACAACATCGGCGTGGTCGCAGCCTCGCCGGCCCCATACGGGGGCCGCTATCCGTCCGCATCCCTCATGCTTGACGGGACCTGGTACTACGGCACCTACTGTCTCGTCGAGACTCCCGACCGCGGCTTGAACTGGGACGTACTCGGTCCCTTCGTCGGGTTCCGTACCTCAACGGATGGAGGCCAAACCTGGGAAGAAGGCCCCCGCACGCCCACTGACACGGTATTCGGCGAATCTGTCACGTCAGGCCGACCAATACGCTTCGGCGCCCCCCACTTCGTCGACTTCGGGCGCAACAACGAGCACGCGCCTGGGGGATATGCCTACCTGGTCGGGCACGGAAGCCGGACCTCGAGCGATCAACTGAGCTGGATCTCCGGAGACGAGATCTTCCTGGCGCGCACGAAGCCCACCGTCGAGGGCATCAACGAGCCCGATTCATGGGAGTTCTACGCAGGGCTCTCTGGCGCCGAGCCTCAATGGTCACGTGACCTGGATGACGCGCACCCAATCGCCTCCTGGCCGCAACACATGGGATGCGTCACGGTCACATACAACGCCGCTGCCAAGAAGTACCTCATGTGCGTCACCGACGGCTGGCCCACCATCAAGGAAATGGACTCCTACATCCTCGAGTCGGACAGCTTGTTCGGGCCGTGGAAGATGGTCGCCTACATGGAAAACTTCGGGCAGCAAGCATACTTCCTGAACTTCCCTTCCAAGTTCATCTCCGAGGACGGCACCCGCGCATGGCTCAGCTATTCCGCCAATTTCACCGACACCTACATGTACCCGGTCATGAAGGCTGACCCCGTAGGCAGCAGATACTCGATGTGCCTGCTCGAGATCGAGTTCCAACGCGTGGAAGGCCACGACAGTGACCGGTCCGCTTGATCTCACGGGGAAGTCCGTACTGATCACCGGCGGATGCGGCGCACTGGGCATTGCGATTGTGCGAAAGCTCACAGAGTGCGGCGCCCAGGTGGTCGTGAATGACCTCCTGCCACCCGAGGAGGCCGTTACCAGGCTGCCAACGAACGTCGCATATGAAAGGGGGGCGTGTCGATCCGCTGAGGAGGCTCAAGACCTCTTCGACCGGGCATCGCGAGTCCTCGGCCACGCGCCGGATGTCCTTTGCTGCCACGCAGGAGTCGTGGGAACACACCCCATCGCCGAGTACCCGGAAGACGAACTGGACAATATCCATGACACCAATGTCCGCCCCGCGGTGCTTCTCGCCCAGGCGGCGTCCAAGGCATGGCGCCATCAAGGGCGTCGGGGGCAGCTCATCTTCACCAGTTCATGGGTGAGCGACGTTCCTTGGCCCGGAATCGCACCGTACAGCGCATCGAAGGCAGCGCTTAACGCGTACACACGAAGTTTCGCACGAGAACTCGCGCCCCACGGCATTCGAGCGAATGCGGTGGCCCCTGGGATCGTCGGCGCCGGAATGGCCAAGCTCCAGTGGGAAACGGACCCGGACTACCGGGCCCGCGCCCAGAAGGCCATCCCGCTCGGCGAACTGCAGACGCCCGAGTCAGTGGCCAACGCGTTCCTCTTCCTCGTCAGCGATCTATCGTCCTACATGACGGGGACCATCCTCA
Source organism: Arthrobacter sp. MMS18-M83 (assembly GCF_026683955.1). Taxonomy (NCBI): domain Bacteria; kingdom Bacillati; phylum Actinomycetota; class Actinomycetes; order Micrococcales; family Micrococcaceae; genus Arthrobacter; species Arthrobacter sp. MMS18-M83. The sequence goes on along the minus strand of NZ_CP113343.1, from coordinate 2,164,595 downwards.
CCGTCGATGGTGGCGCCGGCCTCTATCCAATGGACTAGCGTGCCTGACAAACAGGCCGGCATCTGAGTCGGAGTCTTGGACGCGTCCCGGGTTTCCGATTGCTGCGGATACGCGGACGATGCCCGAGGGGGTTATCTGCCGGTTACCGGTGCCGGATCTGCCTGCGTCCTTCCGGCCTGTCAATGTCAGAAGCTGACTGCGCAACCTGCCCGTGTTTCGGGCTGTGCAGATGCGGTGTGAGCACCGGCTGATCGGTACTAGGTATGGACGCCGGCCGGGGTGCGCATTGCTGCGCAATGCGCGGAGCGGGGACCGAAGGTCCCGACCAATTGTTGGACCGGTCCCCATTCTTAGCGGAAAATTTGGCCGGCTTTACTGCAAGGAGCATCATGAAAGACGTAACGCTGGGACTGGTCGGCGTGGGACGTATCGGCGTCATGCACGCCAAGAACATTGTCGCCCTTAACGAGGTGATGCATCCGCAGGGCATCAATGTCCGGCTTGCAATCACTGATGTAGCGGCAGATCATGCCCGCATAATCGCAGGCAGCCTGGGGGCTGAATTCCTGCCGTCACTGGCGGAGCTTCTCGCATCCGGGATCGACGGACTTGTCATCGCTACAGGCACAGGAACACACCCGGATCTGATCAAAGCCGGAGTCGATGCAGGCATCCCGGTCTTCTGTGAGAAACCAGTCGCCATGAACGTTCCGGACTCCCGCCCGGTTCTGGAGTACATCCGCGCCAGGAAAGGCACTGTCCAGATCGGTCACCAGCGCCGGTTCGATGCCGGCTACCTGGAAGCGAAACGCGCATACACCGCCGGGGAGCTGGGCTGGATCCACTCGCTGCGAGCAGTCACCTGCGACATGACTCCACCGCCAGTGGAGTTCCTTGCCAGCTCCGGAGGAATTTTCAGAGACTGCTCGGTGCACGATTTCGACATCCTGCGCTGGCTCACCGGGCGGGAAATCGTCGAAGTGTATGCGAAGGGATCCAATAATGGTGATCCGCGGATCGGTGAAGTCGGTGACGTAGACACCGCTCTTGCCGTTGTCACCTTCGATGACGGAACAATGGGCACTGTCTCTGCCAGCCGATACAACGGCGGAGGGCACGACGTCCGGCTGGAGATCCAAGGCTCCAAGGGGTCCCTGATGGTCGGCCTTGACGAAAAGGCCGCGCTACGTTCCGCCGAGGAGCACGTGGCATTCCCTTCGAACGAGCCACACCTCACTTTTGCGGAGCGTTTCGATGGGGCATACCGATCAGAAATGGCGGCCTTCGTCGAACTGATCCTCGGACAGCGCACGAACCCCTGCACCGCGGAAGATGCAGTGGCCGCCTCCAAGGTCGCGGACGCTGCCCAGGAATCCCTGGAATCCGGTGTCCCGGTGCGAGTCGCCCAGGCCGGCGCTCCAGCCCAGATTGGGAACTGAAATGCTGGTCAGAGGGGCTTCCTCCATAACCGCCCAGCTCGTGGCAGCGCCCATATCTTGGGGTGCATGCGAGACGGAAAACCGGGGCTACCAGCTCCCGCCCGAACGGGTTTTCCAGGACATGAAGGATCCCGGAATCCGTGCCACGGAATTCGGACCAACGGGCTTTCTCCCCCGGGCCCGCACGCACCTGGGCAGCTGCGCAGTCCACAGCCTCCCCTTTACAGCAGAAGCCCAGCAAACCTCCTGCGATGAACGCTGACCGATCGCACACTGCCGCTGGCGCCCTCACCACGGGAGCGCCGCCGGCCCCCGCTCCATACTCGCAGGTGCTGCGTCTCAAGCGTTGCGGACCGGAACCGCTCTACTACCAGCTCGCTCAAAGTCTCGAGCAAGCCGTTGCAACAGGAGCGATCGCCCACGGAACCAGGCTGCTCCCGGAGAAGGACATGGCCCGGGAACTGAACGTCGCCATCGGGACCGTTCGCAACGCATGGGCCTACCTCGAACGCAAGGGAGTGCTCCACCGCCAACGGCATGCCGGCACGGTCATCCGGTAGCTTCGAGGCCCCGAGACCTTGACGGGCGGTCCGGCCCGGAATCCTGCCGTATCTCAAAGGCAACCCACACACAATTAGCGAGAAAAGGGGCTTGGACCATGAAATCCCCGACCTATGAAGACACCCGCGCGGCTGTCACGGCCCAGGCCCAGACACGGCTCCAAGGCGAGTCGGACACGTCCCGCGAAACCAACACGCTCACCTGCGACGACGCCTGCGTGTTCTGCACCCTGCCGGAAACCGACTGAGCACAGCCACACATCCCACCGACCCGGCCGGGGCAGCGCACTCGCAACCGGTGTCCCGGCCGACCAAAGCCACAAGACACCCGCAGCCTGGCGGATCATCGCTGCTGGCCAGGCAAGAAATCACTAACCCCACCCCCACCTCGACCAGGACCATGAACAATGCAAACAATCCCCGAAAGCCCCTCCCACAACGAGGCCCAACTGCCAGCACCGCTCCCGGACTGGTCCCAACTCTCCCGCCACGACACCGTCAAAGTGTGTTGCAACAACGCCAACGTTCTGTCTGGAAGGATCGACATGATCGCCTACGACCGAAGCGTCTTCTGGCTGATCCAAGATGCCGGCATGGGCAGAATCATGATCTGCGACGCTGACAACCCGGTGGTCACCAGGATCCCGCCAACCCTGGAAGTCCGCTAGCCGCCAGCCAATGATGCCCGCAAGGATAGAATCACGAACCGGCGCCTTCAAGAATATTCTCCGAGACCGGAGCCAAAGCCGGGTCTTAGCCAGATGGGGCGGGTACCTGACAAGGATCCCTGCCTAACACATAGGCGGTAGGCCGAACCTGGGGTGGCCGGTCAGTAGATGCAACGCGGTGGAGTCGTGAAACCGTCGGTGGGGGAGGCCCGACCCTTATTCGAACATATTTTCGAATAAGGGTGTCATGAGTCTTGCTTTGGGCCCCGGATGATAGACGCGCGGGCGCCTCCGGGGCGCGTTCCGGTAGAGCCGGTGGCCGTCCCCCGCGGGTTACCCGTCTCCGAGCCAGCGACGGCGACGAACTCATCGTGAACAAGGCATTGGAGCCCAAGGACAGGTCGGTGGCGGAGTTCTAGGTCTTGAGCAAGGAAAGGCAGGAATCGATGGCGCCCCGGAGATCTGCACAGTCCACCAGTGTTGACAGCGCCGCGTCGGGGGTTGAGATTGAACGGATCCTCATCAGGTACGGCGCGACGAGGTTCATGTACGGCTGGATCGAAGACAGGGCAGTCATCGCTTTCGTTGCCAGAGGCCGCCAGGTAAGGTTCAGCTCCCCATGCCGGATAAGCATAAGCGTAGGTTCACGCACACCCTGGCCAAGGGACCGGCGAAACCACCATCACAGTCATAGGCAACCTCACCACCGACCCGGAACTGCGGTTCACCCCGGTTTCCCGTGGGTTCGGGAAAACTGAAGGTACTCCCGTCGCGAACTTCACGGTCGCCTCCACACCTCGTACGTTCGATCCGGCCTCTAATGAGTGGAAAGATAGCGAGACGCTTTTCCTCCGTGCCACGGTGTGGCGGGAGATGGCCGAGAACGTCGCCGCCTCCCTCATTATCGGGGGTTCAGGTGGCAACATGGCTGTTTGTCGATGCTGCCACGTCGTGGACATGTCTACGACATGTTCTCCCGGTCGAGAAATAGGACCCCCGCGAAATCGTGGGGGTCCTATCAGCAGGAGATTGAATCGCTTGGGCGGTGGCCCTAGATGAATCTTCCTACTTTTGTGGAGGGGTTACATCGCTTGGGCCAGCACTCCAGCCCTTGACGATGAAGGATCCGACGACGGTCACGCCGTCTTCGGCATAGAGGGGGACCTCCTTGTCGCCGACGCGGCCGGCCTGACCGGATGCAACCCGCGCTGCCACCTCCGCCGGAGACTTCGGCATAGCTCGGGATTCCAGGTCAGTTTTCCGCACGTACCCCCGCGTCTTGTGGTCCTCTCCTATAGCTGCAATGAGGTCAGGTTCATCTCCCGGCCGGGTCGAGTGGATTGCCGACCCGTAAGTTTCGCCTCTGGCGTTCTTCGAGTACGAGTGCGTCACCTGGACACCTCCCTGGTTCGAACTGGTCCCTGTAGCTGACGCTGCTACCGCTGACGATATTCCGAATCCCCCGAGCCCTCCGGCCACGACGACAGAGGCAATCGCAATCATGGACTTTAGTGACATTGACATCATCCCCCCGCGTAAATATTTGGCGATTTGTTCGTGTAATAGTAGTCGTAGCCGTTACCGTTATAGGTGGCGGTAACTCCCCAACTAAAGTAATAACCCAGCCCGCAGGGGATCAATAGGTCATCGTTAAATTGCGGGGTGCTAGAGGTGTTGTAATGGTACCCGTGATCTGCGCACATGGGCGGATTGGTGGTCCCATCGTCAAGGAACGAGCGGGCATCGGCGCCAAGATAACCCATCGGAGCGTAATGGCCATCAGCCGTATAAATCCACGTATCCACATAACCAGGCCAATTGTCGTTTTCCGCCGTCGCCTGGTTCTCGTACTCTATCCCGTCCGACCAGAGGTATCCGAGGCTTCCATACACCGTGGATGCCTGCGCAATACCGGCGCCGGTTCCAATCAGAAGGCCGACCAAGAGAGCAACGCTGAAACGCCGGCTGAGCTTCAAACGGAAGCCGCCCGAACGCGCTTTTCGATTAGAATGCCACGTAATCATTTCCCCCGTAAATGATGAATTCCAGTTGTGACTGATTCTGATTATTTTCACCGCGGCAAACAAAGTCTGCTCCTCGGTAACTTTTCTTGTCAATACCAGAAGAGAACTATTTTGACCATTCACCGTTCCTGCAGGTTGATTCTGAAAACCATGAGCGGATGCCGCCGGACCTTCTTGCGTCGCAGCGTTCAACGCGCCGGCCCACCCCTACGCCGTCGCACCCCGCCCGCTGGCCGTGAAGGAACGCGACGGCCAGCTGGTACTTCGCCTGCCGGCCCACTCCTTCGCTACCGTTCGCGGCACACTGACCGGTCAGGCGCCCGAGGCCGCGGCTGCCGCTGCGGTGACGATCGCTCCCGCCATGAACAGCAAGCCCTGCCTCAACTGCTGAGCAGTGATACGGCGAAAGGTCCCCATCGTGCCTTGGTGCGGTGGGGCACAAGGCGCCGACTTACCTTTAACTCACCTTAATCAGCGACAAACAATGACAATTCACTGACTGTCGTTGATCCCAAAACCCCGGTTTGACCTGGGCATGACGCCGTCCGGCTGGCCATAGGATGTTGGACAATACATTGCCTTTGAAAGGTGCCTCATGGGGAACGATATCGAAAGACGTCCGCCGCGCCTGGAGGACGTTGCCGCGCACGCCGGAGTTTCGCACCAGACCGTCTCGCGGGTGGTCAACAACCACCCCAACGTCAGCAAATCAACTCGCGAACGCGTCGAAGCCGCAATTGCCGAACTCGGCTACCGGCGCAATACCGCTGCCCGGTCTCTGGTGACCCGGAGGTCCCAGGTCATCGGCGTCCTGGGGACCGAGCTCGCCCAGTATGGCCCGGCCAATACGCTGCTCGGCGTGCAACAGGCTGCCCGCGAAGCCGGTTACTTTGTGAGCATCGCGGCCCTGAAGGAATCGGGAGCGAACTCCGTCGCAGATGCCGTCCGCTACTTCACCGACCAGGGTGCCGACGGGATCATCGTGATCGTCCCTCATGACGGAACGGTCCAGACTCTGGAAGGGCTGAATCTGGATGTGCCCGTGGTTGTGGTGGGGGCCGGTAGTCATGGTCGCTTCAGCGGGGCCATGGTGGATCAGAAGCGGGGGGCGCGGGTGGCCGTGGCCCACCTGGTCAGCCAGGGCCACAGGCGGATCGGCCATATTTCGGGCCCGCGGGACTGGATTGACGCCGCGGCGAGAGCTGAGGGCTGGCGTGAGGAATTGGCGGCGGCTGGCCTGGCCGACGACCTTCTACTCGAAGGCGACTGGAGCGCCGCCAGCGGCTACCGGATGGGCCAGAAACTTGCCGCAAAGCGTACAGCCACGGCGGTGTTTGTGGGAAACGACCAAATGGCGCTTGGCTTGCTGCGAGCATTCAACGAGGCCGGCGTCCGGGTGCCCCAGGACGTGTCGCTGGTTGGCTTCGACGACCAGCCGGAAGCCGCCTACTTCACCCCGCCGCTCACCACTGTGCGGCAGGACTTTGAGGAGCTCGGGAGGCGCTGCATGGACATGATGCGGAAGCAGATCGAGGATGGCGCGGCAAGCAGCACCATCGTGGTTGATCCCGAGCTTGTGGTCCGGGCCAGTACCTCGCCCCTACCCTAGCCCCCGCGGATGGCTGTACACGCATTCCTTGACAGACCTCTTGTTAGCGCTCACAATTAACGAGCCGCTAAGAAGCCGGCACGCTATTGGAGGACTTTCATGGACGTCACAGCAGACGGCAACGAACACTGCGTCATCGGCGTGGACTACGGCACCCTTTCCGGCAGGGCCGTGGTGGTGCGGGTCAGGGACGGCAAAGAGCTGGGAAGCGGCGTGTTCGACTACCCGCACGCAGTCATCACGGAGGCATTGCCGGCCGATCTGGCGGGCGACAGCGCCACGCGGCTTCCGGGGGAATGGGCACTTCAGGTGCCAGAGGACTACCGGGAGGTGCTGCGTCACGCGGTCCCAGCAGCAGTGCGCGACGCCGGGATCGATCCGGCCGCCGTCGTCGGGATCGCCACCGACTTCACGGCCTGCACCATGGTGCCGGTGAAGGCCGACGGCACGCCGCTGAGCGAACTCCCCGGTTTCGCCAACCGGCCGCACGCCTATGTGAAGCTATGGCGCCACCACGCGGCCCAGGGGCAGGCGGACCGCGTCAATGCACTGGCCGCCGAGCGCGGCGAGACGTGGCTGCCGCGCTACGGCGGGCTGATTTCCTCTGAATGGGAATTCGCCAAGGGGCTCCAGCTCCTTGAGGAGGACCCGGAAGCGTACGCGGCGATGGACCACTGGGTGGAAGCTGCGGACTGGATCGTCTGGCAGCTGTGCGGAAACTACGTGCGGAACGCCTGCACCGCGGGTTACAAGGGCATCTACCAGGACGGCGCCTACCCGTCCACGGAATTCCTGGCCGCCCTGAACCCGGACTTCAAGGACTTCGTGGGCAGCAAGCTCGAACACACCATCGGCCGGCTGGGCAACGCCGCCGGATACCTCACGGCCGAAGCCGCCGCCTGGACCGGCCTGCGTGAGGGCATCGCCGTTGCGGTCGGGAACGTGGACGCCCACGTCACTGCGCCGGCGGCCCGCGCCGTGGAACCGGGACAGCTCGTCGCCATCATGGGCACCTCCACCTGCCATGTCATGAACGCGGACGTCCTGCGTGAGGTGCCGGGCATGTGCGGTGTGGTCGACGGCGGGATCGTGGACGGGCTCTGGGGTTATGAGGCCGGCCAATCCGGGGTGGGCGACATCTTCGGCTGGTTCACCCGGTACGGCGTCCCGCCCGAATACCACGAGGCCGCAGCCCTGCAGAGGCTCGGCATCCATGAATACCTCACCGAGCTCGCCTCCCGCCAGGCGATCGGTGAGCACGGGCTCATCGCCCTGGACTGGCACTCGGGCAACCGCTCGGTCCTGGTGGACCATGAGCTGTCCGGCGTGATCGTGGGCCAGACGCTGGCAACGCGCCCGGAGGACATCTACCGGGCGCTCCTGGAGGCCACGGCCTTCGGCACCCGCACCATTGTGGACGCCTTCCGGGACTCCGGGGTCCCGGTGAAGGAATTCATCGTTGCCGGAGGACTGCTCAAGAACAAGCTGCTGATGCAGATCTACGCCGACATCACGGGCCTGCCGCTCTCCACCATCGGCTCCACCCAGGGTCCCGCGCTGGGTTCGGCCATCCACGCCGCGGTCGCTGCGGGGGAGTACCCGGATATCCGGGAGGCCGCGGCTGCCATGGGGTCCGAACCGGGCGCCGTCTTCACGCCGATCCCGGAAAACGTCGCCGCCTACGAAGAGCTGTTCCGCGAATACCGGACCCTTCACGATTACTTCGGCAGGGGAGCGAACGAGGTCATGCACCGGCTCAAGAAGATCCAGCGGAACGCCGTTGGACCCGTTGCTTCGGAACCAGTACTCACGGCAGGGGTTTCCGCATGAGCGCGTTGCTGGACGCCATTGCCCGGATCCGGGCCGAGGTGTGCGCGCTACATGCCGAACTGACCCGTTATGAGCTGGTGGTCTGGACCGCGGGCAATGTCTCGGCCCGCGTCCCGGGGCATGACTTGATGGTCATCAAACCCTCGGGGGTTTCCTACGACGAGCTCGCGCCAGACCTCATGGTGGTCACTGATCTCTACGGCACTCCGGTCAAAGCAATCTGCACCGGTCAGGAAATCGTGGAGTGGGGCAATCCGGACCTTTCGCCGTCGTCGGACACCGCCGCGCACGCCTACGTGTACCGAAACATGCCCGACGTCGGCGGAGTGGTCCACACGCACTCCACCTATGCCACGGCCTGGGCCGCGCGCGGGGAGCCGATCCCGTGCGTGCTGACCATGATGGGCGACGAATTCGGCGGCACCATTCCGGTGGGCCCGTTCGCGCTGATCGGAGACGATTCGATCGGCCGCGGCATCGTGGAAACGCTCCGGGCTTCCCATTCACCGGCGGTCCTGATGCAGAATCACGGCCCGTTCACCATCGGCAAGGACGCCCGCTCCGCCGTCAAGGCCGCCGTCATGTGCGAGGAAGTGGCCCGCACGGTCCACATTTCCCGGCAGCTCGGTGAACCGCTGCCCATCGACGCGGGCCAGATCGAATCCCTCTACGACCGGTACCAGAACGTCTACGGCCGGTAACACGGCCTGCCGCTAACCCGCGGCACCCACGAACTTCTCAAGGAGAAACCCATGCCACACGCCCACAACACTTCCCTCGAACATTACGAAGTCTGGTTCCTCACCGGCAGCCAGCACCTGTACGGCGAAGACGTCCTCAAGCAGGTCGCCGCGCAGTCCCAGGAGATCGCCGCCGCCTTGAACGCGTCCTCCGATGTTCCGGTCAAGATCGTCTGGAAGCCGGTACTCACGGACTCGGACGCCATCCGCCGCACCGCGCTCGAAGCGAACTCCGATGATGCCGTGATTGGCGTGACGGCCTGGATGCACACCTTCAGCCCGGCCAAGATGTGGATCCAGGGACTGGATCTGCTCCGCAAGCCCCTCCTGCACCTGCACACGCAGGCGAACGTGGCCCTGCCGTGGGCGGACATCGACTTCGATTTCATGAACCTGAACCAGGCAGCCCACGGCGACCGCGAATTCGGGTACATCCAATCCCGCCTCGGCGTGCCGCGGAAGACCGTCGTCGGGCACGTCTCCAACCTCGAGGTCACCCGCCAGGTCGGAGTCTGGCAGCGCGCCGCCGCCGGCTGGGCTGCCGTCAGGTGCCTGAAGCTGACGCGTTTCGGGGACAACATGCGCAACGTCGCCGTCACCGAAGGGGACAAGACCGAAGCCGAGCTGCGCTTCGGCGTCTCGGTCAACACCTGGTCCGTCAACGAGCTCGGCGACGCCGTGCACGGCGCGCCGGAGTCCGACGTCGGCGCCCTCGTCGCCGAGTACGAGCGTCTCTACGAGGTGGCACCGGAACTGCGCGCCAGCGGTGCCCGGCACGACTCGCTGCGCTACAGCGCCCGCATCGAACTCGGTCTGCGGTCCTTCCTGGAGGCGAACGGCTCGGCCGCGTTCACGACGTCGTTCGAGGACCTGGGAGCGCTGCGCCAGCTTCCCGGCATGGCCGTGCAGCGGCTCATGGCCGACGGCTACGGCTTCGGTGCCGAGGGCGACTGGAAGACCGCGATCCTGGTCCGGGCCGCCAAGGTCATGGGCGCCGGACTGCCCGGAGGCGCCTCCCTCATGGAGGACTACACCTACCACTTGACCCCGGGGCAGGAGAAGATCCTCGGCGCGCACATGCTCGAGGTCTGCCCCTCCCTGACCGCCACCAAGCCGCGCGTGGAGATCCACCCGCTGGGCATCGGCGGCAAGGAAGACCCCGTCCGCATGGTCTTCGACACCGACTCAGGGCCCGGCATCGTCGTCGCGCTCTCGGACATGCGCGACCGGTTCCGCCTCGTGGCGAACGCCGTCGACGTCGTGGACCTCGACGAACCGCTGCCCAACCTCCCGGTCGCCCGTGCCCTGTGGTCGCCCAAGCCCGACTTCGCCACCTCCGCCGCCGCGTGGCTCACCGCCGGTGCCGCGCACCACACCGTGCTCTCCACGCAGTTGGGCATGGACGTCTTCGAAGACTTCGCCGAGATCGCGCAGACGGAACTTCTCACCATCGACGAGGGCACCACCATCCGCCAGTTCAAGAAGGAGCTCGCCTGGAACGCCGCCTACTACAAACTCGCTGGCGGCTTGTGAGCTGGATGGAACACGGCTAGTTGTACTGCGACGGACTAGTTGAGTGGCGTGGGAACCGTCGGGGAATAGGCGGACGAATCCCCCTGGATCGACTGGCTCGGCTTGCCTTCCACACCAACTGGGATGTCGCCGGCAATGGTCACTCGGTTGAGCTTGCGGGGCTGGCCATCGTAGTTGTCCGGGGCGTAGTGTTGGGTGATGCGGGGCGGTTTCGAACTTGATGCGGGTGAATTCCTTGCGGCGCTCATCGGCATTCTCATGTTCCAGGTTCTTGGGCACCGAGTCTATCGGGTCGGCGCTGTAGTGGTCCGGCAGCGTCTCCCGGCCCGTATGTGTGTCGGTTAGCGCCGGTATTGGCCAGCGAGGGGGCAGGTGAACGGGTCCGCTGCTTTGAGTCCGACCTTGTTGAGATAACGGATCACTATCGCGTACGAGTGCAGCAGCCCTGTTTCGGTGTACGCGATCCCCGCCGCATCACAGTGGGCCTTGACCAGTTGGCGGACCTCGCGTAGGTGCGGACGGGGCATATCCGGGAACAAGTGGTGTTCGATCTGGTGGTTAAGGCCGCCCATGAGCAAGGTCACGAATCGTCCGCCGGCGATGTTGCGGGACGTGACAACCTGCCGTGTCAGGAAGTCCACCCGGCTGTTTTCGGGAAGGATCGGCATCCCTTTGTGATTTGGCGCGAAACTTCCGCCCATGTACAGCCCGAACACAGCGACCTGCACGGCGATGAATGCAACCGCGACGCCGGGGGAGAGGACGAGGAAAATCAGTCCGATATAGGTACCGAAGCGCAGACCTAGCAGGGCCAGCTCAAGCCATCGGTGCCTCACCGCCCTGCGCCGGAGCAAGTACTTCAACGAATCAATGTGCAGGGTCCATCCGAGGAAAAGGAACAGAGGGAAGAGCAGATAGCCCTGGTGTTTGCCAAGGGTCCGGCCGAGTCTTCCACGGCCGCTTGGTATCTCGTTGTGGAAGATGACCGCACCCTGGGCGATGTCCGGGTCCTGATTGACCATGTTCGGGCGGGCGTGGTGCCGTGAGTGCTTGTCGGTCCAGTACGAGTAACTCATGCCCACTACCAGTGTGGCGATGAGGCGTGCAGTCCACTCGTTCGCGGGCCGGGACGCGAACACCTGCTGATGCGCCGCTTCGTGGCCGAGGAAGGCGAACTGTGTGAAGACGACACCCAAGGCGCCTGCCACAGCCAGCTGAAGCCAGGTATCGCCCAAGAGGAGGAACACCACCGAGATTCCAGCCCCCACCATGGCCAGGATCGTTAGCAGAAGGAGGTAGTAGCGTTGGCACCGCCAGAGCAGCCCTGCATCCCGGACGGTCTTCAGGAGGCTCGCGTAGCTGCTTGTGATGCTGTTGATCCGGACCCCGGGCGGGGCAGGTCGGGACGGGATCGTGAACGTGGGCACCGAAGGCTGGTTGGTTAAGGACAAGGCGTTGCCTCCTCGGATGCGCTTATGATGCGCTGCCGGGGTCCGGGGCAACACAACAAGCGTAGGCGCGACCGGCCCCACGCGTCCAGAGGAATGGGGTCCTGGCCGGGAACATCTCAGCGGGGTCCTGGGCGACCGGGGTCACGGTCTACGGACGCCCGCGTTCTCTCGCCTGGGTGGGTCGGATTTTACCGCGGCGCCGACTGTCGTTGTGATCAGGGTGGACATGATTTCGACCGCATCATGGTTCGAAAGGCCGTTGTCATGGCATAGCGATCGCCATGTCCAGAAGGAGATCCCGTGGCTGAGGGTGGCGCGTAGTCTGGGGTTCCTGTTTGGCTCGAAAAACGGCTCGAGTAGGACGTCCCGGAAATAGGCGTTTCTGGATTCGAGCTCTGTGCGGTGTGTCTGGGGGAGCGCGTCCCAGTCCGCATAGATTCGGGTGAGCATGGCCTCGCCTTCGCGGTAGAACCGATACAGGTCGGACAGTCCAGCGGTGAGCCGGCCGAGGGGATCGGCATGCCCGGACCAGGCCGCGGGGTCCGGGAGTTGCTGCTGTGAAAGCCAGTGCGAGGAGCAGGCAGAGAACAGTGCTTCGTCGTCGGGAAAATGCCGGTAGACCGTCAGCCTGGTGACACCGGCCTTCTCAGCGATGCCCGCGATCGTGGTGCGGGCCGGCCCGACGGAACCGTGCAGTGTCACGGCCGCGTCAACGATGCGCTGGTGCGTGCCGCTTATCTGTTCGGTTCTTTTGCTCATCTCGTAGCGCCGACTCTTGGATGAACGGTGGTGTTCACTCAATGTATTGACACTGATCCTTCACTGCCGGACAATTTCGATAAACACAATTGTATATTGAAATTGGAAGGTGATCTGTCATGGACATGGAGAATGCTCCGCGGCTGACGGTCGTGCAACCGGGCCAGGGGCGGGAGGGCAGTCTCGGATCGATCGGGGTTGTCTTCAAGCTTTTCGGCGAGCACACCGATGAACAGATCTCGATTGTGGAGCACCCGTTTCCTGTCGGGGCTTTGGTGCCCCCGCACACTCACACGAGGGAGGATGAGTACTCGATCGTCATTGAAGGCGAGATCGGGTTCCGGTCCGGCGATCGTGAGGCCGTGCTCGGCGCCGGGGGCTACATCACGAAACCGCGGGGTGAGCTCCACACGATGTGGAACGCCGGCAAAGTCCCGGCACGAATGATCGAGATCATCAGCCCCGCGGGATTTGAGCATTTCTTCTGGGGGCTCGCAGATCACTTCGAAGCGGGGCCGCCGGATCCCGAGGTGATCGGCAAATTGGCCGCCGAATACGGGCTGCAGTTCGGCCAGCCGCCCTGGCTGCCGGACATTATCGCCCGGTACGGGCTGACACCTCCAATGGGCTGAAGGGAGCGGGGCGTCAGGCCAATACTCCATCGACGCCGCGAGCGGAGTGATTTCGACTCCGCATCGCGGCCTCAGACAGGTCGGTACTAGTCGGCGAGGATGTGGTACAGCGCTCGCCGTGCTTCGTCGATCTTTTCCATTGCGGCGGTCCGCTGTTCGTCAGTTGCGGCAAAGCGGAACTGGTGGATGACTCCCATGAGCTTTGCCACGCTCTGGTGAAACGCGGGTCCTGATCCTTCCGAATCGATATTCCACGCATTTTCCAGCTCCTCGGCATGCTCGGCTACGTATGCCTTCCCCGCATCAGTGAGTGTGAATTCGGTGCGACGGCCTTCGCCGACGGGTGCGATGAGCTCTTCGTCAACGAGCTGCTGCAGCGTGGGATAGACCGAGCCCGGGCTGGGGCGCCATGATCCGGAGGTCTTCTCGGCAATCGTCTTGATGAGTCCGTACCCGTTGGATGGTGATTCGGCCAGCAAGGAGAGGATCGCGAAGCGAACATCGCCCCTGTTGGCGCGCCGGGGGCCGCCGGGACCAAAGCCTGGTCCAAACCCCGGTCCGAAGCCCGGCCCGAAACCGCGGCCTGGTCCGAATCCGCGGCCTGGTCCGAATCCGCCGTGTCCGTGGGGTCCGCGACGGCTCCGGCCGCGTCCGAAGCGTTCCATATCCGGACCGCACTCTGTGTGCTTGCTTTCATGAATGCCCTTCATAGCGGCATCGTCCTTTCGGTGTTTGTGAGAGTTGCCCTGAGGGCCGCAGTTTGTTCTGCGATACTTAACGATATATCGGTGAGTGTCGTTAGACAAGAGTTGATGCTATGTTCCGGAGCGACCGCACCCTCAGGGCCGTCGTGATCGAGCAGGACAGCTCGTTCGCGCTGCTGACCAGGGACCAACTGGAATTCAGGCTGACTGGCCGGCTCGGCTACGGACGGGCATTGAACACGAGAAGGACGGCTTCGGAGCTACTGCCGACCACGGACTCGGCGATGGCTGCCGATCTAGACCTCCAGTCCGCGGCACAAGCTATTCTGGAAAGGCCTGAGTACAAGCGTTATCAGGACCTGTTGGTCTTGAGCGCCGCGGGCCCGCGGATCGTTACGGTATCGGATATCTTTGCCGCCGTTTCCGTGCAATTCCGCCACGCTTCACTGCACGACCCGTTGACCGGGCTGCCCAACCGGCGGATGCTCGAAGAGCATTGCCCCGACATCAGCGCCGGGCTGCCCGGCGTGGGAATCCTGTTCATTGACCTTGACGATTTCAAGGGCGTCAACGACACCTGCGGCCATCGTGCCGGGGATGCCGTCCTCACGGAGTTCGCCCGGCGCCTGTCGCGCAGCGTTGGACCCCTCGGCTCCTTGGCCCGCTTGGGCGGCGACGAGTTCGCTGTCCTTCTCACCGACGTCGATGAAGACACCGCTTGTGGGATCGCTGCCGGAATCCTGGACAGCATGGAAGAGCCGTTCGAACATGACGGCCGGAAGATCGCAGTGAACGTCTCCCCGGTCCAGTTCGCCGCCGGAACGTTCCATCCGACATACGAGCCGCCCTGAACCGCCACGGCATTCCTGCCCGGATGCTGGAAATTGAGATCACCGAAGGAACAGCGATAGTGGACGTCCCCTCCGCGGCGTCGCAGTTGCGGGAACTGATCGACATGGGCGTTGGTGTTGCGTTGGACGACTATGGAAGCGCCTATTCGTCCTTGGCGATGCTTCGGGTCCTGCCGCTGACCACGCTAAAAATCGACAAGGCGTTCATCAGGAACATCGATATTGAGCCGCACACTGCGACTATTGTCCAAGGGCTGATCCAAACCCTCAACGCCATGGGGGTCCGGGTCACGGCCGAAGGAGTGGAACGCCAGGAGCAACTGGACATCCTGCAGGATCTCGGCTGCGACACAGCCCAGGGCTATTTGATCTCGCCGCCGATGGCTCCCTCGGAATTTGGGACGACTGAACGACACGGAGGACAGCTAGTGAACGAACAACTTACAACCATCGAGGTCCAAGAATTCCTGCCACATCCGCCTGCCAGGGTTTGGCAGGCACTGACCGAATCAGAGCTGATAGCCTGCTGGTTGATGGAAAACGACTTCCAAGCAGTGGTCGGGCAGCAGTATCAGATGCGCGGAATTCCGGTTCCGGCGGTCGGATTCAGCGGCCTGGTGGCCAGCGAAGTCCTTGACCTCGACGCCGGAAGGCGTCTGCGCATTTCGTGGCGGGACGCGAACTCCGGCAATAGCCTCAACAGCACCGTGACATGGTCGATCTCCCCGGAAGGTACGGGCACCCGGCTGTCCCTTGTCCACGACGGGTTCGATCCCAATGAACCAACCCACGTCGCATCGCACCGCATCATGAGCGCGGGATGGCAAAACCACGTGCTCCCGCGGCTCGTCCAGACCCTGTCCGAACTCGACGGCGCCGCCCCCTACCGCGCCGAACCCGGCAATTAAGGCAAACAATGCAATTCGTGGTCTTCTACAGCTCGGAGCCTTCGGCGCTCCCCGGTCTTCAAGCCGTCTATCCCCGGCATGTTGAATATTTGCAGGGCTTCGCCGCTGAGGGCGGCCTGATCGGTATCGGGACGTTCAACAACCCGGCCGTGAACGGTTCGATGGGCATCTTCACCAGCAGGGAAAGGGCGGAGCAGTTCATCGCGGGGGATCCCTTTGTCCTGGAAGGGCTGGCAGTACCCGGCGAGATCCGCGAGTGGAACGCCGTGATGTTCAGTCCGCAGGACGGCGGTTGACCTAGCTGGGCGCAGGTTGCTGCATTGCGCCGATCGCTGCGCCACGGGCCCAGTGAGTGTCGTCAACGTCGATGACAGCAATGGGTACCTCGCGGGCATGGACTTCGCGATCGTGCCTCCGTCCGGCGTCAATGGCTTCCCTGGCTGCCGTTGCGAGACCGACGCCTTCCCCGCTGAGGATGATCAATTCAGGCATGACCAGGGCTGAAGCGATGGTGAGCAGGCGGCCCAAGGCGAATCCAGCTTCATCGACGAGCGTTTTGGCAACCCCTCCTTGGGCCGAGAGTTCGAGCAGTTCCGCGTATGGCACGGGCCTACCCATGGAGGCCAAAGCCCTTGACTCGAGGCTGGGCTGGCTCAACATGACATTGGCGCAACCTCGGTGGCCCAGATCGCAAGGCGGCCCAAACGGATCCAGGGGAATATGGCCGGCAGTGCCCAAACCGGAGTTGGCATCGGTGATCATCTGGTGGTTGATGACCAGACCGTAGCCGACGCCCGCGCCTATGGTGAGAACCACCAGATTCGCAATGCCACGGCCGGAGCCTAGCCAATGTTCCATCAAGGTCAAGGCGTTGAGGTCGTTGATGATGCTGACAGGCAAACCCAGCCGATTTTTCAGGAGGTCACCGAAGGGAACGTTTTCCCACTTGAGGAAGGGTGCCCAGCTAATGTTCCCGCCGTCCGTGACCTGGCCGCCGAGGCACACTCCAACTGCGGCAACTGGTTGGGGAGCTGATTGCTCAACTCTACGGACCAGGTCTGCCACGAGATCGGCTACGGCTTCGGGCTGCATTGAGCCGATCGGGGCTTCCGCGGTGGCGATCACGTCGGTGCGCAGGTTGACCAGTGCGGCCGACGCATGCGTTCCCGTGAGCTTCACACCGACGAAGTAGTGACGACCCGCAACGATTTCCAACGGTTGCGTAGGGCGTCCGGTGGGGCCGACATGCCGTGATTCCGTCTCAATGATTTCACCCGCTGTCAGCAAGGGTTTGGTAACCCGCGTGAGGCTTCCGGCAGACAGACCCAGCTTTTCGGCCAGTGCACTTCTGGACAGCGGCCCGTCAACGAGCAGTTGGTACAAGACGTCCCGGGCGGAGCTTGGCGCACCCAGCCACGTGGGGTGGGCGGGGGTTGGCTGCGAGTCCATGTCGCCTCCTCATCGATGGGCTTGTGCAAGACTATCGCAGGATTTCTGATTTTTGTATCAAAAGTTATCTCAAGTGAATCGCGAGCGGATTGGTGGTTTGCATCACATTTCTACAAGCTATTGACAGTTGAGACTTCTACCGCAAAACTTTCAGTACTTCACATACGGCATAGTCGCCCAGCAAGGGAACTCATCAATGACGATTCAAGAAACCCACGCCGGCCCTCCCATGAGCACGGACCAAGACTGGTTCAGGAGCGCAGTGGTGTACCAGATCTATCCTCGCAGCTTCGCCGACTCCGACGGCGACGGAGTCGGGGACCTTCGCGGCATTATCGGCCGGCTCGATTATCTGAACAAGCTGGGCGTGGACGTTCTGTGGTTGTCGCCTGTGTACCGCTCGCCACAGGACGACAATGGGTACGACATCAGCGACTACCAGGACATCGACCCGATCTTTGGAGACCTGGAAACTCTCGACGAGCTCATCGCCGGATTGCACGCCCGCGACATGAAGCTCGTTATGGATTTGGTCGTCAACCACACTTCCGACGAACACCGGTGGTTTATGGAATCGCGCTCCAGCTTGGAGAACCCGAAACGGGATTGGTACTGGTGGCGTTCTCCGAGGGGCGGCGCGGAGCCGGGTTCCGCAGGCGCTGAGCCGAACAATTGGGGTTCCGCCTTCTCCGGGCCGGCGTGGGAATATGACCAGACAACGGGCCAGTACTACCTTCACCTGTTCTCGAAGAAGCAACCCGACCTCAACTGGGAAAACCCGGAAGTGCGGGCGGCCATCTACAGCATGATGAATTGGTGGCTGGACCGGGGCGTGGACGGTTTCCGGATGGATGTCATCAACTTCATTTCGAAGGATCAGCAGCTACCTGATGGGCCCAAATCCGACGACAAGCTCTACGGCGACGGCGGTGCTCACTTCATCTGCGGTCCCAGGATCCACGAATTCCTGCAGGAAATGCACCAAGAGGTGTTCGCGGGGCGGGACCGGCAGTTGCTGACCGTCGGTGAGATGCCTGGAGTCACGGTAGAGGACGCTGCTATTTTCACTGATCCCGCAAGGCATGAAGTGGACATGGTGTTCCAATTCGAGCACGTCGCCCTCGATCAGGAAGACGGCAATAAATGGCGGCCAAAGAAGTTGCTGCTCACCGAACTGAAGAAGTCCCTGGCCCGCTGGCAGGAAGGGCTGGCGGCCTGCGGATGGAACAGCCTGTACTGGGGAAACCACGATCAAGCCCGGGCCGTGTCCCGCTTTGGGAACGACGGCGAATACCGGGAGGTGTCGGCCAAGATGCTGGCGGGCATCCTGCATCTGCACCGGGGCACTCCCTACGTGTATCAAGGGGAGGAGCTGGGCATGACGAATATGTCCTTCGGCGCGATCAGGGACTACCGGGACATCGAAGTCCTCAACCACCATCGCGAGGCCACCACGCATCTGGGCCACACCGATGCCGAAGTACTTGCAGCCCTGGCGCCCCTGAACCGGGACAACGCCCGGACCCCCGTTCAATGGGACGGGAGCCGGAATGCGGGGTTCACCACCGGAGCCCCATGGATCGCAGTCAACCCGAACGCTCGCTCCATCAACGCTGCCGCCCAGGTTGAGGATCCTGATTCTGTTTTCAACTTCTACCGCGAAGTCATCGCGCTGCGCCATCGCGATCCCGTGGTTTCACACGGCGACTTCAGCATGCTCTTACCCGAGGACGAACACGTATATGCCTTCAACCGTTCGCTGGATGGCACGGAGATGCTTGTCATCGGCAATTTCTCATCCGCCGAGCGCATGGCCGACATCGACGATGATTCCTGGGCTACCGCAGAACAGGTACTAGCCAACTATCCCGCGGAGAAGTCGCTGCGCCTTCGCCCTTGGGAACTCAAAGTCTTTCGCCGCAGCGCGTGATCCGCTGTTCCAACCTTCCCCCTAACCTCTCCCAAACCGTCATCCCAAACCCTGCGGGTACTCGCTGCCCGAAATGCGAAAGGTCCAGCCATGATGAAAAAACTCTTCACGCTCTCCTCCATAGCCCTTTTGGCGGCCGCCGGCCTCACGGCTTGTGACACCGGCGGCGGTGGTGCCCAGCCCGCCGCGGTGTCCACCCTGGCAACAGGGGCCGCTGTGTCCGGGGAAATCACCTTCTGGCACGCCTACAGCGCGGGCGGGGGTGAGATCAAGGCCTTGGAGAAGACCATCATCCCGAACTTCGAGAAGCTCCACCCCGGCGTCAAAGTCAAGGCCGTGCAGATCCCCGACAAGGACATGCACCAGAAACTCGTCACGGCGGCTGCTGGTACCAGCTTGCCGGATGTCATCCGCGCGGACATTGTCACCGTCCCTGAGCTGGCCAAGATCGGCGTGCTGACGCCGCTGAGCGAGGCCATGCCGGACTTCCAGTCCTGGGCCGACAAAATGTTCACTGGTCCGCTCGCCACGAACAAGTACAACGGCAAGCTCTGGGGCCTTCCTTTGGACACCAACACCAAGGTGGTCATCTACAACGATGAGGCGCTCAAGGCCAACGGCATCGCTTCCGTTCCGAAAACTATGGACGAACTCAAAGCAGCTGCGGACAAAGTGGGAGGCAAATACATCCTCGCCGAAGGCGGCTCCGGGGCATGGCAGATGCTTCCTTACATCTGGTCCAACGGCGGCGACATGACTGATCCCGACGTGAAGAAGTCCGCAGGCTACTTGAATGGGCCAAAATCCGTCGCGGCCCTGCAGCTGATCGTCGATCTTTACAACAAGAAGGCCATTCCTGGAGTAATTCTCGGGGGCAGCGGCGGAACGCCAACGGGCGACGGCTTGCCGAAGGGCATGTACCCGACCATTGTGGACGGCCCGTGGACCTTCCCCAACATGGCCACGTCCTACCCGACATTCCAGCCAAAGACGTCACCGATGTTCAGCGGCGACGGCGGCAGCGTCAGCGTGGTGGGCGGCGAAGACATCGTCATGACGCAGCAATCCAAGAACAAGGAGCTTGGTGCCGAGTTCATCCGCTACATGCTGTCTCCGGACGCCCAAAAGGCGATGGGCCAGGTAGGCCAGCTGTCCGCGGAGAAGGATATGGCCGAATCGATGGCATCCATCCAGCCCTACTATGCAGCCTTCCTGGAGCAGCTCAAGACCGCCAAGCCTCGGCCGGCCACGCCGCAGTGGGCAAAGGTTGATGACATCTTCACCAAGCAGGCCCAGCTTGCACTTCAGGGCAAGCTGACCGCCCAGCAGGCAATGGATGCCGCCGTGGCACAGATCGATCCGCTCTTGGCGCAAGGCTGATACATGACGTCACAAGGTGTTCTCCGGAAACAAACAGTTTCGTCGCCCTCCACGGCCCGGCCTCGCAAACCGGGCCGTGGAGGGGCGAGCCGCAGGCCTTCCCATTGGTGGGTGCCGTGGGCGTTCGCGGCTCCCGGGTTGATTCTGTTCTTGCTGACCACTGGATACCCGCTGGTGCGCTCCCTGCAGATCTCGTTCTACAAGTGGTCCGTGCTGCCCACCCAGGCAAGTACCTTCATCGGACTGGACAACTACGTTCGAGCCCTGGCCGATCCCCAGTTCTGGACGAGCGTGGTCAACGCCGGCGTGTACCTGTTGATGTCCGTTCCGGCCACCGTTGCACTGGGCCTGTTCTTCGCGGTCCTCCTCCAGAAGAAGATGCCGGGCCGTACCCTCTTCCGGGTCCTGTTCTACATTCCTGTGGTCACCAGCTGGGTGGTGGTCTCCCTCTTGTTCAAGTTCCTTTTCACCACGGACAACGGTGCGGTCAACTGGTTCATTACGGACTTTCTGTCCCTTTCCGATCATGCCGTGCCGTGGCTTGAACAACGCTGGACAGGACTGATTGCCATTTCCCTCCTGGGGATCTGGAAGAACCTCGGATGGTGCTTGGTGGTGTTCCTGGCGTCGCTGGGCGGTGTGGGGGAGGAGCTGTATGAGGCGGCCGCACTGGACGGTGCGAATGCCTGGCATAAGTTCGTCCACGTGACCCTGCCCGGAATTCGAGGAACACTGCTGTTCGTGCTCGTCTTGCAAGTGATCGGGGCATTCAATGTTTTTCCCTCAGTCCTTCTCATGACCAACGGCGGACCCGCGGGAAGCACAGAGGTTCCCCTGACCTATATGTACAAGCAAGCGTTCTCGTTCCTGGACTTCGGCTATGGCTCGGCCATGTCCTTCATCCTCGCGATCTTCATCTTTGTTGTGTCGTTCGCCCAGTTCAAATTCTTTGGTGAGAAGAAGGAGGCCCTGCGATGACGGCGATTTCCCTCAAGCCGAAAAGCTCGCGCGAGGCGGACAAACCGTCCAGGAACGAACGCTCAAAGCGGCCGTTCAACATCTGGCTGCTAGTCCGCGTGGCGATCGTCGTGTGCGGCGCAGTGATGATGGTGGCGCCTTTCATGATCATGGTGTCCACCTCACTGGAGCCCAACACGGCCACGCTTCCGAATCCTCCGCATTTCCTGCCGCAGACGCTCACCTCAGCAAACTACGAGGAAGCCTGGACGGAGAACAATTTCGCTGGATTCTTTGGAAACTCAGCTTACGTTTCAGTGCTGACCACCGTGGCGTCAGTGGTCATTTCGTCAATGACGGCCTTCGCCTTCGCCCGTTTCGACTTCCCGCTCAAGAACTTCATGTTCTCCCTGCTGCTCGCGGGATTGATGATCCCGGGCATTGTGGTGATCGTCCCGCAGTTCGTCCTGGCGAAAAGCCTGAATATGCTCGACTCCCTGGAAGGCCTGGTGTTTTTCTACACGGCCGGGCAGATTGCCTTCACCACATTTCTTTTGCGGGCCTTTTTCGAAAGGGTCCCCAGGGAATTGGACGAAGCCATGACGGTCGATGGCGCGGGGATCCTCCGCAAATTCCTGGTCCTGTACATCCCCCTTGCCCGTCCGGCCCTGGCCACCGCCGCGGTCTTTTCCTTCCTCGGCGCGTGGGATGAATACGTATGGGCCCTGACTGTCATCAGCGACGCCACTAAGCGCACGCTTCCCCTCGGCATCGCGGCTTTCCAAGGCGAGCACTCGACCGCGTGGGGCCTCGTGTTCGCGGCCTCCACCCTCGCTGTCATCCCGGTGATCGCCGTCTACGTCGCGGGACAAAAGCACCTCATCGCCGGAATCACCACCGGTGCCGTCAAATAGGCGCGAAGCGTCACAACACCCAAGGACACCCACATGGCTCAACCCCTCGACATTCTCCCCACTAAGGCGAGCTACTCGCCCACGGAACCGGCCGCCGTCGAACTCTGGATTCCCGACGGCGTCACTGCCGCCCTCACGGTTTGGCACCTCGGCGAGCGGATCCAGACGCACGAAGGATGCGGTTCCGGAATTCTTAGCCTGGGCCCTCTCGGCCCGGGTGGCTATGGCGTGGAACTCGAGGCCGACGGCAAGACCGTCCGGACCGCCGTCGAGGTCGCCGCGGACCCGAGGGCACGCTTGAGATACGGTTTTGTAGCCAGCTATGGGCCGGACAAGGACGTGCAGCCCGTTGCCGAACTCGTCCGCAGGCTGCACCTGAACGGCGTCCAGTTCTACGATTGGGCCTACCGCCACGCGGACCTGATGGGTGGCGGCTCCGAGTATGTAGATGCCCTTGGCCAGACCATTTCCCTGGCCAAGGTCAAGGAACTTGTGAGGACCATCCAGGCGGCGGGATCCCGGACACTCGGCTATGCCGCCGTGTACGCGGCCGGTCCCGGCGAATGGCACAACTGGCAGCAACACGCCATGCTCACGCCAAGCGGCGAACCCTACGCACTGGGAGACTTCCTCTTCCTCCTGGACCCGGCGGCCCAACCGTGGCTCGCCCATTTCACCAAGGAACTGGCCGACGCCACATCATCCCTCGGATTCGACGGCTTCCACCTGGACCAATACGGATATCCCAAACGCGCAGCCACTCCGGATGGTGCCCTGGTGGACGTCGCAGATTCATTCGTCCAGCTGATCGAGGGCGTCCGGAACGCGTTACCCACCAGCCACTTGGTCTTCAACAATGTCAATGACTTTCCCACATGGCGCACGGCTCCGACTCCCCAGGACGCCGTCTACATAGAAGTCTGGCCGCCGCACACTACTTTGGGTTCCCTGGCCGACGTCGTCAGCCGGGCAAAGGCTGCGCGCCGAGACCAGCCTGTGGTGATCGCTGCGTACCAGCACGTGTACGACACTGCCGACCAGCAAGCTGCCGACAGGGCAACTGCGCTGACCATGGCCACACTGTTTTCCCACGGAGCAACGCAGCTCCTGGCCGGTGAAGGGGACCGGGTGTTGGTTGATCCGTACTATGTCCGCAACCACCCCATCAACCAGGAAACAGCGGCCTTCCTGGCGCGTTGGTACGACTTCCTCGTGGAACACGACGAATTGACCATGGATCCCGCGATCTGCGATGTCACGGGATCCTACGCGGGGACGTACAACGACGATCTGGACATTTCCTACCAGGCCGCGGCGGTAACAGACCGTCCTGAGCCCGGGGCCGTCTGGCGTCGCGTCACCAGCGTGCCCGGTGGATTCGCCATCCACATGATCAACTTGCTGGGCCAAACAGACACCGAGTGGGATGAGCCGCGCGCAGTGCCGCAGTCACCGGGCGGAGGGCGCCTGCGCATCCGGCGGACCCGGGGTACGGTACCGCGCATTCGGTACGCAGATCCGGATCGGCAGTCAAGGCTCGTCGATGTTCCCGTTGAGCTCGACGGGGACTGCGCGACGGCGATTCTTCCGCCGCCACACCTCTGGCAGCTCGTTTATGTGACGGAGGAACCCGCCACTGCTCAACGAATGCCGGCGGCTTAGGCTCCCCCTTACCGCGGAGGTCAGTCAGAGATCGACGCCGGTGCGGCCAGTTCAGCCGTGGTGGTCGCCGCCCAGCTGGCGAGCAGTTTCAGGCGTTCGTCACTCGCGGACCCAGGTTCGGCGGTGAACGCGAACATCGTCCACCCGGGGTTGGCCGGCAGTTCCATTGCCTCGTAGCTGAGCTCGAGATCTCCGACCACCGGGTGGTGGAGGCGCTTAGTGCCTGTTCGGTGGAAGCGGACGTTGTGGGCAGCCCAGAGTGTGCGGAATTCCTCGCTCCGGGTCGCGAGCTCGCCCACCAGATCGCTTAGGCGCTTGTTATGCGGTTGGCGTCCGGCGTAACTACGGAGGGTGGCGACAATATCGTTCGCGCCCTGCTCCCAATCGGGGTAGAAGGTGCGTGACTCAGGGTTGAGGAACACGAACCGGGCGTTATTCACGGGACGGACGGGATCGGCAAAAAGCGGTGAGTAGAGGGCTCGGCCGAGCGGGTTGGCGGTGATGAGATCCATGCGCTCGTTCCGCACCCAGGTGGGGGCGCCTGTAATCGCGTCCATGAATCGTTGGAGGCTCGGGCGCACCTGCTGCGCAGGGGTGACTGCCCGACGGCGGCGGGCTGGCCCGGGCTGTGCGGCCCGGGCGAGGTCGAACAAGTGAGCGGTCTCGGCTTCGTCCAGCCTGAGGGCTTGGGCGATTGCTTCAAGCACTTCGTCCGACACCCCTGTGAGGTTGCCGCGTTCCAGCCGGGCGTAGTAGTCCACGCTGACCGAAGCCAGTGTTGCTACCTCTTCCCGCCGCAGGCCGGGCACCCGCCGGTTGGCACCTACTATGAGATTCACTTGATCCGGGGTCACCTTGGCCCGGCGGGAGCGCAGGAACTCACTCACATCGTTTCGACTGTCCATGGTTTCAGGCTACTTCCGGTGGTGGAACTGTGGGAGGTGCTGCCAGTACACGGTTCCTACCGCGAAGGTCCCGTTGAGGCTCAGGTGAAAAACAGCCGTGGGCGGATACAGCTTGTTGCTGTGTCCGCCCACGTGGGTCGTTGGGTTGGGAGTTAGTGCCCAGGGCCGCCGGTTTCGGTTGCGGTGACCTTGAAGTTCGCATCGAGTTTGACGGTGGCGTGGGTGCCGTCCGTCTTGGTGATGTGTGCTTCGTAGGCGGCGCTGCCGTCGTCTTCGGTGGTCATGTTCTCGACTGTGGCACCGGAGTTGGCGGCGAGGACGGCGTCCTTGACCTTGGTGGCGGTGTCGCCGGTGAGGTCGGTCTCATTTCCGTGGTTGCCGTGGCCGCCCTTACCGCCTCCCGGGCCGCCGGTTTCGGTTGCGGTGACCTTGAAGTTGGCATCGAGTTTGACGGTGGCGTGGGTGCCGTCCGTCTTGGTGATGTGTGCTTCGTAGGCGGCGCTACCGTCGTCTTCGGTGGTCATGTTCTCGACCGTGGAACCGGAGTTGGCGGCGAGGACGGCGTCCTTGACCTTGGTGGCCGTGTCACCCGTCAGGGCTGTTTCGTTCCCGTGCGCGGCCCCTTTCGATGCAGGTGCGGACGGGCTGGCGGTGGAGGTGTCAGTGGTTGCGGCGTTGGCCGGCAGGGCCATGGCGGTAAGAGCGCCGCCGCCTGCGACGGCGCCCATCAATGCAACGCCCGCAGCGATTTTCCGGACTTTGTTCACGTTGGTGCTCCTTAGAAGTTCAACTCCGACGGTTTCGAAGCTAGCTCCATCCTGGAACCCCATACTTTCGTGCCTCTGTACCTACCCTGTGCCTGGACTGTGACAATTCCTGCTGACTCACAGCGAGCGGATCCCGGCGCCAAATGGCGACTAGAGGTTGGTCATCTGTTCTGCGGCGTCGTTGTAGCGCCCACCCTGCACCTGGATCTTGGACGCAGCGTCCTGAATCTCGCCCAGTTCCTTCTCAGACAATTCGACGTTGGCGGCGCCGATGTTTTCCTCCAAACGGTGCAGTTTGCGCGTACCGGGGATCGGGACGATCCAGGGCTTTTGCGCGAGGAGCCAGGCCAAAGCGATCTGACCGGGCGTCGCACCCTTGCGTTGCGCGATGCTCGCCAGCAGTTCGACGACGGCGGCATTGTGCTCAAGCGCTTCCGGTGCGAACCGGGGGATGGTGCTGCGGATGTCGTTGCCGGCGTCGAAACTGGTGGCCGCGGTAATGGTTCCCGTCAGGAAGCCTTTGCCGAGCGGGCTGTAGGGCACAAAGCCAATGCCCAGTTCCTCACACGCGGCCAGCACTTGCTCCTCGGGACGGCGCCACCAGAGCGAGTACTCGCTTTGGACAGCGCTCAGGGGCTGCACTGCATGAGCCCGGCGAATGGTCGCCGCTGAAGCTTCGGACATGCCGAAGTGCTTCACCTTGCCGGCTTCAATCAGTTCCTTGACCGCTCCCGCGACGTCCTCGATGGGAACATCGGGGTCCACGCGGTGCTGATAGTAGAGGTCAATGGCGTCGACGCCGAGCCGGCGCAGCGAGCCGTCCACCACACCCTTGATCACCTCGGGGCGGCTGCTCACGCGACCGCTTGGCTTGCGTTCGGCGGGATCGATGTCCCACCCGAACTTCGTCGCGATCACCACCTGTCCCTTATATGGGGCGAGAGCTTCATATGGGGCGAGAGCTTCGCCAACCAGTTCCTCGTTGGCGTACGGACCATAGATTTCGGCGGTGTCGAAGAAGGTCACGCCCCGTTCCGCAGCGGCGCGGATCAGCGAGATCATTTCCTGCCGATCCGGCTTTTCGCTGTATCCACCGGTCATGCTCATGCAGCCCAGCCCGACGGCGGAGACCTCCAGACCGTTGGTGCCCAGTGTGCGCTTTTCCATGGTTAGTCCTCCAGTGTTGTGGAAACGGGGGGTGAGCCTTGCCGTCAACACTAAGGAAACGTCAGTACTGCAGGGAGTCCCTGTCAGTACCTCTCTCAGGAGGGATCTCATGGGGGAGCTCCCGACGACGGCAACCCGCCGCCGTCGGGAGCTGGAACTGCGCATCAGCACGCCGGTCGGTTACGAACGTCGCTCGAGACATGCTGCTTGAGCAGCGAGCCTCCGGCTTCTGCCTTCAGTTCACGGTTTTCAACCATGACCTGCCCGCGCAGGACCGTCATGCTCGGCCATGCGGCCACCTCGTAGCCCTCCCACGGAGTGTAGTCGGCCTCGTGCAGGTCCTCAGCGTGGATGGCCCGCTTCACGGTGGTGTCCAGGACCGCCAAGTCGGCGTCACTGCCCACCGCGATCACGCCCTTCTGCGGGTACAACCCGAGGATCTTCGCCGCGTTGGCGGAGGTGATGTCAACAAAGCGGGTGAGATCGAGACCGCGTTTGGCCACCCCTTCGGTGTAGGCGACAGCCATGCGCATCTCGACGCCGGCATGACCGCCCGTGGCGTCAAGAATGGTCTTGCCGCGGGTCTTCACCTCGAGGTCCGTGCACACGCCGTCGGTTGCCAGGGTGCTGAGTGAGCCTTCGAGCAGCGATTCCCACATGGAGTCGCGATCCGTTTCCGATTTCAAGGAAGGGTAGGTGTGGTAAATCGCGCCGTTCTTCTGTTTGTAGTCCTCGGCCGTGAAGTAGGCGTAGTGGGGGAGGATCTCGCCGTAGACCGCTTGACCGCGTCCCCGCGCCTCACGGATGGCGTCCACGCCTTCGCGGGCGCTGACGTGCATGAGGTAGATGGGCGCACCGACGTGCTCGGCGAGCGTAATGACTCGCTGGAAGGACAACTTTTCCGAGAGGTTGTTGTGGGCGTGGTGCATGTTCTCCAGCCCTATCCTGCCTTCGCGCTGCAATTGCTTGTAGGCATACATGACGATGTCGTCGTCCTCGGCGTGCACCGCCAGCATTGCCCCGGCCTGGGCTGTTTGTTGCATGAGTCCCCACATATTGCCGAGGTCCGTCTTCTGCTTGGGGCGCGTCGGGGTGGTGTTGGTCATCCAGACTTTGTAGCTTCCATGGCCGGCTGCGACTGCGTCGGGAATCTGTTCGAGCACTTCGAACGGAATCTCCGGTTCCTTGAACGTGCCGTGCAAGGCGTAATCGGTGTAGCTTGACCCAGCCCACTCGGCCGATTTGCGGGCAAAGGACTCCGAGAGCTCATCGCCGGGTTGCCAATGCGCGAAGTCCACCAGGGTGGTGGTGCCACCGTAGATGGCGCCCTCACTCACGCGATCAGGGCCAAAACACTTGATTCCGCTTTCGGCTGCCGTCGGAAGAACGGAGTTGGTGTGCACATGCGGGTCCACGCCGCCGGGGACAACCAATTGGCCGCGGAGATCGACCGTACGTGTCGCCTCTTCCGTGGGGCCGAGGCCAGTCTCCCGGAGGGAGACAATCTTGCCTCCCGCTATGCCGATGTCCAGGGTTTTGGCGCCAGACGGGGTAACGACCAGGCCGTTGGTGAGAACGAGATCAAGCATCAGGGGGTCGCGCCTTTCAGAGTTGGTGAGGGGTCACTGTTGGTGAGGTTCAAGGGAAAACGGTGTGGACGTGAAGTAGCGGGCGGCGAGCGAGACTTTTACCGAGGCGCGTGCGTTGACCAGCTGGGAGACAGAGACATCCGCGGCCGCGCTCATCAGCATCGCCGTTTTCTCCCGGGTCCACTTCCGGTCGGCCTGCAGGAGTTCGAGCATGTCGTCGAGCGCAAGCCGGGCGGCGTCGTCGAGCGTCTCGCCGTCACCGATCGTGATGACGGACCCCCCGGACAAGACCACAGGCCGTTTGACGGTGACCCCGGCCAGAACGTTGCAGGAGAGAACAACGCTGCCCTCAACCTCCACGGCGGTGAGGGAGCACTCGCCGTCGCCCTGTACTGCGTGGAGGTCTCCGGCATAGAGCAGGGCGTGGGCGCTCTGGACGGGCAAGATGACGGCCGAGCCTGCGGTCACGTCCTTGCAGTCCATGTTGCCGCCGTGCACCCCGACCGTGCTTGAATTGGGATTTTCATCGGCCGGTGCTACGCCCATCTTGCCGATCATCGGCCGAACGGGAATCCGGATATCGTCGTCGAACCGGACATTCCCGTCCTCAATGTCGACAATCCGGCCGGATCGGCCCAGTCCATCCGTGAAACCGCCACGCCCAGGGAGCGTGACCATTGCGCCCCGATCGGCGATTCGGATCTCGTGGACGTCAATGCGAAGTGTGTCCCCCGGACTGACCCCGCGGACAGCCACCGGCCCCGTCACGGGGATCGACAGCTTCTCGTACTCGCCGGTCCGTTCGAACAAGCCGCCAGTCAGCAGGCTCCTTGCGCTGAGCGAGAATAGCTCGCCCTGGCCCACTTCGATCACGGGAGTCGCGTCACGGTCAAAGGACCCCGACGCCGATTCATGGCTTGCGTGGAGCATGTTGAGCATTCTGCCCCTTTCGTTGAGGCGGTGGGGAAAACCTAGGCGGTGGGATAGACGGGCAGTGCCCACTTTTGATCGGCGGCAACACGCCCGACGACGGACTGACGATAGGCATGCTGCAGCTGGCGGGTTAGCTCGCCGGCCGTTCCGTCGCCGATCGGCGTGCGGTCCACAGAAGAGACGTGGTTGATTTCGGCGGCGCTGCCGCACACGAAGACTTCGTCAGCCGAGTAGAGTTCCGTGCGGTCGATTGCCCGTATGTCCACGTCGACGCCGAGCACGTTTCGTGCCAGATGAAGGACGCTGTCCCTGGTTATTCCCTCCAGGATGCTGTCCGTGGCGGGGGGTGTGCACAGCCGGCCTTGGCGGACCATGAACACGTTGTAGCCTGCGCCTTCCGCAACATGGCCATCTTCGGTCAGCAGAAGAGCCGCGTCGTATCCGTTGCGTCGAGCCTCCAACATGGCGAGGCGTCCGTTCTGGTAGTTGGCGATCGACTTGACCCTGGGCGGCATGGAGCGGTCGGACAGGCGGGCCCAACTGCTGATCTGCACATCCAGTCCGCTGGCCCCGAAGTAGTTGCCCATGGGGATGGCCGCCATGAATACGGTGACCGGTCCAGTGTCTTCGGGCTTGCCATCACTCGAGTCGACGAATACTTGTGCGCGCATGTGGAGGTTCCCGCGCAAATCGTTCGCACGCACGAGGCCGAGCAATTGTTCGCTCAAGACGCCGATGTCGCGGGGCCCGTCGATTTCCACAACCCGCATCGAGTCAATCAGCCGGCGCATGTGGTCGGCCACCCGGAAAGCGTAGAGCTGCTGGTCCTCATCGCTCCAGTAGGCACGGAACCCTTCGAATACGCCGACGCCGTACTTCAATGTTGTGCTCAGGACATGGAGCTTGGCATCTGCGTACTCCACCAGTTCGCCATCGCGGAGCAGGTAACGAACGTTGGGTTCGAATGCGGGCGCCTTGGTGTCGGTCACAGTTGCGGATTCGCTCAGATTGGTCATTGTTGTCTCCAAATCTTGTTCGGAAAACAGATCAGGGGCTCGGCTTCACACCAAGGTTGACATCCGTCTTCATCTTACTGCCGGTGTTGTCACCATAATGAAGATGCTTGAAGGTCCTGTCAACAGTGACCATTGACACTCGATCAATGACTTCAATAAAGTGATGAAACTTCGAT
Organism: Arthrobacter sp. MMS18-M83; assembly: GCF_026683955.1. NCBI lineage: Bacteria > Bacillati > Actinomycetota > Actinomycetes > Micrococcales > Micrococcaceae > Arthrobacter > Arthrobacter sp. MMS18-M83. The sequence goes on along the minus strand of NZ_CP113343.1, from coordinate 2,134,042 downwards.
ATGCAAATTCTCGGCAGGATGTCGAGTGGCTGGAGCCCGGATGCGCCAGTCAAAGATGACTTTCACCTACACCCGTCAACCGGATCGAGTGCCAATTGAGTGAAACTACGACAGTCGAGTCCCGGACTCCAGTGACGTCCCTGGGCGGACGTGCGTCGAACTGGGCCAAGCAAAGCAGGGCCTGGGCGTACAAACGATCAGGGACGGTCCTCGCCGTCGTCGCTGCCGGCATCATTGTGGGACTTCCACTTGCGGCGATTCTTCTCCGCCTTCCCCAAAACCCCCTACAACCGGACGTGGAATCCATGGCCCTGGCCCCCAATGCCGTTCATTGGTTTGGCACGGACGGCAACGGCATGGACGTGTTCTCCCGCACGATTGAGTCGGCGCGGCTCGACCTTCCCATCTCGCTAGCGGCGACGGCCATTGCCCTCGTCATCGGCGTTCCGTTGGGCTTGTTCGCCACTACCGGGATGGCTGGGGAAGCGATCATGCGGGTGGTTGACGCCTTTGCCGCGCTCCCCATCATCGTGATCGCGGTGGTTTCCATCCAGCTCATGGGCGGCGGAGCCACTGATGTCGTCCTCGCCATCGCCCTGGTTGCAGCACCGCGATTTGTTCGCCTGTCCCGGGCAGCGGCGATCTCGCTCCGCTCCTCCAGGTACGTCGAGGCTGCGGTCGCCATCGGATGTTCGCCCATCCGTGTGGCCTTCAACCACATCTTCAGGAACGCCTACGGCGTGATCCTGGTGCAGGCCACGCTGACCACGGCCGGGGCCTTGAGCACGATTGCAGCCCTGAACTTCCTGGGCGTCGGCGTCAAGCCGCCCCAGCCAAGTTGGGGCGCGATGATCGAAGACGGCGTCAGCATGCTGATCCGGGGTCAGTGGTGGGCCGTGGCGTTTCCCTCGCTGGCCCTGCTGGTGGTCATCGGCTCGCTCAACATCATTGCCGGCGCCATTGAGAACAAGATGGAACGAGTGGAGCAAACCCGATGAACAAGGCCCTCCAAGTCAAGGAACTCGAAGCCGAGTTCAACACTCCCAAGGGTGTGGTCCGAGCATTGCACGGAGTTTCTTTTGACGTGCAGGACAACGAGATCGTCGGAATTGTCGGCGAATCCGGTTCAGGCAAATCGACGGTAGTCCGTTCCATCACCAAGCTGTTGATGCCGCCGGGCAAGGTGTCGGCCGGCACTGTTACCTTCGCTGGGCGCAGTCTCCTCGGGCTGCCCGAGCGGGACATGCGCCAAATCAGGGGAAAGGACATCGGATTCATTGCCCAGAATCCGTTCAGCGCCTTGAACCCGGTGACCCGCATCGAAAAGCAGTTTGCCAATATCGCCAAGGCGCACGGCGTGAAGGTAGATGCCTCGGAGCGCAACCGCGCACTGCAGCTATTGGAATCGACGGGAGTCCGCGACCCGGAGCGCGTGCTGCGCGGTTACGCGCACGAACTCAGCGGCGGTATGGCGCAGCGCGTGGTCATCGCCATGGCGCTCTACCTTAATCCCCAGCTGGTAATCGCGGATGAGCCGACGACGGCGCTCGACCTTACCGTGCAGCGACAGGTGCTTGACACCCTTCGCCGCCTGACAGTCGTGAGCGGCCGCTCGATGCTGATTGTGACCCACGACCTCGGTGTGGTGGCCGCATACTGCAACCGCGTGCTGGTGATGTATCGCGGAAGCATCGTGGAACAAGGGCTCGTTGCCGACGTTTTCGTTCGTCCGCAGCATCCTTACACGATCTCGCTGCTCAACTCCGTGGTGCGTCCCGAAGACGAGACGCCGTACTTGCCAGGCAGCGCGGAGACCCCGGATGCCGGGGAGCCGGAATCACCAGACCCCTCGAAGGTCCAATTGTCCGAAGCCCGGAGGTCTTGAGAATGCCGCTCCTTGAACTCGTGGATGTCACGAAGATCTTCCGCACTCCTTACGGAGAAGCACGCGCCGTGGATGGCATCACCCTGTCCGTGGAGGCCCGCGAAACGCTTGGCATCATCGGCGAAAGCGGCTCCGGCAAGTCGACGCTCGGCCGCTTGATCCTGAGATTGGTCGAGCCGGACTCCGGATCCGTGGTCATCGAAGGGCAGGACGTGTTGGCCCTCAGCAGTGGCGAACTGCGCAAGAAGCGCCGCCATTGGCAGATTGTCTTCCAAGAACCTTTCGCTTCATTGAACCCGCGCCTGACGATCCGGCAGATAGTAGAGGAGCCGCTCGTCGTCGCCCGGATCGGCCCCCGCGCCGAGCGGCGATTGCGGGTCTTGGCGACCTTGGAAGAGGTTGGCCTTTCGGCTGATTTCATGGACCGGCGTCCGGCGAACCTGAGCGGCGGTCAACAGCAGCGCGTAGGCATTGCGCGGGCTCTGGTGACGAATCCCAGCCTGGTGGTCCTGGACGAGCCAACATCCTCGCTTGACCTGACCATACGGGCCTCGATCCTCCGTACCCTCGCGCGCCTGAGGGCTTCGCGGGGCCTGACGTACGTCTTCATTTCGCATGACATCGAAACTGTGCGGCATTTTTGTTCCACGGTTGCCGTGATGTATCGCGGAAAAATCGTCGAGGTTGGCCCTACCCAGGACGTGTTGATGGCGCCACAGCACCCCTACACGCAATCGCTCATTTCCGCCGCGCTGCCAGTGGTTCCCTATGCCGCAACCGTTGCCACCACGAATCTTCAGGGGAAGATTTCATGATCCGCTACATCATTTCAAGGCTCGTCATTGCAGCCTTACTGCTGTGTGGCCTCGTTACGCTCAGTTTTGGCCTCGTATCCCTTCTTCCCGGGGATCCGGCGGTGGCGCTGCTGGGCGAATACGCGACGCCGGGGGACATCGCCCGTATTCACGCTGAGCTTGGCCTGGACCTGCCTTTCTGGGAACGCTACCTCGAGTACATGTCCAGAACGCTGAGCGGCGACCTCGGCCATTCGCTCTTCACCGGCAGTTCGGTATCCGTTGAAATCATGACCCGGCTCCCCAATACCTTGATCTATTTGATTCCCGGACTCGCCTTGGCCCTCATCATCGGCATGGCGAGCGGAACGGTAGCGGCGTACCGCTACCGGCGCTTTGCCGACAAGACATTCACATTCTGGATATCCATCCTCATGGCGATGCCGGAATTCGTGCTGGCCCTCTTGCTGTTGTTCGTCTTCTATCAGCAGCTGCGGATCGCGCCCGCGCCAATAGGCATGCTCTCCAGCGCCCAGATAACCCCGCCGCACGTCACGGGGTCAGTTCCCATTGACGCAATAATTGCCGGTCAGTGGGCCACGTTTTCGTCAATCCTTGGCCGCGCAGTCCTTCCCATCGTCACCATGGGCCTGTTCTTCGCGGCACCGTTCGGCAAGACGGTGCGCTCTGGCCTCTTGCAGGTGCTCCAATCGCCACAAATCGAGTTTGCGAGGGCCTGCGGACTGCGTCCAGCCCAGGTGTTCCGGTATGCGCTCAGCGACATTCGCGGCTCACTCATGACCTACTTGGTACTCCTTTTTGCGGCGTCCCTCAGTGGCGCGGCGATTGTGGAAAGCGTGTTTTCCTGGCCTGGGGTGGGCAGTTGGTCGCTCGACGGCGTGCTCAAAGGTGACGTTCCCGTCATTCAAGGATTTGTCCTCATCATGGGATCCACCAGCTTGCTCGGCTATGTCATTCTCGACGCCCTGATAACCCTTCTGGACCCCCGCACGCGCAGCAAGGCGGTGGCAGGACGACGTCAGCCGCGGGTGCGCTCAACGCCTGCGATCACCTCAGCCAACTCCTGAGAACCCCTCCTCAATAACCCTTGAGAAGTCTTGACAGACATCTCCTGACTTCAATAGATTGAAGACATGTTCACTAAAGTGCATGAAGATAAAGTTATCGCCCTCGGTGGAACCATTCCGCTCGATGGCCGCGTTAGCTGGGTGCCAGCCGGAGCAACCGGCTTCCAGCCGTCGAATTGCTATCTCCTCAGTGAGGGTTCCGGCCGGCTGTTGGTCGACACCGGGCTCGCTGTCCACAGCCAGGAGATCCTCGATGACCTGGTTGAACTGCTTGAAGATGACGGCCGGCTCTCCATGTTTTTCACGCGGAGCGAGATGGACTGCGTTTCGAACCTTGAACCCATTGCCGGGAAATTCGAGATCGAGCGCCTCTTCACCGGTGGCGCCATCAACCCATTCGATGCCTTCGATGACCTCAGCCGCCTCGCGCTCCGAGGCCGTCGGCAGCAGATCGACCAGAAGGGAGAGGGCGGCGATTCCATGGCCCGGACCCCCGAGATCGAGGTGGCGCCCGGGCGTCACTTGACCATCGAGTCGCCGCTCCTGCGGCTCCTCCCGACCTTCTGGGGCTGGGACGCGAATACAGGAACCATCTTCACCTCGGATACCTTCACCCACGGGACCATGACGAGTCCGGAAGGTTCCCGGATCATCGACTCGTTGGCCCAGGACACCACCACGGCCAAGCAGGTTGCCGAGCATCTCTACGCGAAATACGAGTGGATCCCGCGGGCTACGTGCGAGCCGCTACGCGAATGGCTCTCGGACAAGTTCGAGACTCTGGCCCCTGAAACCATTGCCCCTTCCCGTGGCTGTGTGATCCGCGGGCGTGAGCTGGTACGTCGGCACCTGGATTTCATGCTCGCGGCGTTGGCGCCGGAAAAGGCTTAGGAGAATCCCCATGGAAGAACTAGTAGAAACAATGAGCCGCGACCTTCCGCGAGAGGTGGCCGACGGCGTCACCTGGATGAGTTCGTGCCTTCCTTTCCATCTCCAGGACCGCGTTATCCACGGGCACACATCGACCTACCTCGCGCAGGGGACCGAGTCGTCAATCCTCATCGACACGGGCAATCCCTCCAGCTGGAACATCATCTCGGAAACCCTCGACGGTTTGCTGGGGGACAAACCCCTGAGCTACGTCTTCCCGACCCACCCGGAGCTCCCGCACACGGGAAACCTTCCGCGCCTCGTCGAGAAGTACCCCGACATCAAGATCGTTGGCGACATTCGGGATTACCACCTTTTCTACCCGCAGATCGTGCCCAACCTTCACGCCCGGGTTCCAGGGGACAGGGTGGATCTTGGCGGCGGATACGAATTCGTGATCGTCGAGGCGATGATCAGGGATCTGCCGAATACCCAATGGGGCTTCGTGCCGAAGTCGGGTGTGCTTTTCACAGCCGACGGATTTTGCTACATGCACCGTCCGGAACTCGATGATGAGGATCCGGTGCACCTCCCCGGCGAATGTGGCCTGACAACAGATGAGCTCTCGGCACCTATTGCCGTCGAGAATGCTGCCTTCTTCACCGGCAGCGCGTTGTACTGGGCCAGATTCGCCAACGACGCCGATCAGGTTTACGACCGCGTCGGCAAGCTGATGGATGACCTTGGGGTCAAGATCGTGGCACCCACCCACGGCAACGTGATCACCAATATCCCGGAGGTAGCGCCCATCATCCGGGCCGGCCATAAGCACGCCTACCGTTACTAATCCACTGCCACGTCAGCAGCGCACTACTCGTAACACGTCCTTTCCCTCTGTACAGAAATTGGAACCAGGATTATGAAGAATTCGCGTCTATTGCTCGGCTGGTTCGCAGCCGCGGCAGCTGTGTCACTCACGGGATGCGCGGGGGCATCCCCCGCCGCCCAGGTGGCCAAACCTGAGTCGGTTGTCATCGCCGTCGGCGCCCTCCCGGACAGTCTCACCCCCGCGCCTTGGGGCGGCAGCGCATCACATGTGGTGCTCAGCGGCCTCGGTTCCCAACTGCTTCAGTACAAGACCGGGGCAAAGGACGACGAATCGTGCTCGACGCCGTCCACCGCGGTGACCGGTCGGCTCGCCGAGAGTGCCGCACCCGCCTCGGACGGCAAGGGGATCATCGTCAAGCTGCGGAAGCTCACCAGCCAAGTCGGGAATACGCTCTCGGCGGAGGACGTGAAATGGAGCCTGGCGATTGGCATGGTGCGCCAGCCAGTCATGAAGGGGACACTCAAGAGCAGCGGATTCAACGTTGACAACCTCGTCACCGTGATCGACGACCAGACTGTCGAGCTCAACACCCTCGGAATGACTTCCTACACGCTTGAGTCATTGCAGAACAACCTGTTCTACATCCACGACAGCAAGGAAGCGAAGCTCCACGTCACGTCGGATGACCCCACCGCTAACAAATGGCTCTCCAAGAACCTGGCCGACTACAGCGGCTGGAAGCTCGAAGAGTTCACACCTGGAACCTCCCTGACAGTTACCGCGGACCCCAAGTGGGAAGGCGAGCGGGGCTCGGTCAAGCGGGTAGTGGTCAAAGCTGTTCCCAACACAGCCACCCGGACACAACTTATCAAGACCGGCGAGGCCCAGATTGCCAACGGCTTCGAATATGAGCAGTACGGTTCGATGACCGGAGTCAGTGGAGTCAGTGTCCTGAAATGCACCAGCCAGACCCGCGACACCATGATGTTCAATACGAAGACCGGTCCTTTGGCAGATGAAAAGGTCCGCCAGGCCGTGTCCATGGCGATCGACCGTGATGCCCTGGCCAAGGGCGCCTACGCAGGTCTCGCTGACCCGGCAGGGTCGATCTTCCCCACGGTGAAGGATTCGCCCACCTACAAATACGATCCCGACGGTGCCAAGAAGCTGCTGGCTCAGACCCAGTACGCGAGTGGATTCCCGCTGACGCTCAGCTACAGCGTGAGCCGCCCGGGTCCAGTCGCGAAGAGTTCGGCCGTCCTCATCCAATCCATGCTGGCGAAGGTCGGCATCACCGTGCAGCTGCTGAATGTAGCGAGTCCGACCGACTTCTCCTCGGCGCTCATCGAAGGCCGCTTCCAAGCTGTCCTGTACTCCGAGCCGATTGTCATCGCCGATCCCGCGTTCTACACCTACGCGTTCTACTCCACTGGAGCTCCGAGCAACAGCACCGGATGGTCCAACCCTGAATTCGATGCCACACGGACTCAGCTGGCCTCCACACCCAGCGCGAATACCGACCAGCGGACAGCCCTGCTCAAGAAGATGGCTGGATTGGTGGATCAAGGCGCCCCGATTCTCTCCCTGGTGGAGGTCAGGAACCTGATCATCAAGCAGGACACCCTTACAGGGGCCGTGCCGCTCACCAACGACCAAGTCTATTTCGCCGGTCTGGGCAAGTAAGCAACCCTGCGAAGCGGGTAGTTCTGGCCGGCGGGCGACTGTCGACCAGAACTCACTCGACCCCAGATCTCCTAAGCCCCCAGATCCCCTGTAAAGGAAGAAGACCATGATTGAAATTTGCGGCAAACCCGTGCGCGACACCCTCCAGGAGTTGCTCGATCCTGCCACCACCGCGCTGGTTGTCATCGACATGCAGGTGGGGGCCGTTTCGTCCGGTGGCGCAATCGGGGATTCCGGGCATGACATGACCATGATGCCGTCCGTCGTCGAAAAGTGCGGGCGCGCCATCGACGCAGCCCGCGCCAATGGCGTGCCGGTTTTCCACATCCGTGTCGAGAACCTTCCCGACGGCGCGAGTTCCCCGGCGGCCTGGTTGCGCGCCTTGTACACAGCAGCCAATGGTCGCCCCATCGACCTTGGCAAACTGAGCGCCAAAGGTGACCCCGCGACCGAATTTTGCGAACCCTGCATGCCCGAGGACGGGGAAGTCATCATCACCAAGCGTCGACCCAGCGCCTTCGTTGCCACCGAACTCGCCTTGCTGCTGCGCAGCCAAGGGATTGAGTCGGTTGCGCTTGTGGGCGTGTCCACCGGTGGCTGTGTGGAGGCAACCCTGCGCGACGCCGTACACAACGATTTTTATGCCGTGCTGCTTGAGGATGCGGTGGGAGCCTACGACGCCGTCGTGCACGACGCCGCGTTGACAGTCATGCGAGCACGGCACGATGTTTGCACGCTCGATGAAGCGATCTCTGTCTGGGAGACGGCCAGCACCTCCTGAACTATTCGGATCCAAGGGAAGGAGCGACGATGGAAGGCTTGCTTACCGGCCGGATCTACCGGCTCGGCGGGGACATCGAGCTGGACGAGCGCGTGAGCTGGTGCCCGCCTGGCATACGGCGTACGCAGGCGGTGAATTGCTATCTGATCAAGGGCCCGTCCGGGTCAGTACTCGTGGATACCGGAGTTCGCCTTCACCAGGCGGACATCATCGAACAGCTTGATCGACTGCTATCACCCGGTGAGCCGCTGTCTATTGTCCTCACCCGCACTGAAATGGAATGCTGCCTCAACATCCCGGCAATCGAAGAACGCTTCACGGTTGGCTCCGTCTGGTACACCGGCGGAATCACGGTGCCGCGTTCGAAAGCCGAATCCAAGCGGATTGCCGTGGACCCCGGATCATCGATGCGGGTCAAGGTGATGGACGGCGTCGTCGTCGAACTCGTTTCACCGCTCCTCCGGCTTCTGCCGACCCTCTGGGTTTTCGACCCGGAATCAGGCGGGCTGCTGACCTCGGACGCTTTCACGCATGGGGGGAGTGCCGTACCGGAAGCTCGCGAGGGGCTCCGGAAATTTCGCTGGTTCTCCGGGGCGGATACCGGGCCGATCGCCCGGAACATTAGAGACATCTTTCGGAACCGCGATGTGCGCGCCGTCGGGCCGAGTTACGGAACTCCCTTTGGTGGCACGGACATGTGCCTCGATCAGGCGGGGGAACTGGCGCGGGCAATCGAGGAAATGGGTATTCAGTGAACACCGATGCAGTCGAACTACGATGGCTTGCCGACGGAACTTACTGGCTGGGTGGCTGCCTGTCGGCCAACGCCCAAGGGCAGGAAGTCCACTATCACGTCTCGTCCTATCTGGTGGTGGGCTCCAAAGCGACCCTGCTGGTAGACACCGGGGATCCGGCCCACCGCGCAGTCCTTCTGGCCCAGCTGGAATTGGTTCTCGGCGAACGCCCCCTGGATTATGTCTTCCCGACCCATCCCGAAATCCCTCACGCCGGGAACCTGCCTGCCCTGCTGGACAAGTATCCCGAGGCGCTCGTGGTGGGCGACGTTCGTGATTACCATCTGCATTTCCCCGAATACCGGGCCAGGTTCAGGACCCAAACGGCAGGCAGCCGGATCGATCTCGGGGATCGGGAGTTCCGCTTCCTTCCAGCCTTCATCCGGGACCTTGAGAACACGTTGTGGGGCCACGACGACGGTGCCCGGATGATGTTTGTTTCGGACGGCTTTTCCTTTATCCACGATGTCCCCGCAGCGGGCGGGGCGGCGGGCGCAGCAGAGGACGACGACGAACCGGTACACCTTCCCGGCCAGTGCCGTTTGCTGTCCGGCGAGATGCCTGAACCCCCCACCGTGGAGCAAGCGGCGTACGGGACCGGGAGGGCTCTCTACTGGACGAAATTCGTCGACGTCAGCGAGGCCTTTGACGCCATAGAGGCGGTGTTGGATGAGCTTCCCACCAGGCTGATCGGCCCGGCGCATGGCAACGTGATCGACGACGTCAACGGGATGCTCCGGACGTCGCTGGCGGCGCACAAAAGGGTCTATGCAGAAGGCTGCTGATTGTATAGTGAAGTAAGTTTCAATATAATGAATTCAAGAATGCGACGCTTCGATTGATAGCGACGAACGGCAAGGAGTGAGTCAATGCGAGACCTCATTGGATACGGGGAAAACCCCCCGGTCGTGACCTGGCCGCATGGTGCCAAGGTGGCCATCTCCATGGTCATCAACTACGAGGAAGGCGCGGAGAGCTCAATAGAAGCCGGTGACGAAAGCGATGAAGACGTCACGATTTTCGGGGGCTGGTCTTCAGATCCAAGCCGCCGAAGCTTGATGAAGGAATCCTTCTTTGAATACGGCAGCAGGGTGGGCATCTGGCGTTACCTGGGTTTGCTCCGGGACTACAACGTGCCCGCGACCTTCATGGCCTGTGGTGTCGCCCTGGAGCGAAACCCGGAGGCCGCCCAGGCGATCGTTCGCGATGGACACGAGATTTGTGCGCACGGCTACAAATGGCGTGGCACGGTCGGAATGACGCCGGCCGAGGAACTTGCCGAGATTCGGGCCTGCGTAGCGGCGATCGAAGGGGTTTCCGGCGTTCGGCCCGTGGGTTGGTACGTCCGCGAAGGCATCACCGAGAACACCCGGGCGATCCTCAAGGATGAGGGCTTTCTCTATGACTCCAATTCCTATGCGGATGACCTGCCGTACTTCGTCTCCGCCGGAGAGTCCCGCCACCTTGTGGTCCCTTACGCGGGCGACACGAATGACGCGAGGTTTTGGGGCCCTGGAAGCCTCGGCACGGCAGATGACTTCTTCAATGTACTGAAGGACAGCCTCGACTGCCTTCTGATCGAGGGAGAAACCGTGCCCAGGATGATGTCCGTAGGAGTGCACTTGCGCATCGGTGGACGGCCCAGCGTCGCCTTGGGGGTCCGGCGCTTCTTGGAGTATGCCCTTGCACGGAAGGACGTTTGGTTCGCCACGAGGGAGGAAATTGCCCGGTGGTGGATCGCGAATCCGCCTGCCGTCGGTCAACTCGAAGCGGCGTACGAAGGCCGAGCGTGACCACGTCAATGCCAGGAGGGAGGGCGCCGATGGGCACGGATATTTCGCAGTTAGTCCACAATGTCAACGATCAGGGCTTCACGGCCCTGGACAAGACGGGCCTTCGCGGACAGCGGGACCAAGGCCTCGTGTCCACTCTCATCTCACGTGACCTCAGCGGATCCGACGACTTATGCATCAGTTGGGGCAGGATTCTCCCCGGCCAGCATCATCTGTGCCATCACCATCCCGATGCCTCCGAGTTCTACGTGGTTATTTCAGGTGAACCCCTCGTCCATTTGGGCGACACCGAGTACCGGGCCAAGCCCGGCGATGGCATCTACATCCCTCGCGGCACCACCCACGGCATCACGAACGACCGCGACGAAGATGTCAACATGGTTGTCGGAGTCAGCAAGCCCGCCGACTGGCTGTTCGTGGCGGACGAATGATGGCGCCGTCCTCGCTGGTCCGGCAAGTCGGACTCATCACGGCCGAGCCGACCCCCACCCTGTTGTCCGTGGTTGCCTACCGGAACCTCGATTTCGTGGTCCTTGACGCGGAGCAGACAACGCTGACCCTGCAGCAATGTGCGGATGCGGTCCAGCGACTCTCAGGGGCCATTACCCGCGTTGCCGTCCGGGTTCCTGACCTCGACGATATGACCTTGGTGGCGTTCGCCAATACGGGGGTGGACGAAATTGTCCTGCCCAGGGTGCGGCGTCCGGAAGAACTTGAGTGTGCTTACCGGGCGACGAGATTTGGACCCGGCGGGACCCGTCCAAGGCAGGCTTCGTTCGCTTCGGCGTTTGGGGCGGACTATTCATTGGAACCCCGGCTGACCGTGCTTTTTGAGACCGTAGAAGCAGTCGACGCGGTCGAAGACTTTGTGGCTTTGGAGTGTTTCGATGGCGGCTGGGTGGGCCCCACGGATCTTGCGGGCGAACTGCTGAAACGGGGGAGGCCTGGGGCGGGCGCGCTTGATGAATCCGTCCAGCGCGTCGTAGACGTCCTTGGAGCAGCCGGTCAAAGCGTGGGCCTTCCCGCAGCCGACATTGCCAGTGCTGGCGATGTCCACGCCCGGGGCGCCGATCGTGCCGCGGTGTACTGGGAGCGGGAGCTTGCTTCGATGATCGCCCAGTTGGCTGCCGCCGGCGCTCCGGAGACGCATTGGAAAAGGTATGACTCCTTGTGAAAGTGAGCCGTGTGGTTCTTCTGCCGCCACACCGATGCTGGCATGCTGTGACGATGAAGAAAAGGCTCGACGCCGGAGGATCCTGCCGGGATTCTTCGTTTAGTTGACGATTCTTCGATATACTGATGATGAGTGTTCGACACTGAGGAGCTGTATTGGGAAGCACGGAAGTTGTTAAAGTCGACGACGATGACACCATGCACCGCAACCTGTGGATCACCCATTTGGGCGCCATGCTCAAGGAGCAGCGGGCCGGGCGATTCACGGTGGAAGAGTTGGCGGACCGGGCCGGCGTGAGCGCTGGACTGATCAGCCAGATCGAGCGCGGCATCGGTAATCCGTCATTCGCCACGCTCCTTCGCCTGGCCAATTCCCTCGGTGTGCCGCTGGCGAGTATGTTTACCGACCCCAGCGAGACGCAGAACCACATGCTGGTGCGCCGAGCCGATCGCCGCCGCATTGAGATTCCTTCCCAAGGAATCGTCATGGAACTGATCGTGCCCGACGCAGACCGCAAGCTTGGCGTCATCAACATGACCATCCCGGCGCATTTTGACGGCGCAGAGGTTCCTCACTCCCATGAGGGTGAGGAGTGCGTCGTGGTCCAGACCGGCACTCTCGTGGCAAGTGTCGGCGGACAGGAATTCACCTTGGGCGAGGGCGACAGCCTGACCTATGACGCAACCCTGCCGCATTGGTGGAGCAACCTCACTGACACCGCTGCGGTCATGGTGGCGATCTCGACTCCGCCGTCGCTGGGTAAGTCGCATTGACGAGCTGCCCACCGGGCCCCTCCTCCCGTTTGGGGATGCTCGTGCCGTCGTCGAATTCCAACGCGGAATCGCTGACAGCTGACATCCTGGCCGGATCGCCGGACATCGGGGTTCATTACAGCCGTTTCCGGCTTCCGGCGGACCTTGATGACCGCATCGACGCGAAGGTTCTCGGCGACGCGCCGTCGCTGCTCCGTGACGCCGAGTTGGACGCAGTTGCATTCCACGGAACATCGGGATCCTGGACCGGCCTTGAAGGCGATCGGGCACTCGCCGAATCATTGACGGAGGCCACCGGCGCGCCGGCCACCACTGCGTCCCTGGCTCTTGTGGCCGCCCTGGCCGCGCTCGACGCCGGCCGGGTCGCCGTCGTTTTTCCCGGCCCCGCGAGCATCATGGCGCTGATCGAACGTGAGTACTCCGCCCGCGGACTGGAAGTGGTCCGCTCCTCAGTCCCCGCGATCTCAATGTCCAACCCGGAAATCTCGCGCATGTCCGGCGCCGATATCGACGCTCTGATGAGGCCGGCTTTCGGGCCGGGCGTCGACGCCGTTGTCTGTATTGGGACGAATCTTCGTTCGGCCTACCTGGCGGCCGGATTCGAATCCGAGTTCGGCGTGCCGGTCGTCGACAGCGCAACAGCCACGCTGTGGTATCTCCTCCAACTGGCCGGAACCGCGCGCCCGATTCCGGGATGGGGCGCTCTGCTCGCCACCGTTTAGGGCTCGACGGCGTTACTTCCGGTGGTGCTGCAGTCGCCGCTGCTTGCGGGTCCGGGCGTTTGCCGGGTCTTCAGCTGCCACGCTTCGATGATCTGCGAACGCGTCGCAATCCATGCCGAATTCCTACTGGCGTGGGACAAGAAGGTGTCCATGGCGACGGCGTAAGCAGGACGGCCAATGAGGCGCGGGTGGAGGCCCACGTTCATCACGGACGGTCCGGACCGGCTGTCAGTGAGCATCATGTCCAAGGTGCCACACAGTTGACGGGCGAACGCGGCGGCCGTGGGGAACTGCGTGAACAGGCCCGAATCGTTGGTATCGCCCGCGTAGGGCAGCACGGGCAGTCCTGTTCCGTCCTTCCCCGTTCCCAGATGGGGCAAGTCATCGTTGAAGCTATTGGACTCGTACATGAATCCTTCGGTGGCGAGGATGTCCCGTGTGCCCGGGTTGAGTCCGTCGCGGGAGTACCAGCTCGTGGGCGGAACGCCGGTGCTCTTGGCGATGGAGTCGCGCGACCCTGTAATGAGCGCGCGTTCCTCATCGGAAGCGAGCCCGGCATGGGTATCCCAGTTGTAACCGTGGTCGGCAATTTCGTGGCCATCCCTGACGAGCGCAGCGGCGATCTGCAGGTTTTGCTCAAGTGCCGTGGCGCAGCAGAAGGCTGTTGCCTTCACCTTGTGGTGCCTCAAAATGCGGAGCACACGCCAGATGCCTGCCCTAGATCCGTACTCGAAAGCCGATTCGAGCGTGAGGTTCCGGACTGTGGGGTGGGCTGGGTGCTTGATCCAATGGGCTCCGAGATCGTCGGCCGAACCACCGCGCGCGATGCTGCGCTCCGCTCCGTCTTCAACATTGATCACCAGGGAGACGGCTACGCGCGCACCTCCGGGCCAGCGGAACTCCGGCGGCTGCTCGCCGTAGCCCACGAAATCACGGTTGGTGGAGGAAACGGACACGGTTGAATCTCCTCTGTGGTTATAGTGAAGATACTTCGATATCATGAACCTAATCGATAGGGAGTCGAATGTCTACGCTCATTCACGGTGGCACTGTCGTGCCAGGCACGGGCAGTGCGGTGGTCGAATCAGGCACGGTCATCCTGCGCCACGGGCGCGTCGCCGACGTTCTGGAACGTTGGGATCGGGACCAAGCCTTCGACGGCGAGGTGATCGACGCGAGCGGATGCGTTGTGATGCCCGGTCTCATCAATAGCCACGTTCACGGCGTGACACCGGGGCCCCTCATGCCCAGTGCTGCCCCCGCCCTGCCCGACGACGAGTGGCTGGCGAATCTTGACCGCCACCTTCTTGCGGGTACCACCACCGTGCTGAACCTTTGCGGTTTTTGCACCATGGACGAGGTCCGCGAAGCGGACCGACGCCATGCGGTCCATGTCCGGGGAGCGACGACGTACTTGCCCGAGGCTGAGCGAGCGGCACGCATGGCTGACGGCCGGGGACTGACTGCGCAGACTGGCCACACCACGGTGGAAAAGATGCTCGACGACGGCGCGATCGCGATCGGTGAGCTCGGCGGCGGGCAGACCCTTGGCGGAGGAGGCCAGGACCTGAGCTACATCCCTCGCGCCATCGAAGGGCCGACCGGCGTGCGGGTGCACCCCGCGCAGGCCCGGCGGATGAAGGAAGCCGTGCTGGGCCGGTTCATCGAGCTGGACGCTTGCAATATGGCCGAATTGCGCGCCGCGGCCACCGAGGCGGGGTTGGAAGGACGAATCGACCTCGTTGAATTGCGGAACATCATCGCGGATGCAGTGTTGCCTTCGGTGGAGCCGGCAATCAACGGCATCCGGGAAGGCGTGCAGGCCGCGCAGCGTTATGGCGTGCCTGCGATTCTGCACAGTGCAGCCGCGACAGCACGGGTCATGCGCGAACTCATGAATGAGACTCGCGGAACCAAAGCGACTGTCATCGCCTCCCACGCCAACCACCCCTCGCACACTCCCGCCGAGGCCCTCGCGCTGGCAAAGCTCGGCAGGGACCACGGCTGGTCTGCCGAAGTCTCCGTTTTTGATCTCCTGCACCGCAAACAGACCGTGACCACGCGGGAGCATTGGGATGTTTTGCTGCAGGAGCCCGGGCTCGTTGAGGTTCTCGCCACCGATTATGGCCACGAGGGTCATCACGATGAATTGATCTCGGCCGTGCAGGATGTCGCCCAGCACGGCTACCGATCCCTGGCAGAGGCAGTGGCCATGGCGACGTCCGCAGTAGTCGGGCTGATTCCAGGGATTGCGCCAAACGCTGCTCGGCTTGAGCCGGGGCGGGATGCCGACGTCGTCGTGGCCAGCGCCGAAGACTTCCGGGACGTGCGCTTCGTTTTCGTCGGTGGAGTCTGCGTGGTGCGGGACGGTCGGCTGACCGCGGAGGCCCGCCGGTGAACGGGCAGCTGACCCCGGACCAGCGATCGCGACTCATCGAGCTGGTTGGCGAGGACATCCTGCAAGAGGACAGTTCCGCCGTCGAACGCTCTTTCGGTGATTTTCAGCAGGGCATGGCCGTCCTGAGGGCCGATTTCGACCCCCAACGTTTGCGGGCAACCCCTGGAGGTGACGCGAATGACTGAGGCATGGGAACTGGGAATTGCCGAGGCGTCCGTACTCCTGCGCCGCCGCGAACTCTCCGCCGCAGAACTCGTGGAGTCCGTCATAGGGCGGCTGGAAGCGACAGAAGATTCAGTGCATGCGTGGGCCTACGTGGACCAACAGGGTGCTCGAAATGAGGCGCTTGCCGCCGACAACAGCGCGCGGCGCGGCGAGTTCCTCGGACCGCTCCACGGGATTCCACTCGGGGTGAAGGACGTCATCGACGTGCGGGGGATGCCAGCCGAAGGCGGTTCCCTGGCGCTCAAGGGCCGGGTCGCTTCCGACGACGCCGGGGTAGTTCGGCACCTGCGGCGGAACGGGGCAGTGATCCTGGGCAAGACGGTTACCCACGAGTTCGCCTTCGGGCAGGGGACCCCGCCGTCGAAGAATCCCTGGGGCGCCGTGCGCTATGCCGGCGGGTCCAGCGTAGGGTCCGGAGTGGCTGTGGCCGTCGGGAGCGCGTCCGGCACCTTAGGCACGGATACAGGCGGATCCGTGCGGAATCCGGCATCGGTCAACGGTCTGGTGGGGCTCAAAGCGACGGCCGGACTGATTGACGGGTCGGGCGTCCTCAATGTCAGCCACACCCTCGACCATATCGGCCCGATCACTCGAAGCGTGGCGGATTGCGCGTCGATGCTTCAAGGTATGGTCGGCCCGGATTCGGCGCGTGCGCTGCCGGAGGAGTGGGCGCCCCCCGAGGAGATGCCCGCCTTGACCCGCGTGGCGGTGGATCGTGGCGCCTGGGCCGAATGGGGAGTCACTCGGGACGTGGCTGCAGTCCTTGAACGGGCCGTGCTCACGCTGGAAGAGCTGGGGGTCGAGATCGTCGAGCTGCCCCTCCCTGAACTGAAGATGGCGCTGCCGGCGAGCCTGGCGATTTCCCTTTCAGAATCAGTGGAGCACCATCGCGAACTGCTGGGCAGGAGCGCTGAGCGGTATCTTCAAGGCACCCGCGTGATGATCGAAACCGGCGCCTTGATCCCCGTCAAGGATGTCCAACTGGCACGCCAAGTGCGCACGTATCTTCGCTCTTTCTTGCGGTCTGCCATGGAGAACGCCGGGATCCAGGCGCTGGTGTCCCCAACGCTGCCGTCTATTGCGCCGATCGAAGCGGACATGTCACATTCACTGACAGGCTCAACGGGACAGGATTCCCTCTCCAGCGCGCTCATGATGCTCTCCCCAGCCAACCTCACCGGAATGCCCGGACTGAGCATTCCCTGCGGATTTGCGGGAGGGCAACCGGTGGGGATGCACTTCCTGGGACGGGAATTCACGGAGTCGGCTCTCTTGCGCATTGCGCATGTCTACGAAAGGCACACCTCGTGGCACGCCAAGGTGCCGGTGCGGGACATCGTGCTGGCTGAAAACGCATGATCGGCCTGCGTGGAGTACCACGCAGGCCGATCCTGAGGCGTCATTTGCTCGGTGGCATTGTGACGCCGGTACCTTCTATGTGGGGATCACATCAGCCGTTGTCGCCGGCAGGCGTCGAGGTGGTCGTGAAGCCGCCAACCTTGTTCGCCTCGATCGCGTACTTGTTCGTGAAGGTGCCGCCGACCGGGATCTTCGAGGTGTCCATGCCGAGCAGCTTCTCCATCGAAGCGATGGTCTTGGGGCCGCCCGCGGGCATGATGCCGTCCGGGAGGAACTGGCCCTTGTCCTGCTCGAGCGCCTTGACGTAGTCCTCCTTCTTGACGTTCTTGTTCTGGACGTAGTCCTGGGGCAGCTTGTCGGCGATGTCTTGGGCCGAGTGCGTCGCGATCCAGTGCATCGTTTCCACGAGCGCGTTGACGACCCGCTGAACGGCGTCCTCGTGGGTCTTGACCCAGTCGGCGTTGGCGATGACGCCCGCAGCAGGCCAGGTGCCGCCCACAGCCTTGTTTGCGCCGTCGGTCGTGGCGAGGTCGATCGCCGACTGAGCGATGCCCTGGTTCTGCAAAGCGGCGACGGTCGGCTGGGTCGTCATGACGCAGTCAGCCGCACCGGTCTTGATGGCGGCAAGGGCGGTAGCGCCCGCTCCGGCCTTGACGGTGGTGTAGTCCTTGTGCGAGACGCCGGCCTGCGCGGCGATGAACTGAGTCAGCGTGTCGGTGCCGGATCCGAGGTCGGTGACGCCCATCTTCTTGCCCTTGATGTCGGCGCCGGAGTGGACGTTGGCGTTGGGGCTGCACATGATGCGCTCGCCCGGGGCCCCCGAGAGCTGCACGAGGTTGATGATGTTCTTGCCCTTGGATTGGAAGTCGAAGGTGTGGATGTACCAAGCGCCGGACATGTCGACCTGGCCTGATGCCATGGCATCTTCGGCGCCAACACCGCCGTCGGTCTCGGTCGAGAGCTCCATATTGACGCCGTACTTCTTGTACAGGCCGAGCTGGTCCGCGAGCTTGTACGGCAGGTAGATCTGCTTGTCGATGCCGCCGATCATCATCTTCACGGTGGGCATCGGGCCGGAGCTCGCAGTGCCCCCGCCGCTGGCAGCGGGGGAATTGCCGCCACATGCCGCGAGACTGAGGGCAACGGCTCCGGTAGCGGCGACGGCAAAGATAGTGCGTTTCATCATTGTTTTACGCATCCTATGTTGATCCCCGAAGGGATGTGGGTGTTTTGGTGGAACAGAATTGCTGGGTGGGAAAGTCTGTTTTCGGCCTTAGATCGACTGGGCTTCGGAGCGGTTCGGTGGACGCCACTTGAGGAGCCGGTGCTCAAGCAGCCCGATGAGGAATTCGGCCCCAAGCGTGATGACGGCAATGATCACCATGCAGGCGAAGACTGTGTCCGGATCGAAGGTGCCTTGGGCTTGGCTGATGATGAGGCCAATACCCTTCTGGGCGCCCAGCACCTCCGCGACGAGGGCACCGATGATCGCGAAGCCGAATGCCGTGTGGAGGCTCGCGATGATCCACGTCATGGCGGACGGGATCGTCACGTGCATCGCCACCTGGAACGGGGAGGCGCCGAGCACCCGCACGTTCGCCACGAGGTTCTGGTCCACTTCGCGGACGCCTTGGAACGCATTGAAGAAGACGACGAAGAACACGAGCACGGCTGCGAGCAGGATCTTCGGGAAGCTCCCGAGGCCGAACGCCACGATGAAGATCGAGCCGAGCACAATACGGGGGATCGAATTCAAGATCCGGATGTACGGCCCGACTACCGCCGAGAGGTACTTGTTTGAGCCCAGGAGGAGGCCGAGCACGACACCGACGAGCGTCCCGAGCACGAAACCGAGGAGCGCCTCCTGGGCCGTGACCCCGAGGTTCTCCCAAATGGTGCCGAATGCGGTTCCCTCTGTGAAGAGCTTGACGAGGGCGTCCCAGATCTGCGTGGGCTGGCCGAAGAAGAACTTGTCGACCCAGCCTTCCTCAGTGAACCATTGCCAGCCGCCAACCACCATGACGGCGAGCATCAGGCGACCTATCCAGATCGCTCTCGTGCGGCGCCGGGCTTTGTTCCGGCCTGCGTTCTTGGCTGCTGTCTCGGTTTCCACTGGCTTCTCGCTCTTGCGCGTTTCATTATGGGTGAGGGTTGTCATGCTGCTGCTCCTGCTGCCCCTGCGGTGCGCGCATAAGCGCGGGTAACCTCGTCCTTCAAGGACTCCCAAATGTGCCCCTGGAGCTCCAGGAAGCGCTCCTCGTGTCGGATCTCCTGGACATTTCCGCGCGGCCTAGGCAGATCGATGTCGAAGACATCCTTGACCGAGCCCGGACTGCTCGTCATGATGACGACCCGATCGGAGAGCGCCACCGCCTCGTCGAGGTCATGAGTGATGAACAGGACCGAAGGGCGCAGCTCCTCCCAGAGCTTCAGCAGCTCGTTCTGCATGATGGCCTTGGTCTGCACGTCGAGCGCGCCGAACGGCTCGTCCATCAAGAGAATCCGAGGATTGTTGATGAGGGCCGCAGCCATTGCTACGCGCTTGCGCATACCCCCGGACAACTGGTGCGGGTAGCGGTCCTCGAAGCCTGCCAAGCCGACCCGACGCAGCCAGTCCATGGACAGTGCCGTGGCTTCGCGCTTGGGCGTGCCGAGGAGCGTCGGGCCCATCATCACGTTGCCGAGCACGCTCTTCCAGGGGAACAGTGCGTCTGCCTGGAACATGTAGCTCACGCCGTTCGTGATGCCCTCCACGGTCATGCCGCCCACCTTGACGGAGCCTTCGCTCGGGTTTTCCAGGCCTGAGACCTGGGCGAGCGTGGTGGACTTGCCACAGCCGGTCGGTCCGACAATGGAGCAGAACTGGCCGGGTTCCACCCTGAGGGTGACATCACGGATGGCGGTGAATGTCTCGCCTTTGGGCGTGAGATAACGCTTGGTCAACCCGACGATGTCGATACCCGCACTGTCCTCGGCTCTCCCTAGAGCGCCGGGTGGGCGGTGGTGATTGTTGGCTTCCATCTGCAAAGACCTCTCTGTCTTTTGGTTTATGTGTGCGTGATCCGGATCACGGAAACTATGTAGAGCTTAGAAAGTGAAACTCCGTGCCAGAAGGCTTCAGTAAGTTGTGGCGGTTAACAGCAAAAGTGCAGGTTTTGAGCCTTTATGCACGGCCGTGAATCGCAGGAAAGGCACGGCCTGCTGCATAGTGGCCGTGAACTTTGTCACATAAGCTGCTAGTAGGAAATGAGGAAGAGGATGGCAGTACACATAGAGTTGCGTGGGCCGTGAAGGCTCTGCTTGCGCGCTGGAAGGCACGTCCCCTGGCCTCCCAGATCTTGGTGTGGCTGCTCTGTATCCTCTTCGTCACCGTCACCCTGGGCGCGCTTCTCTACACCCAGATCAGCAACCAGACCCTCGAAGATCAGTACCGGCTCAGGGCGCTGGGGATTGCCACGACAGTGGCACAAATGCCCGAAATCGTGACGTCGCTGGCCAATGGAGACCCAAACCAATCCATCCAGGCGATCGCCACCAAGGTGCAGGCAGAGGCGCAGCCGGCGTACGTCGTCGTGAGCGACCGCGCGGGGAAGCGATACTCCCATCCGAACCCGGACCTCATCGGCCGAACCCTTGAAGAACCGGTCGCGGTCCTTGATGGGCAGACCCATGTCGGTATCGACAAAGGGAGCCTGGGCGACTCAGTCAACGCCAAGGCGCCGGTGCGCGCGGCGGACGGGACCGTCGTCGGGCAGGTCTCGGTGGGGATCCTGGAGACCACGGAAAGCAGTGAACTTGCCCAGCAAGTGTGGCTGATCGCTGGCTATTCGGCCGTGGTGCTCTTGATCAGCGCCACGGGTTCGGCGCTGCTGGCGCGCAGGATCAAGCGGGTCACTTTCGATCTCGAACCGGTGGAGATTGCGTCTCTCTTGCAAGAGCGCGAGGCGCTGCTGCACGGGATCCGGGAGGCGATGATCGGGTTCGACGACGACGGGCGGGTCACCGTTATCAACTCGGAGGCGCGCTCGCTGCTGAATTTGGAAGCCAGCGTACTGGGGGAGAAGATCGAGGATCTTCTGCCGCCGGGAAGGCTCCGCTCCCTGCTGACCGGCCAGATCAGTGGAACCGATCAGATTGTGATCACGGAGGACGCTTTGCTGGTGGTGAACCGGATGTCCGTTGCCTTGGCCGGCAGAAGCATAGGTTCGGTGGTGACATTGCGCGACCGTACGGAGGTTGAAGGCCTCGTGCGAGATCTGCGCTCCGTCGAAGGCCTGATGGAGGCCTTGCGCGCCCAGGAGCATGAGTACGCCAACCGCCTCCATGTGGTTGACGGACTTCTGGAGCTCGGGGATGTGGACCAGGCTCGGAACTTCGTATCGCGGATTTCGGACACGTCGCGATCGCTTGGCGAGGGCCTGCGCTCGCGGATAGAGCCGCCGGAGCTCGCCGCGCTCTTACTGGCCAAGATCACCGTGGCTGCTGAGCAGGACGTGGAGATTTCGGTGACTGACGACTCGCAGCTGCGCCAACCGTTCCTGGAAACGCAAGCGCTGCTCACGATCGTCGGGAACCTCCTGGACAACGCCGTCGAGATCCTTTCGGACCAGCCTGCGCCCCGCGAGGTGACC
Source organism: Arthrobacter sp. MMS18-M83 (assembly GCF_026683955.1). Lineage (NCBI taxonomy): Bacteria > Bacillati > Actinomycetota > Actinomycetes > Micrococcales > Micrococcaceae > Arthrobacter > Arthrobacter sp. MMS18-M83. The sequence goes on along the minus strand of NZ_CP113343.1, from coordinate 2,112,243 downwards.
ATCCAGCTGGACGATTCCTCGGGTATCTTCATCTGCGTGACCGACAATGGGCCCGGTGTTCCCGCAGAATTGGTGGGCAAGATTGCCGCCGATGGCTTCACCACCAAGGAACCGCGGCCCGGAATGAGGCGCGGGATAGGCCTTGCGCTGGTGAGCAGGATCGTTCACCGCGCAGGAGGCACTATGGATGTTTTCCCGGGCCCCGGGGGACGCTTTGAAATCTGGTTGCCGGAACCGCACGTGGAAACCGAAAGCCCAGCAATGACAGGAAAATCGATCGAATGATCCGCACCTTGGTAGTCGACGACGACTTCCGCGTAGCGCGCATCCATGCCAGCCGCGTGGCCAAAATCGAGGGGTACGAATGCGTGGGCGAGGCGCACACCGCGGCGGAAGCCAGGGAAGCCGTGCAGCGGCTCAAACCCGACTTGCTTCTCCTCGACGTCTACCTCCCCGACGAAGACGGCATCAGCCTGTTGCGGTCACTGCAGGGAGCCGGTGAAAAGCTCGACGCCGTCATGATCACTGCCGCACGGGACCTTGAGACCGTCCGGGCTGCCATGCGCGGGGGAGCGGTCTACTATCTCGTCAAGCCGTTCGGCTTTGAGCAACTTCAAACGCAGTTGGAGGCCTATCGGCGCTGGCGGAAGGAGGCGGAGTCCCGGACCGTGGCCGATCAGGCGACGGTGGACCAGCTGTTCAGCCTGCGCCGGACGGCTGCCCCGGCCCAAGGACCGCGACGTCTGCCACCCACCATGCAAAAAGTCCTTGACACGGTGGTCCACTCCACTGAGCCCTTGGGTGCCTCGGAGATCGCGAGCGGCGTCGGCATCAGCCGCCCCACCGCCCAGCGTTACCTCAGTGAACTCGAACGGAAGGGGCTCATTGACCTGCATTTGGCCTACGGCGCTACCGGGCGGCCGGTGAATACATACCTGCCGAGGAAGGCTTGAGGCCCAGCGGGATATCTGGCGACAGATGCAAGCCCAGATCTGCAACCTAGGGGTTGCTCTTTTGGATTGTTAATGCAACCCTGTAGTTGCAGTAACTGACTGAAGGGAACAGAATCATGAAGGCTACGGCGACTTCCCGGTGCTGATCGAGGAGCTCGACCCACCCCGTATGATCGCCTACCGCTGGAGCAACGACGACGCGCGCGGCACCCAATCGGCCGAGGTCGACCCTGAGCGCTCGACCGTGTTCCGCTTTACGCTCGAAGCGCTCGACGGCGGCACTCAACTCACGGTCGTCGAGACCGGCTTTGACGCGACCTCCGACCCGGCTTTCAACATGGAGAGCCACCGTCAGGGCTGGGACTCTGAACTGGACGAACTGGTCGCCTACCTCGAAGGTCGGTCGTGACCCCGAGCACCTTGGTTCCAGTGTTCGCCGCACTCGGCGACGAGACGCGGTGGAGCATCCTGGCGGCCCTCGGCGAGGGCGACGCGTCGGCGTCGGCCCTCGCTGCTCGGCTCCCGGTCACCCGACAGGCGATCGCGAAGCACCTCGCCGTGCTGCAGGAGGTTGGACTGGTCGAGTCAGTGCGTGTCGGCCGCGAGCTACGCTACAGCGTGCTCGGCTCACAACTGAGTGAGACGGCACGTAGCCTCGATCGCATCGGCGCTGAATGGGATCGTCGCCTGGCTGCGATCAAGCGAATCGCGGAGCAGTTGTAGCCCTTCGGCCACCAGATGGTCTAAGTTGAGCGCCGGTTGCGCGCTTGGTGTGCCAGCTGGATGAAGCCATAGATGAAGGCGGCTTCGACGAGCGCCATCAATCCCAGCCACAGCAACTCACCCTTGCCGATAAAATCGATGGCCCCGATGAGGACGAGTAGGGTTCCAAGGACTAGCGCGTAGACGGCGAACCCGAAGGCCACTCTTGCACTGCGCACGCCCGTCCGGAAGCCAAAGCCCAAGGGTTCTCCGCCAGGGTATCCCTGGACACGATCGTGTCCTGCGGGCTTGAGCCTGTCGAACTCATCCCAAGGATCCAGATCCTGATCGGCCATGTATCCATTATCCCGCGGATGGGGCTGGGCCGCGCTGAGGCTCGCTGCCGTTTCGATTGCACCGATCCCGGGCCGGGGCGTTTAACCCGGCTCACACACGGGCTTGAGCGCGGCCTTTGTATCGGGCAGCCAGGACCGTTCCGATGGTTGCCAGCACCGGGACGGTCAGGACGACGGTGCCGGCCGCGATGTTCACCACTGCGACTATCGCTATCCACCAACACAACACCGCAGTGAAGCCACAGAGGACCACCGCGGATCTGCGATGCGCGGATAGTGCGCCGCGTGCCCTGTGGCGTTGCAATTGATTGACGTGTTGTGCCTTATGGGGAGGGGGCCGACGGCGTGCGGCCCTGAGTGTTGCGATAGTTGCCAAGACGGGAATGGCCAGGAAGATGATACCGGCCGCGCTGTTCGCGACTCCGGCAATTGCAATCCACCAACACAATGCGGCAGTGAAGCCAGTAAGGATGACCAAGGCCGTTCGTGTAGCCGGACGAGCTGGAATCAGCGGTTCGAGATTGCTGCTCACGGTGGCTCCCTGTGCGAAATCCCCGTATGTGCTATTCATCAGAGCACGGATCGAAGGGTTTGACGAGGGGAATTCTGTCCATTCCGATCACGGAATTCGCTGAGGACTCACGTCCGACCCCGGCGCCCCGCGTCATTTTCGGGAAACGTTCGGGAAGGCCATGAACAATGGGGCCATGATGCCCGAAGAACTGACCGACAGCCCGCGGGTTGAGGACGCCGTAGCAACCGGCGGAACACAGAAAAACGCCGTCTCCCGAGCCTCCGCCTCGAAGGTACCCGAGGTCACCCTCTTGTTCTGGGTAGCGAAGATCCTCACCACCGGGATGGGCGAAACGACGTCTGACTTCCTCGTCCACCGGTTCGAACCCGAGATCGCCTTGTCCTTGGGGTTCGCAGCATTGCTGATTTCGTTGGTCTTTCAGTTCTCCGTCCGCCGCTACATCCCTTGGGTTTACTGGACAGCCGTCGCGATGGTCAGTGTGTTCGGCACCATGGCTGCCGACGCGGTGCATGTCGGGCTCGGCGTTCCCTACCTGGCGTCGACCCTGTTCTTCACCGTGGCGCTCGCCGTCGTTTTCCTGCTCTGGCACCGGAGGGAGAAGACTCTTTCCATTCACAGCATCACCACCCGGCGTCGGGAGTCCTTCTACTGGGCTGCGGTGCTGACAACGTTCGCACTCGGCACGGCTACCGGGGACCTGACCGCCTACACGCTTGGCCTGGGCTACCTTGCCTCAGGCATCATGTTCGCAGTTGCTATTGCGGTCCCCGCGCTGGCCCACTGGCGTCGCCTGCTCCCAGCGATCCCGGCCTTTTGGTTCGCGTACATCCTGACCCGGCCCTTGGGTGCGTCGTTCGCCGACTGGACAGCTGTTTCCGCCGCCCGCGGGGGACTCGAATGGGGCACCGGACCGGTCAGCCTGGTCCTGGCCGCAGCGATAGCCGTCTTGGTCGCGTTCTTGACCATCGCAAGGCGGCGAACCCTCGCGTAGGGCAGTATGAGCGTGCACATTTCGTACTGTTGTTCGTATGTCCTGACATATTCGCTTTAATTGCGTTTCCGGTTAACCCTGGATTCATGACCCGTGACCCGTTCCTTCACTTTGGCCTTGGATGGTGGTTCCTGCATTTGGGGACTTTTCGAGACGAGATGAAGGAACACCATGACCAACCGCTTCCTAGCAGCGGCCGCCGTCGCCGTAGTTGCAGCCACCGCTGTGACCGGCTGCGCGCAAAGCAGTACCGCATCGGCCCAGAACAATGGCGCGAGCGCATCACCGGACAAGACGGTCACCGTGTTCATCAGTGGGGACACCAACGTCCAGAACCTGTGGGAAAAGAGCCTTGTTCCCGCGTTCGAAAAGGCCAACCCCGGCTACCACGTGAAAGTCACGCTGGATCTGCACGGTGAGCACGACGCCCAGACACTGGCGAAACTGACCAGCGCCACAGAGCAGAACAAGGAACCAGATTTCGATCTGGTGGATGGCGGCTTCGTTCCCAAGGCCTCCGCAGCCAACCTGCTGACCTCCGTGAGCTCGCAGACGATTTCGGCCCTGAACGATGTCCCGCAGGATGTCATCAAGGCCGGTGGCACGGGCGGCATCCCGTACCGCGGGTCCGCAGTGCTCCTGGCATATGACACCAAGACTGTGGCTACTCCGCCCAAGACTCTTGACGAGCTGCTCGCCTGGATCAAGGCAAACCCGGGCAAGTTCACCTACAACTCGCCCAAGTCGGGTGGGTCCGGCGGCGCATTCGTTGCCACGGTTTTGGACAAGTTCGTCCCGGCCGACGCCCGCGCCAAGATGGCCGTCGGTTACGAGAAGGACCTGGAGAAGTACTGGGACCAGGGCTTCGCGGCGTTGAAGGACCTCAACTCCTCCGTCTTCCAGAGCGGCGTCTACCCCAACGGCAACAAGCAGACCCTTGACCTGCTCGCCAGTGGACAGATCTCCATGGCCCCGGTCTGGTCCGACCAGTTCATCACCGGCTCGACCAACGGCCAGATTCCCTCCTCCGTGAAGGCCGCGCAGATCAGCAACCCGTCCTTCACCGGCGGTGCTGCCTACCTCGGCATTCCCAAGTCCTCGCCCCGCCAGGAAGCGGCGCTGAAGCTTGCCAACTTCGTCCTCACGCCTGACGCGCAGACTACGATCATCAAGGAGATGTCCGGCTTCCCGGCCATCAGCCTGGACAAGCTGCCGGCAGATGTGAAGGAGAAGTTCAAAGACGCAGACACGAACAACCTGCGTAAGGGCTACTTCGACCAGATGGGCAAGGACCTGAACAACCTCTGGGACCAGAAGGTTCCCGGCCAGTGACAACCACGCTTCACAAGCCGGCGGAACTGGAACCCACGGTTCCGCCGGCTCGCGTCGGGCGACCGAAGCGCCTTGGCCAGCGAGGCGTGGGGTTCTTCATGGCCCTCCCGCCGATCCTGCTGATCGCGATCTTTGTCGGCTTCCCCATCGTGCTCGCCTTCGGCTTCAGCATCGGCCTGACCGGCGGGTTGAACCACACGATCGCCACCATCGGCCAGAACGTGCACGAGGCGGACGCCTGGTGGGGAACCCTGGCGGCATACCAGGAGATGTTCACCAACAAGCGTTTCCTCGGGGACCTCCTTGTCACGGTCATTGTGACTCTCGTGAGCACGATCACGGTCCTCTTCCTGGCCCTGGGGATCGGGCTTTACCTCAAGCTTAAGGGCGGCCGAATGGCCCGCCTGCTCTCCGGCCTTGCGATTGTGCCGCTGTTCATCCCGGTGGTCATCGCTTCCTGGGCCATCCTGACCTTCTATTCCGGTACGGGTTTCCTGCGGAGCGTCTTCGCGCTCTTCGGGCTTGACTTTCCGGTCTGGGCCTTCACGATGGTCACGGTCATCATCGGCTCGGTGTGGACTTCGCTGCCTTTCGCGGTGCTCATGATCTCCTCCGGACTGCAGTCCGTGCCCAACGCCATGATCGAAGCAGCCCGCGACGCCGGTGCCGGCTCCTTGCGCACGATCGTCTCAGTGATCGTTCCTATGGCCGCTGTTCCAATCATCATCGCGACGACGTTTACCGCAATCGGAATCGTTGGATCGTTCACGGTCCCTTACTTCACCGGGCCCAATTCGCCGAACATGCTCGGAGTGGACATGTCCAACTACTTCTCGTCCTTCAACCAGCCGCAGCAGTCGGCAGTTATGGCCTTCACTGTGTTCCTGATTGCCTCCGGAATTGCCGCGCTTTACGTGTGGGCAAACTTCCGTTCCGCCAAGGAACAGGGGAAAGTCTGATGGCTATCGCTACTGATTCCCGCACCGGGCCGGCTTCCCGCACCCGTCCGGCGCTCACCCTGGACTCGATTGTCCGAAGTGCCCTGGTGGTCCTGTTCGTGGTCCTCATGGTCGTTTTCATCCTGGGTCCCTTGCTCTGGCTGGGCGTCCGCGCTTTCGCCGGTAACTGGACGTTCCCCAACCTCCTTCCCGACGATTGGACACTGCGCTGGTGGCAGGTTGTCATCAACGACGGCGCACTCGGCGTCGCGGTGCAGAACTCCCTGTTCTTCGCTCCGCTGACGGTGCTGGTTTCTGCAATCATTTGTTTGCCTGCGGCCTACGCCTTTGCCCGCTTTGATTTTCCCGGACGCCGGTTCTTCCTGATCAGCCTGTTCGCGACCAACGCCTTCCCCAAGATGGGATTGTTCGTCACCCTCGCGGCGCTGTTCTATGCGTTGAACCTGATGAACACCGTACTGGGAATCCTTGTGGTGCACGTGTTGGGAACCGTCGTCTTCATGACCTGGATCCCCGCGGCAGCGTTCGCTGCCGTGCCGCGAAACCTGGAAGAAGCAGCCCGCGACGCCGGAGCCTCCAAACTGCGCGTGTTCACTTCAGTGACGCTCCCCATGGCATTGCCCGGGATCATCGTCGCGGCAGTGATGTCCTTCCTGGCGTCCTTCGACGAAGCGCAAGGAACGTATTTGGTTGGTGCGCCGGCCTTCATGACCATGCCCACCCAGATGTACAGCCTGGTGCTGAACTACCCCACCCAAGTGGCGGCCGTTTTCTCCATTCTGCTGGCCATCCCCTCCGTAGCCCTCATGCTCGCGGCGCACAAGCACATCCTCGGCGGCCAGCTCGCCGAGGGCTTCCAGATCAAATAGCGCCCTGCGCTCAACGTCAGACAGAGACCCCATGACAATTCATGAACCATTGACTGAACCACCGGCCAGCACCACCGGGCCGGGCGCCGCGGCTAGCGGTGGACTGACCATCCGCGGCCTCCACAAGATCCTCGGCGGCCGTACGATCATCGACAACCTGGACCTGTCGGTGAACGAGGGCGAACTCGTGTCCTTGCTGGGGCCCTCCGGCTGCGGCAAGACCACGACGCTGCGGATGATCGCCGGCTTCCTGGAACCCGACTCCGGCTCCATCGAGGTGGAAGGCCAGGAAGTGTCCCACTTGGGCGCGGAGAACCGCCCCAGCGCGATGGTGTTCCAGAACTACGCTCTGTGGCCCCACATGACGGTGGCCAAGAACATCGGCTTCCCGCTGAAGTTGCGCAAGATGTCCAAAGCCGAGATCAAGAACCGGGTGGAAACCGTCCTGGAACTGGTCAGCCTGTTGCACCACAAGGATTCGAAGCCGGCCCGCATTTCCGGCGGCGAGCAGCAACGCGTGGCTTTGGCCCGCGCCTTGGTCCAGGAGCCGAAGCTCCTGCTCCTCGATGAGCCCCTGAGCAACCTGGACGCGAAACTGCGTGTCAAAGTGCGCGAAGACATCCGCAAGATCCAGCAGGAGCTGGGCATCACCACGGTCATCGTCACGCACGACCAGGAAGAGGCGATGTCCATGTCCGACCGCATCGCCGTCATGAATTCGGGCAGGATCGAGCAATACAGCACCCCGGAGGCCCTCTATGCCCGCCCGGAAACCGAATTTGTAGCCACCTTCATCGGCAGCATGAACCGCGTGGAAGGCTCGCTCAACAACGGACTCATCTCAGCGGGCGGGGATATCCTCGGGATCCGACCGGAGGACGTCATCCTGCATGACATGCCGTTCGACGGCGCACTCCCGGCCACAGTTGAAAGGGTTGTCCCCCGCGGACATTTCCAGGAGGTGTATTTGCGCAGGGCGGACGCTCAGCTCCGCAGCTTCGTCACGGGCGAGCTCATGCGGCCGGGCCAGCAGACCTACGCGGAGATTCGCAAGGCCATGACCTTCCGGGACGGGCGGCTCGTAGCCGAATCGGGTGCCGCACTTTGAGCAACATCATTGGCACCAAAAAGACCCGCGCCACCGCCCACCGTGGTGATTCCAGCAACTTCCTGGAAAACACCCTGCCTGCGATCGCCTCAGCCATCGAAGCGGGCGCGGACCTCGTGGAAGTGGACGTCCGGGTCACGAAGGACGGGCAAGTGATCCTCCTCCATGACGCCTCCCTGTTGAGGATCTGGGGCCTGGACTGCGAAGCGGCAGACGTCGACTATGACCGGATCAGCCAGCTGGGCGCCGGGGAGGAGCGGATCCCGCTGCTTTCCGAAGCCCTCGAACTTTTCCGCGGCAGCCCGTCGACGCTGCTCATCGACATGGACGAGCCGGGTCCCGCTGAGACGGCTGCCGCCGTCGTGCGCGAAAGCGGTGTGGCAGTGTCCTGGTGCGGGAACCTGGACGGAATGCGCACCATCCGCGCACTGGACCAGGATGCCCGGATCTGGCTGCCGTGGAACAAAAGGGTCGCCCCGCCGGAAGACCTGCTGGCCGAACTGAACCCCGAGTTCGTCAACTCCGAATACGTGGTTCTCAGCAAGGACATGGTGGAACAGATTCACTTAGCGGGGGCGAAGGTTTCCTGCTGGACCGTGGACGATTTGGAGTCCATGCGCTGGGCGCTGGGACTTGGCGTGGATTCGATCACCAGCAACCAGTTGGATCTGTTGCAAAGCGCCATCGCCGAAGATCCCGAAGCATGGGCTTCGGCCGAGGCGCCGAGGGCTCTGGCCGGGGACGAGGTTCTCGAGTCCCGGAAAGTCGCCCTGGAACTTGCCGAGTGGGCCGTCGGGTACATGCGCGACGCCGATCGCGGCCAGGTCTCGACCAAGGCGCACCCTGCTGATCTGGTCACGGAAGTGGATGTCGCCGTCGAGCGCTATGTCCGCGAAGTGATTGCTGCCCGCCTTCCCGGCCACACGGTGGTTGGCGAGGAAATGGGCGGAGTCGCCGTGCCCGGCGCACCGTGTTGGTACCTTGATCCGGTCGACGGAACCACCAACTACGTGAACCACATTCCGTGGACGGCGTTCTCGCTTGCCTTGGCTATGGACCGCAAGCCCGCGGTGGCCGTCGTCGCGGACCCGTGGCGCGGTGAGATCTTCGAAGCCGTGGCTGGCTGGGGTGCCCGCTTGGACAGGCAGCCGCTGTTGCTGGCTCCTGCGGGAGTTTTGCCGGCACCTTTGGCCGGAACCGTCGTGGCGACGGAACTGGCGGGGCACTTGCCGTGGCCCGGCATGCTGAAGCTTCTTGAGGAGCTTGGCGAGCGGCACAGCATCATGCGGATCATGGGGTCAGCCACCATGACCGTGGTTGGCGTCGCCGCGGGACGGGGTGCGGGAGCGATTATCGGCGGCTTCAGCCCCATCGACCACTTGGCCGCCACGCTCATTGTTCATGAGGCCGGGGGCGTTGTCCTCAATTCCGACGGTGAGACGGACATGTTCCCCGAACATGGTGGGGTGCTTGTGGTCCGACCGGAGTATTCCGCCGAGCTTTACGAACTCTGGAGGCAAGTAAGTGCCGACGCCGGCAATTGAGAAACGGGCCCTGCTCGCCGACGCTGTTTCTGCGATTGACCGGGGGAGCCGTTTTGAGTTGCTCGGGGAGGTCCACCTCGACTTTCCCACGCACCACCCGCAGGGCATGGCCTTCGCCAAAGGACTGACATTCCTGTCCTCTGTTGAAATCCTCGAGGCGCCGCGCCCTGCGGCGGATCCGGCACTGCGCACTCCCGGGCGGGGGAGCGGGCACGTCTTCGTGCTCGACCCGGACGGCGGGCTGGTACGGGATATCCCCGTGGGCGAGGACGCGGTGTACCACCCCGGTGGTATCGATTACGACGGCGATCACGTGTGGGTCTCCGTGGCCGAGTACCGGGCCCGGAGCCGGAGCATCGTTTACACGATCGATCCGGACAGCTTCGAGGTCCGCGAGCGGTTCCGCGTGGACGACCACATTGGCTGGATCCTCCGCGATCCCGGACTGGACCTCGTCTTCGGTGGAAGCTGGGGTTCCCGGCACCTCTACACCTGGGATACGGAGGGCCTTTTGCTGGACCAGTGGGAGAACCCCGGCCACTTCGTTGACTACCAGGATGCCCAACTCCTTGGTCCCGGGCTGTTGCTGTGCAGCGGTATTTCACTGCTGCGGCAGGCTGGTGGCAGCCCCCTTGAACTCGGGGGACTGGCGCTGGTGGAACCACTGCGGAAAAGGATCAAGCGGGACGTCCCCGTCAGCGTGTTCAGCGCTGCCGGTCACGTCATCACCCGCAATCCTGTCACGGTCACCGTGGATGAATCCGGGCTACTGTTTCATGCAGCTCCCGACGACGGTGACGAGTCCGGCGGAACACGGATCCTGAGTTACCGGATCCTGAGTTACCGGATCATTTAACACAGCCGTGACAGTCCGGAAACGGCTCCTGAACCGGGCATGGATAGCGTGGCCGCATGATCGTATCCATCATGTCCAAGGTCAGCGCCTGGATCGAGGCAGCCTACTTCTACGATGCTGCCGAGCTGGGGGCCTCCGGAGCCACTGAAGCCACCCGGTACGGCTGGCTCCCGGCCCTCAGCGGCGTGGCAATTGCGGACGCCCAAGCCCGGAAAATCCGGGCCGAGGAGTAGCGCAAACCCTTGATTTTCCGGGGTTCCCGGATAGCTAAATGTCTCGTTGAACACACTATTCGTTGATGGCGTGTACTATGCCCTAAACTGCTTCACTGAGGTGCCTGAAATGGCACTATGCAGCAACGAAAGTGAACCACACCAATGGCTACCGATTACGACGCCCCACGCAAGACCGAAGAAGAGTCTCCCGCCGAATCGCTCGAGGCCCTTCAGGCGTCACGCGGCTCCGGTGCCCAGACTGCTGTGATCGATGTCGACGAGAACGACACAGCCGAGGGCATTGACCTTCCGGGTGCCGACTTGTCCGGCGAAGAACTGACCGTCATCGTTGTCCCGGAGCAGTCCGATGAATTTACGTGTTCATCGTGCTTCCTGGTCCGTCACCGGTCGCAGATCGCACTGGAAAAGAACGGCCTCAAGTACTGCCGCGACTGCGAAGGCTAAGCCCGCACGCAATGCAGCCCCGCCAGACTGGAATCCAGCAAGACCAAACCAGCTGGGCGGGGCTTTTGCATGTCTGCGGGACTACTGGGCCTGGTGAGGCGGCGTCCACGCAAAGGTGCGCTTGCTTGCGTTTCGTAAGGTTCGTAAGATTGATGTATGACGACTACTACTTCCAACGAGGCCAGAACGCACTGGGCGGAGCTGATTGACGGTGTCCGTGTCGAGCCCGTGCACATCACCCGGCGGGGACGCCCTGTTGCGGTGATGGTGGATCCTGAATTTTATGAGCGTGCCGTGCAGGCTCTTGAAGATGCTGAGGATGTCGCGGCTGCGCGCGCTGCCAGGTCCGAGGACGAACCGACGGTCACCCACGAGGAATTGTTGCGTGAGCTTGGAATCGAGGCGTGACGGGCCGTTTCGGCATCCGCTATACCTCGGCTGCAGCGAAGCAGATCCGCAAGCTGGACAAAGCAGCCCAGGTACGGGTGCTGAAGGCTGTGGAAATCCTCAGTGATACTCCGCGGCCCCCTTTGGGCAAACAGCTAGTGGGCGGCGAGGGGGAATGGCGCATCCGGACCGGGGATTACCGCATTATTTATGAGATTCACGACCAGGAACTACTGGTCCTGGTGGTCAAGGTGGGGCATCGCAAGGAAATCTACCGGCATTGAAGGCTCTGAGGGCATTAAACAACCCGGCGGATCCGCTGCAGGCTGGAGCCGGCCGGGATTTTGGCCCCGGCGGGGTAACGCTTGGATATCGGCCTATTCTCAACTCATGACTGATGCCCCGGGTTGATCCCAAATCACTATCAATATTGCCCATCTCAGCGAAGAAGTAAGTGGTCCCTGTTGTACCTGATTCAGGAACAGAACCTCGGAGCAGTCCTCGGGACACAGATCCTGTCCCTGCTGCCCGACCCGAAAACGTGGCGGCTGACCATCACCGGCGACATCGTCAAGACAGTTAACGAGATTGCTCGTCGTTCTCAGCTGGCCCGCGAAACCCGGGCTCCGCCGTCGTTATCCGCGATAACGAACAGTGGCGAGAAAATGCCCGGAACCCCTGAAAATCGCGGAATCCGGGCACTTGAAAGACGTCCCCGTGACTTTGCGCAGGGTCCACTAACGGTTGGGCGCCGAACCGGATACGGAACCCCTGAAATCGCCTGGACGCTCGTACGCTTGAGCTATCGAATCGCTCAAGCACTCAGCTCAAGCACTCAGGAGGAGTGGGCCCAAGTGAGAAAGTTTCACGTGTGGTTGGCAGCTTTGATCGTGGCCGCCGGGCTTGGCCTCGTGGCCCCAGGGGCGGCCTCGGCAGCCCCGTATTGCGGGATCGTCTGGGGATCGCTGGCAAAGTCCAGCCCGGCGCTGACCCGGGCCCCAGTTGTCAACGTCAGGACGGGACAGCAACCATGCTTTGACCGATTGGTGGTCGACCTCAACGGCAACGTTGCCGGTTATTCAGTCCGCTACGTTCCGCAGGTATTGCAGGACGGCTCTGGACTTCCCGTTGATTTGAGGGGTAATGCGTTCCTGCAAGTCACGGTCAACGCGCCTGCGTACAACCCAAGCGGCAGTGCCACGTACAACCCGGCCAACAAGACGGAACTGACCGACGTCGCCGGCTACAAAACCTTCCGCCAAGTGGCATACGCGGGAAGCTTCGAAGGCTACACCAGCCTCGGATTGGGCGTCCGGGCCCGGCTTCCGTTCAGGGTCTTCACGCTGACCGGCCCGGGAACAGGATCGCGCCTGGTGATTGATGTGGCCCATATGTGGTGAAGCGACCCACGTTCGGTGGGACGAACACGCGCAGAAGCCCTGTCCGGGTGGTTCCGGAACAGGGCTTCTGTGCGTGTTGGATGCTACTCGGGGACTACGAGGGCTGGGGTGTCCTTGCGCAGGGTTTCGCCGCGGAAGAAGCCGGGCCGGACGCGGGCCATGACCAGCATGACCACCGCTCCGAGGGCCAGGATGCCGACGCCGATGATGAACACCAGGCCGACGCCGAAGATTTCGGACCCGCTACCGAAGTCCGGCGACCAGCTGTCCACCGCCGTCTGGATGAAGACCAGCGTCAGCACGACGCCCCCAACCACCGGGAAGAGCAGGCGCATGAAGAAGTTGCGGACGCTGCTGAACACGCTGTGCCGGAAGTACCAAGCGCAGGCGAACGCGGTCATCCCGTAGTAGAAGCAGATCATCAAGCCCAGCGCCAGGATGGTGTCGTTGAGAACGTTCTCACTGACCACCTTCATGATGGCGTAGAACCCGCCGGAAATTGCCCCGGCCATGATGGTTGCGAACCCAGGGGAACCGAAGCGCTTGCTGACGGCGGAGAACTTCTGCGGCAGGGCGCCGTAATGTCCCATAGCCAGGAGACTGCGGGCGGGGGAAGCCATGGTGGACTGCAGGGACGAAGCCGTGCCTGCGAGTACGGCGAGGGACATCAGGATGGCCAGCGGACCCATGACGGGCGAGGCCAATGCAGCGAAGATGTTCGACTGGTTGTCCGGGTTGTTCAGCCCGATCCCATCGCCGCCAATCCCGGCGACCATCATGGTGGCCACGATCACGGCGACGTAGAGTCCCAGCACGGCGATCGCCGTCGTGGTACCGGCCTTGCCTGCGGTGCCCTTGCCGCCCTTCGTCTCTTCATTGACCGTCAGGCAGACGTCCCAACCCCAGTAGACGAAGACCGCGAGGGACATGCCGGCCGCGAATTGCTCGAAACTGCTGATCTTGGTCGGGTCAAACCAGTCCCAGCTGAAAGCGATGGCCGTGGGGGTGTCGCCGGAGGAGGCGTGGGTAAGGGCCATGACGATGAAGACGCCCAAGACCACTACCTGGAATCCCACCATGGCGTACTGCACCAGCTTGGTGGCGTGCAGGCCGCGGTAGCTCACCCACACTGCCAGCGCCACGAAGGCCAGACACGTCGCGATATTCAAGGCTTTGTTGGACGTCAGGTCAGCAAGATCGGGATTGCCGAAAACCTGGGCAAGGAAGAGGTAGAAAAAGTCCACCGCGACGCCTGCCAAGTTGGAAAGGACGATGATGTTGGCTGCCAGCAGTCCCCAGCCGCCCATCCAGCCGATGAACGGGCCGAAGGCCTTGGTGGCCCACGTGAAGGTGGTGCCGCTGTCAGGGGAGTCTGCGTTGAGCTCGCGGTAGGCGAATGCCACCAGGATCATCGGGATGAACGCAACGATGAAGATGGCGGGCAACTGCAAGCCCACTGCGTTGACTGCCGGGCCCAGCGAGCTGGTCAGGCTGTAGGCGGGTGCCACCGAAGAAATACCAAGGACGACGACGGCGAGGAGCCCCAGCTGCCCCGTCTTCAGTCCTTTGCCGCTGATGCCGTGTTCGGTGCCGGCGGGATCGTGGGCCTCCACGGTCTTCCTTGCGCTTGGGCGGGTTATTTGAGTCATGTGATTGGCTCTTTCTAGATGGCCGAGAGGTGTCGCTGGGTGATGCTCTGGTATTCGGTCATCCAGATTGCTCTCCAGTGAGACAAGAGTCACTAAATGAATGACGTTCATTTAGTATGGACGGGGAGGAGCCTTCACGCAAGGGGTCTTGCCAAACAATTTTGGTTTTGTGGCGCGCGAAAAGTGAGATCTCGGCTCTTTCGCGGGCTGAAAGAGCCGAGATCTCACTTCTCACATAGGGTGATCGGGGCTACTCAGGCGCTCAGTTCGGCCCGGAGGGAGTAGCCGTCGCCGTCCAGCACGATTTGCGTGCAGCGTCCTGTTTCCGAGTTCAGCACGATCGGGGCCGCGAGGTTCACGGTGGTTTTTTCCGGAGTCGGGTTAACGACTACGAGGACCGTTGCCAACCCTGGCCCGTCCAGCTCTTCCCGGTCCAACGCAGTCCGGTCCAAGCCGAGAACCTCCAGGGTTGAGTGGGGGATGGCGGGGGCGTAGTCCGGAACATAGACGGCAGCGTCGGCCAGGAACATCCGGATCCACGGGTTGGCTGACTCCATCGCGTAGAGTCCGGGGGCGCCGTCGATTCCCCGCAAGGCGAACCCCTCGGCGGCTTCAAGTCCGGGCATCGGTGCTGTGAAGCTCAGCTCACTAAAAGCCAGTGCCGTACTCATCGCAGGAAATCCATGAGCGTTGGCTGGAGTGCCTTGGCGGTGACCGCGAGGGCAACCTGGTAGTTGGTTTCCTGCAGTTTCAAGTCCAGGACCGTCTTTCCTATATCAGCGTCTTCAATACCGGAACGCCGCGCGTCCAGCGTCAACTTCAGCCCATCGATGGAATCCTGGGCACTCAACAGCTTGGCCTGCCGTGCGCCGACCTCCGCGCGCCCCCCGATGACTGCCTTGATCCTGTCACCGATTGCCGGCAAACGGCTGCTGACATTCGCTCCGGAGCGGATGTCAGCGACGACGTTACTCACCAAAGCGAAAACCGAACCGGCGCCGTCGCCGAAGATCGCACCGCCGTCGGTGTCTACCCGCACTGTCTGCGACGCATCAACCCGGCGTTCCACCGTGCCACCTGGCGTTCCGTTGTACACGGGCGGCGCGGCATTGCTGAACGCCCCCGCGGAATCGGAACTTCCAGCGAAGATGTTGCGGCCCAGATATTGGGTATTCGCCTGGGCGAGGAGATCCTTGTTGAGGCCTTCGAGTTCGACGGCGATCGCCTCCTTGGCGGTGCCGTTGACGGAGCCGTTGGCCGCTTGGAGGGTGAGGTCCCGCACGCGGTTGAGGATGTTCGTGGCCATGCCGAGGGCCGAGTCTGCCGTGGTGAGCCACCCGTTGCCGTCGCTGATGTTGTTTCCGTACTGCGCCGCGGCACTGAGTTGGCCCTTGGTGGCAAGGAGATTCGCAGTGGCAGCGGGGTCGTCCGAAGGGCGGGTGATGTTCTTGAGGGTGCTCGCCTTGTCCTGCAGGGCGGCGAGTTTGGACTGCCCGGCCTGCAGGTTCCGTTGAGCGGCCGCGGACATCGTCAGGCTCGTGACACGGTTCAGCATGGTTTACCTTCCCACCAATCCGGTGTGATTAATCAGGACATCGAGGGCTTCGTCTACTGCGGTCATTGCCCGTGCCGCCGCCTGGTAGGCGTGCTGGTTGGTGAGCAGGCTGATGTTTTCTTCGTCAAGGCTGACGGACGCGCCGGAGGAACGTTGCCCGACGGCGGCCGCGCTCGCCGCGCTGGCGAGCTGCTCGTGCTGCTGCGCCGAACGGGAAACCGTGCCGATGCCGGTCACGATGCCGGTCCAGAAGGCGTCGGGGGACCAGGGCCCGACGCCGGTTTGGGCCACAGCGTCCGCAATCTTGCCGTCGAGGGCGCCGGAACCCGGAGCGCCGGTAGCGATCCCCGCGGCGCTCGCCGGGACCACGCTGAGGGATAGTGCTGCGGGGAGGCCCGGGGTAGTCGAGAAGAAATCGAGGTTAGTGACGCCGGTTGTGGACTGCCCGGTGCGGTGAACGGCATTGACGTCGTTCATGAGTTTGGTGGCGAAGGCGTTGTAGGAGGCAGCCGCCTCGGAGATGGCGTCTCCCGTCCCACCGGCTGCGGCGGGGGAGAGGAGGGATACGGCTCCGGCGAGCTTTCCGCCGTCGAGGGGGACAGCTCCACCGGGTCGGTCGGCCCACTCCAACTGCACCGCTGAGCCGGGTGCACCCATGGTCGCTTGCCCGGTCAAAGTGAGATCGCGGTGCGACGTGCCGGAGACGATGGCATTGCCTCCGACGAAAACATCCACCGTGCCATCGGTGTTTTCCCGGACGGTTCCCCCGGCCAGGGACGCGATGGTTTCAGTCACCTGGTTGCGGGCATCGATGAGCTCGTTGGCAGAGCCGCCCGAGGCGGTCACGGAGCGGATGGTCGCGTTGAGACCAGCCACCCGGGCTGCGGCATCGTTCAGCGTGGCAACGGTGGTTGCCGCTTCCCCACGGACGCGCGTCCACTGCGAATCCAAAGCCCGGTAACCCGTTGAAACAGTCTCGGCAAGGGTTGTGCCGGCTTGAAGGACCGCGCGGGCCGGCGCCGCTTCGCCCGGGTGGTTTGATACTCCCTGCCACGAGGACCAGAAGCTCTGCAGAGCCGTCGATATTCCGGCAGCCCCGGGCTCGTTAAGGGACCCCTCGATCCGTTGAAGTTCGGTGGACCTCAGGCCTGCGTACCCGGCTTGGGCGGCAGTGGAGCGCACGCCGGCGTCGAGGAAGGCGTTGCCCAGGCGGGCGATCCCGTCCACAGACACGCCTTGGCCTGCCTGTGCCCCGGCGGCACTGAGACCCGTGCGTACCGGCGAGCCGACGGCCGATTGTTCAATACGTTGCCTCGTGTAGCCGTCAGTGCCCGCGTTGGCGATGTTCTGCCCGGCAAGATTGATGCCCTGCTGTGCTGCGGTGAGGCCCAGGTAGGCCGTGTTGAGTCCGCCGAATGTGCTCACTGCTTGTCCTTTGGTGGTCCGGGGCTGCGTTTGGCGAGTTCCGGTCAGAATTGCTGGTCGAAAAGGCGGGACGGGGTTGAGTCTCCGGTCCTGCCCCGGGGTCCGGTCCGGCCGTGGGAGTCGTAGGTCCCGGCAGCCGGCTTCAGGTCCGCCATGGTTTCCTGCGTGGAGCGGACGGCGGCGCGAAGGAACTGCTCGTTGGAATCACGCAGCTCCTTGATGGTGGCGGTCTGCTGGTGCATGGCGTTCAGGTGCGCGGACAGGACATCAGCCCAGGCCTCGTCCGGGGCGGCCGAGGCCAGTTCGCCCAGCGAGGCCTCCGCGGGCAGGCCCCATTGCTCTGCCACGGCCGCTACTTCCACAGCCCTGGCCAGGCCTGCCTTGGAAAGGTGCTCCAGGACCTGTTCCACTTCCCGCGTGCCGTGTGGCAACCAGCGGGATTTGCCTGCCGTGAGCAGCAACTGCTCTTCCTCCAGCTTGAATGTCAGCAGATCCAGCAGCTCACGCTCTCGCCACAGCAGGGCCGACAGTTCATGGATGGCCATGGCGGGTCAACTCCAGTTCCGGGTTGGTTTTCGGGTGCGTTCCCGCGAGAAAGCACTTTCCCCTGTGCCTTCACCGCGCTAGAAACAACTATCGGCCGTCTCCCCCATGCGTTAGTAGTTGTTGATGCACGCTTTGGATGCTTTGTCCAGTCAAGTGGCGGATAGTCCAATTTGTCGGCAGAAGCAGATTCCTAGCAGGTTTTTGCTAACCCCGGGCTTCCCCGTTCCGATAACCAGAAGTGACAGGCCACGGATGGCCTGGAGTACGAAGACCCAATCACGGAGGAATACATCATGGGCATGGCAATCAACAACAACCTGATGGCGAACAACGCTTACCGCAACCTCAGCAACACGCAGAACGAGGTGTCCAAGTCGATGGAGAAGCTTTCCAGCGGCCTGCGCATCAACCGTGCAGCTGATGACGCCGCCGGCATGGCAATCTCCGAGGGCCTCAAGTCCCAGGTTTCCGGTTCGGCCGTGGCCGCCCGTAACGCCCAGGACGGCATCTCGGTCATCCAGACCACTGAAGGCGCCCTGACCGAAGTCCACTCGATCCTCCAGCGCATGCGTGACCTCGCTGTCCAGGGCTCGTCCGACACTAACAACGCCGCAGCCCGCACCGCTATCAAGGGTGAAGGCGACTCGCTGGGCAAGGAACTGGACCGTCTCACGCAGTCCACCAACTTCAATGGTATCGACCTGCTCAAGGGTGCCACGGGTAACGGCGTGTCGGCGGGGCAGGTAGCCACTGCGGGCAGCCTGGACATTCAGGTCGGCGCTGGCAGTTCCGCTAACGACAAGATCTCGGTCAAGGTCGGCGACGTCGCTACAGCAGTTGGAACGCTCTCCAGCGCCACCACCGCAGCAGGCTTCGACGTGAGCACCAGCGCCAAGGCCACGACCACGATCGCGTCCATCGATTCCGCCATCGCGGCTGTCTCCGCTCAGCGTGCGGACCTGGGTGCAACCCAGAACCGCCTGGAGCACGCCACGAAGACCCTCCAGGTCTCCGGGGAGAATCTCCAGGCTGCGCAGTCCCGCATCACCGACACGGACATGGCTGCGGAAATGGTCAAGTTCACCAAGGCCAACATCATGTCCCAGGCGGGTACTGCAATGCTTGCCCAGGCGAACCAGTCCGGCCAGGGTGTTCTTTCCCTCCTGCGCTAAGACCTTCCGGTGAGAGACCGACAATAAGCGGCAATGGCGGTCAGGGCGGGTAATCCCCCCTTGGCCGCCATTGGCGTCCGGATCCTCTACAACACGACCAGATCATCAGGAAGGACTAACCGTGGGAAGCTCGATCGACGGCCTCGCCAGCGGCTTGAACACCACATCTATCATCGATTCGCTCATGAGTGTCGAGGCGCTGCCGCAGACTCAGCTCAAGACGAAGCTGGGCTCAGACCAGACGATGATCTCCACCCTCCAATCCTTCAACACCAAACTGGCGGCGATGCGCGATCTCGCCACCGGCGACTCCGCGGCGAATGCCCTCAATCTGTTTACCGCCACCACCACGTCTCCGTCGCTCAGCGCGACGGTGACGACCTCCGCGACTGCCGGCTCCATCGATGTCACGGTCACCCAACTGGCCCAGACCCAAGTAGACGTTACCGCTGCGATGACGAGCTGGCCCACAGACGGCTCGGGTGCACCGGCGCACCTGACACTGGTTGATTCCACGGGAAAACAGACCGAGATCACGCCGGCGTCCACTTCTCTTGACGACGTCGTGGCGGCAATCAACGCAGCCTCCGGCCCGGCGCGTGCCGTGAAGGTCCCGGCGGGCAACGGAACCTACCGCCTTCAGCTGACCGCGGCCACCTCCGGATCGGCTGGGGCCTTCAGCGTCTACCAAGGCACCGCAGCACAGGTGAGTGCGGGCACCGCGACCGACCTGATGGCTGATCCCTCGGCCGCCGTAGTCAAGGCTGCCCAAGACGCAAAGGCAACGCTATACGCCGGCACGCCGGCAGCACAGACAATCACCTCCGGAACCAACACCTTCACCGAGTTGCTTCCCGGAGTGTCAGTCACGGCCTCCGTCGTCACGGCCGGGCCGGTGACCGTCAACATCGCGAGCGACTCCGCAGGAATCACCAAGAAGGCCGGGGATTTGGTGAACGCGGTCAATGATGTGCTCGGATTTGTCTCGATGTACAGCGCCGTCAACACCACCAGCGGCACTAATGGAGTCACCGCGTCCACGGGCGGGATCTTCACCGGCAACAGCAGCGTCCGCGCTGTCAACGACGACGTCTTCAGTGCCATGTCGATGCCCGTGAACGGGAAGTCTCCGTTCGAGTACGGAATTAATGTCACCAAGGACGGCAACTTCACCTTTGACGCGGCCAAGCTCCAATCCTCCTTGGCCTCGGATCCAGCCGGGACGCAAGCAGCACTCCAGGCCATCGCGTCCCGGGTGTCCGACGCAGCCAACAATGCAACAGATCCGTTCAGTGGCTCGGTTACCGGCCTGATCAAAGGACAACAATCCGAAGTGGCCGATCTGGGCAGTCAGATTTCCGATTGGGATCAGCGCCTGGCCGCCCGTCGTGCGACGCTGCAGGGCGTTTACACCAACATGGAGGTCCTGCTCGGCGGGCTCCAATCGCAGTCTTCCTGGCTCACTGGCCAGATCGCCAGCCTTCCCAAATCCTCAACAGGAGCGTAAAGCATGACTTCCACAGCACTCCGCGCAAGCCAGCTTTCCCGGTACAACGACGACGCCGTCCTTTCGGCCCCGCCCGCCCGACTGCTGACCATGCTTTATGATCGGCTGCTCCTGGACCTGAACCGCGCCCAGTTCGCCCAGGAGAACGCCAATTGGGAAGCCGCGAGCGAAAACCTCTTGCATGCACAGGCGATCGTCACCGAGTTGTCCTCCACCTTGAAGACCGATGCATGGGATGGGGCGCCCGGGCTGCTGACCATCTACCAGTACGCGATGGAAGCCATGATCGGGGCCAACATCTACCGCGACCTCAACCGGACCAAGGAATGCATTGCGCTCCTCGAGCCGCTCCGCCAAGGCTGGCATGACGCCGCCTCACAGCTGCCCGTCCAGGCCACGGTATCCGCAACGATCAGGGCGAACGGCATGCTCGGTGTCGGCTGATTCGGTTCAGGAATGGTCCGAAATCCTGGACCGCTTGGAAGCCGACATCGCAGAAGCCTTCGCCAGCGGAGAACCCGCGCCATGGAATCCTCCCCACGAGGCCGCGCCACTTCCCGTGGAGCTGGCTGACCGGGCGAGGCGGATCCTTGATGCGCAGCTGGAATCAATGGCCATGCTCGGCAAGGTCCGCAACGACGCTCTGGCCCACTTGGACGCCCTCAGCACCGTCCCGGACACCCAAAGTACAGCGCGGCCGCTGTTCCTTGACGTCCAAGGCTGAAGAGAAAGCACCGAAAACAACTTCCACGATCGACTAACGGATGCCTTGTAGGTGCCGATGGTGGAAGTTGAGCAGGGATCGCTCGATGCACGGCCACGGATCGGCCTCTTCATATCTATTCGCGAAGGCAGGCCGTCGTGTTCGATTCAGTGACTTCTGTTGCCCTTGGTAGCGCGCTCGACGGGCTGACATTGCGCCAGCGCACCATCGCCAACAACATCGCGAACATCAACACCCCGAACTACCACGCCAAAAGGGTCCAGTTCGAAGACGCCCTCGCAGCTTCCGTGCGCTCGGGCGATGGGCATGCCGCATCCACGATCTCGACGTCGCAGGAGCCCACCCAGCTCAACGGCAACAACGTGAACCTGGACACCGAAACCCTTTCCAACATCGACACTGTGCTCCGGTACCAGTTCGCCGCCCGGGCCGTCGGCAGCGAATTCACGGCCCTCCGCACCGCCATGAGGACCAGCTGATGACTTTTGATGCGATCGGAATTGCCGGCTCCGCCCTGACCGTCCACCGCAAATGGCTCGACGCCGTCTCGGACAACCTTGCCAACATGAACACCGCGACCCGCAGCAACGGCAAGGCGTTCCAAGCGCGCTATATCGAGGCCGCCGAGGGCAGCAACGGAAGCGGCGTTTACGTCAAGGCCACACCTCAAGGCAGCGCAACGGGCAGGCTCGTGTACCAACCTGACCATCCGCTGGCCGATGCCCAAGGCTATGTCCGCTACCCGGACATTGACCTCGCCGAACAGATGGGTTCCCTAATTGTGGCCCAACGCGGTTACCAGGCCAACGCCCAAGTGGTGGACCGTGCTCGCGAGACTTACCTGGCAGCGCTTGAGATAGGAAAATCCTGATGGCATTGGACCCGATCGGTGCAATTCAAGGCGCTGGCAACGGTCTTGGCGTGCAGGGCGTCAGCGGCACCGGCTACGCGGGTGGCACAGGTAAAGCCACCGGAACCGCTGGAATCGCTGGGGCGGCGGGCGGCAACGGCTTCGCCACCGCGCTCACCGGCGCCGTGGACGACCTCCAGTCACTTCAGTCGACGTCGAACCAGCTGGCAGTGTCCGCTGTAACGGGCAACCTTGATGACATCCACAAGGCGACCATCGCGGCCACGCGCGCCCAGATCACCATGGAACTTGTGGCCACGGTGCGGAACAAGGGCGTTGACGCGTTCAACGAGATCATGAGGATGCAGGCCTGATGCCTCCACAGATTGCCGCTTTCTTTCGCAAGCTCGGCGATGGATTCAAGGGGTTCACCGCCGGGCAGCGCACCATCGCCATCATCGGCATCGCCGTCTTGGTCCTGGGCGGTGTGGCCCTGTCAGCGTGGTTGGGCAAACCGTCCTACTCGCCGCTGTTCTCCGGATTGAAGGACACCGACGCCAACGGGATCGTGGAGCAGCTGCGCAAGGACAATGTTCCTTATGAGCTGAGCAATGGCGGTTCCACCATCCTGGTTCCCGACAACAAGGTCAACGATGAGCGGCTGAAGGCGGCGGCAGCGGGCCTTCCGGCCGCCGCGGCCACGGGCTATTCGCTGCTGGACAAGCTCGGGGTGACCTCCTCCGAGTTCCAGCAATCCGTCACCTACAAACGCGCGCTTGAGGGCGAACTCGCTACCACGATCCAGGCCATGGACGGCGTCAAGACCGCCGCCGTTCAGCTCGCCATTCCGGCAAAAACAGTATTCGTGGACAAGACCCCGGACGCCACGGCATCCGTTTTCGTGGAAACGCGGCCGGGCGTGACGCTGTCTGCGGACAAGGTCCAGGCGATTGTGCACCTGACGTCCGCTTCGATCGAAAACCTGAAGCCAACGAACGTGTCCGTGGTGGATTCCCAGGGCAACGTCCTCTCCACCGTGGGCGGGGGAGCCACGGGCTCGGCGTCCAAACAGGCCGCAGACTACCAGCAGCGCACGTCCGATTCGGTGAAGGCCGTCCTGGACAAGGTGGTGGGACCCGGCAACGCCACCGTTGCCGTGGCCGCCGACGTGACCGCGGAGTCCGCGCAACAGCGCAGCGAGACATTCTCCGCGGCCAAGGACGCCGTTCCGCTGAGCGAGACCACCAAGACTGAGAAGTTCACCGGAACGGGAGCCGGTGCTTCCGGCGTCCTGGGACCGGACAACATTGCCGTGCCCGGCGGGACCAACGGCAACGGAACCTTCGACTCCAGCAACACCACCAAGAACAACGCGGTCAACAAGGTCACCGAAGACCGCACCATTCCCCAAGGTGCCGTGAAGCGCCAAACCATCTCCGTCGCCATCAACCAGTCCGCCGCAGCAGGACTCAACGTCAACTCGGTCAAGGCATTGGTGACTTCCGCCGCCGGAATCGATCCTGCACGCGGCGACGTGGTCACGGTCGAAGTGTTGCCGTTCAGCACGTCGGCTGCGGACGCAGCGGCGCAAGCGCTGGGCTCGGCCAAGGCCCAAGCCGATGCCAAGCAACAGTCGGATTTGGTGAATACGCTCATCCTGGCCGGCAGCATCCTGCTGGCAGTAGTTGCCCTGATTGTGCTTGTGCTGATCCTCCTGCGGCGCAGGCAGCAACGCGAACCGGTTGACCTTGGCGAGCGGCTTGACTACGAAATGCTTCCCCTCGCCGTCACGACGCCCGCGCTCGAAGGGCCCCCTTCGACGACGGCGATTGAGCTGCCGCCGGTGCATCCCGTTCCGGCATTGCCCATGCCCGCCTTGCCGATACCAGGCGCCGAAGCGCTCGACGGAGAGCGGCGGCGTGCCCAGATTGAAGCCATGGTTGCCGAGAACCCAGCCCGGACCGCCGAGTATCTCCGCGGTCTCATGGACGAAAAGCAGCCCGTATGAGGGCCGGAGAGCTCGGTTTGGAAGTAGGCGGCTTGACCGGTGCCCAGAAGGTGGCCGTAGTGCTAATGCAAATGAGCCCGGCCAGTGCGGCCTCCGTCATGGCCCAGTTTTCAGAGTCCGAAGCTGAGGACATTGCCGCCGAGATCGTGCGCTTGCGGCGCGTCTCCTCAGCGGTGGCGGACCACGTCATGACCGAGTTTCACGAACTTGCGGTCAGCGGACGCCGGACTGCCCGCGGCGGCCAGGAATTCGCCGTCGGGCTCTTGGAAGCTTCCTTCGGTGCGGATAAGGCAGCAGGTTTCATGGACCGTCTTGCATCCACCATGGCCGGGAAGTCCTTCGAATTCCTGGAAATGATGGACTCCGGGCAGCTCTTGGCACTGATCGACAGCGAGATGCCCCAGACCATTGCCTTGATCCTGGCGCACCTGCGGCCGGGCAAGGCCTCCGCGGTCATGGCAGGCCTTGGCGATGTCCAACGGAGCGAGGTGGCCCGCTGCATCGCCACGATGGGAATGGCGTCGCCGGAAGCCGTGGGAATCGTGGCCGAAACCCTCAAAGTGCGTGCCGGTGCGGTCATGTCGCAAAGGAAATCGAGCGAGATTGTCGGCGGCATCCAACCCCTGGTCGACATCATCAACCGATCCGATGTCAACACGGAACGCTCCGTACTGGACGGTTTGGAGACCCTCGACCCCGAGCTGGCCATCGAGGTGCGCGCCCGGATGCTGACGTTCGTGGACATCGTGAAGCTGGAACGCCGCGACATCCAGCAGATCCTCCGCGGAGTCAATGCCGAAGTGCTCGCCGTCGCCATGAAGGGCGCGCCCGCCGCAGTGCTCGAGGCCGTGCGCACGAACGTGTCCGGCCGAAACCTGGAGATCCTCGAAGCCGAGATGGCTTCCGCCGGGCCCGTCCGCGCCTCCCAGGTTGAAGAGGCCCGGGCGGAGATTGTCCGCTCGATCCGCGAACTGGAAGCTGAAGGTGCAATCGTGGTCCGGCGCGGCGAGGAAGACGACTATGTCTACTGAGTCCGCCACCGATTTCGCGCGCGTCATCTTCCCTGACATCCAGCCAGCCGAGCGGTCCCGCAAGGAGGACCGCGGCTACATCCAAGGACACGCGGCAGGTTACGCTGCCGGGATCCGGGCTGCGGCGCTGGAACAGCAGCGCCTACGCGAACAGCTCCAGGCTGAACACCGCGCAATGCTCGACGCCGGGCGGCAGGCGGTTGCGCAAGCTGTCCGTGTGCTTGAAGCGGCCGCAGTCGCAGCCCGGCAACACCGCGGCGTTGCGTTGGAAGAAGCGCAGGATGTGTTGGCGGCCAGTGCGATCGAGCTTGCCGAAGCCATCCTGGGCTATGAACTCGACAAAGGTCAGAACACCGCTCGCGCCGCGTTGACCCGTGCCCTCGGCGCCGTGTCCGGGCTGGAAACCGTGACTGCCGTCCGCCTCCACCCGGCAGATCTTGCCGCACTGGACGCCGTCGACGCCGGGAACGTGTCCGGCGTCGAACTCAAAGCAGATCCCGCACTGAGCCCCGGGGACGCGATCGCGGAATATCCGCAGGGCTGGCTGGACGCCCGGCTCAGCACCGCTTTGAACGGGGCCAAAGCGGCGCTGCTGGGGAACGACGCATGAGCCTCAAGGCATACCGGCCGCACGCTGGCCGGTTCGGCGCAGCCCTCGCCGCCGCGGCCCCGCAGCGCGTGGGCACGGTGACGTCCGTGCTTGGCCTCGGCCTGGAAGTTTCCGGCTTGGACTGTGCCGTGGGAGATCTGGTGACGGTGGGCGAGGCCCCCGGGCTCGACGCCGAAGTGGTCGCCTCGCTCAGCGGCGCCGTACGCTGCATGCCGCTGGGACGGCTGGCCGGAGTGGCTGCGGGAGACGCGGCACGTGCCAAGGGCAGCCCGATCCTGGTTCCGACCGGACGCGGTCTTTTCGGACGCGTGCTGGATGCGCTGGGGCGTCCGATCGACGGCAAAGGCCCCTTGCCTGCCAGTCCCATGGTCGCCCTAGACAACGAGGCGCCGTCAGCCATGCACCGCGCGCGTGTGGACACCCCGCTGCAGACCGGCGTCCGCGTCCTGGACACCATGGCCACGCTTGGCCGCGGACAGCGCATGGGGTTGTTCGCAGGCTCGGGCGTTGGCAAGTCCTCGCTGCTGTCCATGATCGCCCGCGGCACGGATGCCGAAGTCTCCGTGATTGCCCTGGTGGGGGAGCGTGGCCGTGAAGTGCGCGAGTTCCTGGAGGACGACCTTGGCCCCGAAGGCCTGGCACGTTCCGTGGTTGTTGTTGCGACGTCCGATGAGCCCGCCCTCATGCGCCTGCGCGCCGCCGTCACGGCCACCAGGATCGCCGAATCGTTCCGCGAAGCCGGCCAGGACGTGGTGCTCATGATGGATTCGCTCACCCGCGTTGCCATGGCCCAGCGCGAAATCGGCCTCTCCGCCGGTGAGCCGCCCGCCACGCGCGGCTACCCGCCGTCGACCTTTTCCGTACTGGCCCGGCTCCTGGAACGCGCCGGCACCGCCGAAACCGGCTCCGTGACCGGCATCTACACGGTACTGGTGGACGGCGACGACCACAACGAACCGATCGCCGACGCCGCCCGCTCTATCCTTGATGGGCATGTGGTCCTGGACAGGAAGCTCGCCGTCACAGGGCACTTCCCCTCAGTAGACGTGCTCGGTTCGGTGTCCCGCGTGGCCTCCAAAGTCAACACCGCCGATCGCACGGCCCTCGCTGCATCCTTGCGCCGGGTCCTCGCCGCGCGGCGCAGCGCCCAGGACCTGATCGACGTCGGCGCCTACCACCGTGGCAGCAATCCCTTGGTTGATGCGGCGCTGGACCACGAAGCCGCCATCAACGGGTTCCTGCAGCAGGGCATGGACGAATCCACCCCGTATAGCGAGTCCTGGCCGGAACTCTTCCGACTCTCAGCAAGCCTCGAAGGAGCCGCGTGAACCGTCAATTCCCCTTGGCCGGGCTTCTTCGCCTGCGCCAGACGCAGCAGGACGCCGCCGCCAGTGGACTGGCCCGTGCCAACGCCCGGTCCGCATCCCTGCGGTCCCGCAAGGCCACTGCCCGCGAGGAACTGGCTGAGTCCGCCGGAAATGCTGGCAGCTCCGCGGCTTTGTTGGCGATCGCCGCCGCTCGTGCTTCTGCGCAAAGCATGTTGGCCGAGCTTGACGCCTTGGCCGCCAGCGCGGAGGCGGAAGCCGCCGAGGCTCGCGCGGAATACACCGAGGCCAAGCGCCGCGCGGTGGGACTTGAGAAGCTCGAAAACCGCCACGGAGCCGCCTTCGAGGCTTCCGCCCTGCGCGTTGAACAAGGCGTGCTGGACGAGATTGCGTCCTCCGCGTGGCACCGCAGTTCCGCACAGCCGGCCCCGGTCCATCCCGGCGCGGGCCCTGCAGCGCGGAAGGCCACCTCATGAGCATGACCGAGGCCATCGGGCGCATCCAGAGCATCGAGTCGATGCTGCAGCAACTGACCCAGGGCGTTCGTCCGCAGTCCTCCACGGGGACGGTCGCTGCCTCCGGAAGCGCGGCTTCTTCCGCGGACGCGGCATCCTTCGCGCAGGCGCTGAGCACGGCCGTCGGGGGCTCGACGGCGTCGGCCTCGGGCATTTCCCAACTCGCCTCGTCCCTGGGGCTCGGGAGCACGGCAGGCCTCAGCGGTGTAGCGGGAGCGGGTGCGCTTTCGGGGGTCGGCACCGGAATAGCCAACGGCACGACCACGGGCGGAGTCACGGGCGACGCCGTGGTGGCCGCCGCCAAGAAGTACGTCGGCGTGCCGTACGTTTGGGGCGGCACGAACCCCGCGGTGGGTATGGATTGCTCCGGCTTTGTGCAGCGGGTCTTCAAGGACCTGGGCGTCGACCTGCCCCGTGTGGTGAGCGACCAAATGCAGAAAGGCACCCCGGTGGTGTCCTTGGCCCAAGCCAAACCCGGCGACCTTCTGGTGAGTTTCGGCGGAGAACACATCTCCATCTATCTCGGCAACGGCAAAGCGATCGACGCGCCCGTTCCCGGACGGACAATCCAGATTCGAGATGCGTGGGAGCAGCAATCCAATCTGACCGCGATCCGACGCATAGTGCCCGCCGGAGGTTCGTGATGCAGTTGCCTCCCGCTACTGCCGCTCCCCGTCTGCCGTCCCCTGGAGGTGCATCGGCTCCGCATTCGGGCTCGCCCACCGGTTTTGATGCCGTGATGGGCGGCGTGCTGGCGTCCGGTGCGGCCGCTTCCGGCGGGAAGCCGTCCGGGGTGAAGGACCAGCCAGCGCCCGACGACGGCGGGCCGGGAAAGCCTGCCACCGACGGTTCCGGTACGGTTGCCCTCCCCGGTGAACTCCGCCTTGGTAAACCCGGCTCTGCTGAACATGAGAAGACGGAGGACGCCAAAGGTACGGCCGATCCTGCGAATGCAGTGGACGCTGCTGGAGCTTGTGCTCCCGGCGGACTCGCGGTTTCCGGAATCCCGTCCGGAAACGCGGCGGCGCAGGAGTCGGTCGCGGGAACACTGGCAACAACCAATGTTTCTGCCATGACCGGGGGATCGGCTTCTGGCGGGCTCAGCTCGGCAACGCAGCCAGCAAGCCTGCCGGTGAATGCAACAGCTCCCTCGGGGTCGGATGGTGTTGCGATAATTGCGGGGAACTTGCCGTCTTTGGGAAGCACCCTGCCTTCGGGGAACACTGCCCCTTCGAATACCCCGACTGCTTCCACCACTGCACCTTCGGCGCCGACAGCGCTCCCGGCCGGAAACCCGGGACCAAATACCGTCGAGCCGGGCGCAATTCACCCGGGTCCTGTCCAGCCAATAGCCGCTTCAGCCGCCAGCCCGGCCCCCGCCGGCCCCGAAGCTGCCGTCAGCACCACCGCAGCTTTGGCAGGGGCGGCCGGCACCGCCGTCGTACTTCCTTCCGGGAAACCGGCGACGCAACAGGACCCGGAACTGCTCGGCGGCCAGGGTACTCCTGCCACGGCAGGCATTCAGGCCGGAATTCCTGCTGTCCTGCAGCCCGCGTCGGCCCTCCAGCAGGTTCCCTCGGCCGCTACTGCCGGCGTGGCCACGCCGGCACCGCAGGCAGATCCAGCCAAGCTGCTGCCCCAGGTAAAGGGACCGCTGTTCTCCCTTGCGGCGGGGGAGCCGGGAAGGCACGTGATGACGCTGAGGTTGTCCCCGGAAGACCTGGGTCCGCTGACGGTCCGGGCCCACATTGACGGCGC
This sequence comes from Arthrobacter sp. MMS18-M83, assembly GCF_026683955.1. Lineage (NCBI taxonomy): Bacteria > Bacillati > Actinomycetota > Actinomycetes > Micrococcales > Micrococcaceae > Arthrobacter > Arthrobacter sp. MMS18-M83. The sequence continues at coordinate 2,082,896 of NZ_CP113343.1, read as the reverse complement.
GGGCGTGCGGATCGAATTGTTCGCCCCCGGGGAAGCCGGCCGGGAGGCAGTGCGCAGCATCTTGCCGGAACTACGGCGCGGGCTCGGTGAATCCGGCTTCGGCGCCAGCCTCGACTTGTCCGAACACAACGCTCCGGCCGATGCCGGCGCAGGTGGCTCGGACGCACGAGACCGGCGCCCGGCAGACAGACCGGCCTTCCCAAGGGGCAGCGACGGCGAGCCGGCTCGCTTTCCGCGCACCGCCGTCGTACTTCCCCGAAGCAGTACCAGCAGCCTGGACATTCTCGTCTGATGAAGGAGAACCAATAGTGACCATCCAAGCCATCGCGGCAAGCAGCGGAGTCCAGCCTGGAACTGCAGCGTCAGGAACCGCAGCGTCTGGAACTGCCGTGCCCAAGCCCGCGCAGACCATGGACTCGAGCATGTTCATGTCCCTGCTGGTGACACAACTGAAGAACCAGGACCCCAGCGCGCCCATGGACACCAACCAGATGATGGGCCAGACCATCCAGCTGTCCATGATGGAGAAAATGACCGAACTCTCCACGGGCGCGAAGGAGAGTTTCTCGCTCCAGATGCGTACGGCTGCGGCCCAGATCATCGGCCACAACATCAGCTACGCGCTCGCCGACGGAACCAAGGGATCGGGCGTAGCGAGCTCGGTTTCCTTCGCCGGAGGAGTCCCCACCGTGGCGGTCGGCGGAGTGAACATTCCGCTCGATTCCATCAGCGGGATCACCGCTGCAGCCTCGCCCGCACCCACTGCCTGACGCTCCACAAATTTCCGCCCCGAACCACCCGAAGAAAGGCCACACCATGCTTCGTTCGCTGTATTCCGGAATCTCCGGCCTCCGAGCCCACCAGGCCATGCTGGACGTCACGGGCAACAACATCGCCAACGTGAACACGGCCGGTTTCAAGGCCTCTTCCACCCAGTTCCAGGACACGCTCTCGCAGATGACGCAGGGCGCCGGTGCTCCGCAGACCGAAACCGGCGGCACCAACCCCGCCCAGATCGGTTTGGGCGTACGCGTGGCGGCAGTCAGCACCAACTTCAGCCAGGGTTCATCGCAGAACACAGGGCGGGCCACGGACATGATGATCTCCGGCGACGGCTTCTTCATCACCAGCAAGGCCGGCCAGCAGCTCTACACGCGCGCCGGAGCCTTCGACATGGACGCCGCCGGCCGCCTAGTGAGCCCCGATGGCGGCATCCTCCAGGGTTGGTCCGCGGCCAACGGCGCGGTGAACGTAGGAGGTCCCATCGGGCCCATCGCGCTCTCGCCCAACACCACGGCAGCCGCCGTCGCCACCACCAAGACCTCACTGGACGGCAACCTGCCGTCCGACGCCGTCGTCGGGACCAGCGTGGAGCGCCAGGTCAAGGTGTACGACGCCGACGGCGCCTCCCGCAGCCTGACGCTGACGTTCAGCCGCTCTGCGGCCGGCTGGGATGTGGCCGGGGCAGACGCGAACGGCGCCACAGGCAACTCGACGCTCGCGTTCACGAACGGTGCCCTGACCTCGGGCGGCACCATGACGGTCGGCGGGATCACGGTGGACATGTCCAGCGTCACCGGCTTCGCCGCCATGAGCACGCTCACCGTCGGCAGCCAGAACGGCTCCGAGGCCGGAAAGCTCGAGTCCTTCACCCTGGGCGGGGACGGCTCGCTCATCGGTTCGTTCAGCAACGGCAGCAAGCAGGTCCTTGCACGTGTGGCACTCGCCCGCTTCACCAACCCCGGTGGCCTCGAGAAAGCGGGCAACTCCACTTATGTGGCCAGTGCCAACTCCGGCACGGCCCAGTTGGGCGCACCGGGCGACGCCGGAATCGGCACCCTGACTGCGGGCTCACTGGAGATGTCCAACGTGGACCTGTCCCAGGAATTCACCAACCTGATCGTGGCCCAGCGCGGCTTCCAGGCGAACGCCCGCATTATCACTACTTCGGACGAAGTACTGCAGGAGCTGAGCAACCTGAAGAGGTAGGGGTGCTTGCCGGGCCGCGTCACGCCACGCACCTTTTTGGCGCCCGGACTTCGCCGAAACCGCGGAATCCCGGGCTTGCGGTCCGTTGGGAGCGCCGAAAACTTGCTCGGCGTGACGCTGCCCTTCAGGGACTCTCCGGGTCTCTACCCCCGACGGCGGGGGCGCCCGGCCGCCGACGGCTCCGCCTGAGGGCTGCGGATGTGTTCGCGACGGAAGCCGAGGCCGATGATCCGGCCCAGGAGGCGTTTGAGCGGTGGTGTGTGGCTGATGAGCCGCATGAGTTGGATGGGTGGATTTGTTCGGGCAAGGCGAGCGAGTTGGCGGGTCTGCTGTCGCTGCAATGCCTGTGCACGGCGTACTGCGGGTTCGCGCCGTCGTTGCAGGCGCTGGAGGTCCGCGATGGCAATGGTGCCCGTTCGCAGCGGTACTGCGAGGAGATTGGCCGCGGCGACGGCATCGGCGATAGCGTAATTCACCCCGGCGGCGCCGGCCGGTGACATGGCGTGCGCGGCGTCGCCGATGCACAACAGGCCGGGCTGAAACCAGCGCCGCAGCCGATTGGAGCGCACCGAGAGCAGCTTGACCTGGTCCCAGTCGGTCAGCGCAGCTAAGCCAGAGGCTAGGAACGGTGCGGCATGTGCCACCCGGTCTCGGAAAGCGGCCAGGCCCTCGGCCTGAACCTGCGTGAGTGTTCCTTTCCCGATGATCGTGCCGCACTGCCAGTAGTCGCCGCGGTCGATGGCGAGCACGATCTGCCCGCCGCCGAGGTAGCCCAGGGTCGGCGGCGCATCCTGGCTGCGTGGCACGCGGAACCACAGCACGTCGATCGGCATCGCGAACTCCCGTACCGGCAGGTCCGTGTGCTCCCGGATAACGGAGAACCGGCCGTCACAGGCAACGGTGAGATCCGCCCGGATCTCAACCTCGCCCTGGGCCGAGCGTGCCCGTACGCCGGTCACTTGCTCGCCGTGGCGGAGCAGGCCGGTGGCCTCGGTGCTCATTTCCAGTCGGAAGGTGGGGTATCGCCTGGCTTGGCTGGCCAGGAAGTTCAGGAAGTCCCACTGCGGCATGAACGCCATGAACTTGCACCGGGTGGGCAGGTGCCGGAAGTCAACCAGCCCGAAGGTCTGTCCGTCAATGCCGAGGCGCAGTTCCGGCACCTCGGTGTGCGGCAGGCGCAGAAACTCTTCGAGCAATCCCAGTTCGGCGAGTACGTCGGTGGTCGCTGGATGGATGGTATCGCCCCGGAAGTCGCGGAAGAAGTCGGCGTGTTTCTCCAACACTGTCACTTCGACTCCGGCGCGGGCCAGCAGGTAGCCCAACATCATGCCAGCCGGCCCACCGCCGACCACGCAACAGCGCGTGTCCCAAGATCGTGGGCCGGGAGCCGGAGCGGATTCGGATTCGCTGGACATCTCTAGCTCACCTCATCGACCGGCTGAGGCCGTCAAGGATGAGGTTTAGCCCGAAGTTGAACTCATCCCCGTCCCGGCCGTCAAAAGGCAGAGCGGCTTCCTGGAGCGCGAACCCGTAGATGTAACTGTCGAGCAGGGCATAGCCATGGGCTGCCATCTGAACGGAAAAGCCTGCTGCCCTCAAAGTCCCCAGCGTCGCTTCGTGGTTGCGCAGGTTGGCTTCGCCTGGGGAAGACCGGCTTTCCAGCAGCCCGACCGCCCACGGATGGCGTTTGAGCGCGCTGCGCACCGCGTGCGCCCGTCGGTACATTTCCTCCCGCCAGTCGCCCGCGGGGGAGGGTAATTCGATTTCGCTGAAGACCATGTTCACGATGCCATCCAGAATCTCATCTTTATTGGCCACGTAGTAGTAGAGCGACATGGGCTTTTCCGGCCATGACCTCTGGTCAGCATGCTGCGGAGACTCCGACTTCGGGCGGCTCGCCCGCGCGATCACCATCTAGGAACTGAAACAGGCACTGGCAGTACACGGCACAACAGGCACTCCCATGCGGACGCGGGGACTGGTTTTCTTGAATCAGTCCCCGTTTCTCCGTTTGGAAGGCCTCATGTCCGCGACTGCCATTAAATCTCCTCCGGCGACCCTCGTCCGGCCGCGCGCGTCGCTGGCGGTTGCGATGCTGGGATTCTTTGTTGTCGCCTTGGATGCCCAGATCGTCAACGTCGCACTTCCCGAGATCCGGAACGATTTCGGAAGCGGGCTCTCCGGCCTGCAGTGGATAGTCACCGGCTACACGCTCATGTTCTCCGCACTTCAACTGTTCGCCGGGACGTTCTCAGACCGCGTCGGCGCCCGGCGCGCCTACGGGATCGGCATGATCCTGTTCACCGTTGCTTCGGTGGCGTGCGGCTTCAGCCCCAGCCTTCCTGCGCTCATCGCCGGCCGGGTGCTGCAGGGTATCGGCGCGTCAATGATCACCCCTACCTCCCTCGCGCTCATTCGTGAGGCCTACCACGACCCCGCTCGTCGGGGCAGGGCCATCGTGTACTGGGGCCTGGGCGGCTCGGTCGCTGCTGCCGCCGGACCGGTGCTCGGTGGCCTCCTCACCCAGTTGGACTGGAGGCTGATCTTCTTCGTCAACCTTCCGGTCGGGGTGGTGGCGCTGCTCGTGCTCTCCCGCATAGCCCCTTCGCGGCGGCGCCCGATGTCCTTCGACTGGCTGGGGCAGATCACAGCGGTCCTCACGCTCGCGAGCCTGGCTTACGGGATTATCGAAGGTGCCGAACTCGGCTATGGAAGTCCCGGAATCCTGGTGACCTTCGCAATCTGTGTCGCATCGGCGCTCGCGTTCGTAGCCGCGCAGGCACGGGGCAGGCACCCGATGATCCCTCTTGACCTGTTCCGCTCACGGACTGTCTCCACCGCCCTGACCATCGCCGGGGTCACGATGGCGGCCTTCTACGGCGTCGTCTTCCTCCAGAGCCTCTATTTCCAGCAGCAACGCGGCGCCACTGCCCTGGAGACAGGGCTCCTGTTCCTGCCCATGACCGGCCTTGTCGCCCTCCTCAATCCGCTCGTGGCCCGGTTTGCGGAACGTTACGGGCGCATCGTCGCCATCGTCGCGGGCCTGCTGCTCATGGCCCTGGGACTGGCAGGCCTTTGCTTGCTCCCCACAGGCGCGCCGACCCTGCTTGTCGCATTCCTCATGGTGCCGGTCGGCGTCGGCGGTTCCTTCACGGTGCCCCCGATCATTGCCCTCATCATGGACCACGCGCCAGCGGAGCTGGCAGGGACCGCTAGCGGCGCGGTCAACACCGCGCGGCAGCTTGGTGGCTCCCTCGGCGTCGCGGTCTTCGGTGCCGCACTGGCGGGGCAGGACTTCATGGCCGGCCTCCGCATCAGCCTCAGCGCCACGGCCCTTCTCCTCCTGGTCCTCGTAGTGGCATCCCTGCCGCTACGCCACACGAAGCAATCACAGCACTAGCGAAAGGAAGACACGATGAAACTCGTGCCCCCTACCCCCACGGCCAAGGGCCCGAAGGAAAAGTTCACGGGAGAGGTCTACCTCAACTCCCTTCACAACGGCGAGGCACCGTCGCGGCTCGTGGCGGCGATGGTCCGCTTCACTCCTGGCGCCCACACCAACTGGCATTCCCACCCCCTCGGCCAGACCCTGCACTGTACGGATGGCGTCGGTCTTGTCGCTACCCGGGACGGCAGCGTGATCCTTATGCGCGCAGGAGACACGGTCAACACGCCGCCCGGCGAGGAACACTGGCACGGCGCCACGCAAGACAACATGATGTGCCACCTGGCCTTGGTGGAGCACGACAACGGGGTGAGTGCCACGTGGCTTGAACCCGTCAGTGACCAAGACTACGAAGCTGCCCACGCCCAAATCATCCGATAACCCCAAAGGAACCCCATGAACACCGTCACCCTTAACAACGGCGTCGAGATGCCGATCCTCGGATTCGGCGTCTTCCAAATCCCCGACGACGAAACCCAAGCCGCTGTGGAAGCTGCCCTCGCAGTCGGATACCGCCACCTGGACACCGCCGCCTCCTACCTGAACGAAGAAGCCGTCGGACTGGCCATCAAAAACAGCGGAATCGCCCGCGACGAGCTCTTCATCACTACGAAGCTCTGGGTTCAGCACGCCCCGACAGGCAGCGTCCAGGAGGAAACAAAGCGTGCCTTCGAAAACTCGCTCCGGAGACTGGGACTGGACTACCTCGACCTGTACCTGATCCACCAGCCGCTCGGGGACTACTACAGCGAATGGCGCGCCATGCAGAAACTCCACAAGGACGGCCTCGCCCGCGCGATCGGGGTCTCGAACTTCCACCCCGACCGGCTGGTTGACCTCATCGACCACAACGAGATCGTCCCCGCCGTGAACCAGATCGAAACCCATCCATTCCACCAGCGCGCCGCCGATCAGGCGTTGATGCACGAACGCGGCGTCCAAATCGAATCCTGGGGGCCATTCGCCGAAGGTCGCAATGAGCTGTTCACCAATCCGGTCCTCAGTGCCATCGCCGACGCGCACGGAAAGTCAGTGGCCCAGGTGGTGCTCCGTTGGCTCATCCAGCGCGAGGTTGTCGTCATCCCCAAGTCAGTCCGGCCGGAGCGGATGGCCCAGAACCTCGATGTCTTCGACTTCACCCTCACGGCCGAGCAAATGAGCCAGATCGCCACCCTCGACACCGGCGCCAGCCTCTTCTTCGACCACCGCGACCCCGCCATGGTCAGCTGGTTGGGCGGGCGCAGGATCGCCTGAGACGAGGGCACCGCGGTGCGCTCCCGGCCACTGATCGCCGCCGCGTCACGCGACGCAACTTCTTAGCACCGCGACTCCGCTCATGCCCCGGAATCCCGGGCTCACCATCGACTCAAGGCTCCAAAAACCTGCTTGGCGTGACGGCGGAACGGCGCCGACGTCGTTACGGCAGGATATGTTCGTGCGCAGCGGCCTCGAGGGCGTCGGCCTCCGCCTTGGCCAAGCGGGTCTCGGCGTCGACGTCGATACGCCGGGTCATCAGCCAGTACAGCCCAGCGGAGACAGGGAGCCCGATGAACAGGGAGATGTCGGCGCCGTCAATGACGTGGGCTATGAACCCGACGAAGAGCTTCCCGGCGGAGAAGAACGGAATCATCACCACAAAGCCGACGAGGTAGGAAATGATGCCGGGCCAACCCCACCGTCTGTAGATCCCATCGGGCTTGAAGATCTCCGCGATGGCGTAGTGGCCCTTTCGGACAATGAAGTAGTCGGTGAGGTTGACTGCCGTCCACGGAATGAAGAAGTACAGCACCAGGAGCAGGAAGTCGTTGAAGTTCGCCAGGAAGTCGGCCGAGGCAAGGTTCGCCAGGACCACGGAAATGAGGGCGGTGATGGCGATGGTGATGATCCGGAGCCTTAGCGTCGGCCGGATCTGCCGCACGCTGTCGATGGACGATATCAGGGTCAGCGAACCCCCGTACATGTTCAGGGCAGTCACGGACAGCAAGCCCAAGGCGGCGACGAACAAGGCGATGCCACCGAATCCGCCGAAGAGCTGGTCGGCGGTGGATTTGATCGAGCCGATTGTCTCGAAGTTCTCCCCGGCCGCAGCGCCAATGTACGCGCCCAGGAACATCACCCAAATACCGCCGAGGGCGCTGCCCCAGAACGTCCACCGGAAGGTGCCGCGTCCACTGGCCGGCGGAAGGTAGCGGGAGTAGTCCGAGACGTAGATGGCCCAGGAGATCTGGTAGCCGGCCGCGACCCCCAGTTGGCCAAGGAACGGCACTAGATGGAAGTCGGCCAGGTTGTATGCGCCGGCAGGTATGGTCAATTTGACGGCCGCCACCGTGAGCAGGGCCAGCATGACGATGGTGAGGTACGTCAGGTAGCGCTCGAAGGCATGGATGAGGTCGTAACCGAACAGGGCGATGACAACGGCGACAATGGTGACCACCGAGAACCAGAGGTTTTGGGAACCGAAGTTCACTGATTCCGAGATGGCCTGGCCGGCCAGGATGGTGTTGAAGATGTTGAAGCCGGCGTACTGAAGGTAGGCGAAGAGCCAAACCAGCAGGGCACCGATATAGCCGAATTGCGGCCGGGACTGGATCATCTGTGGCAGGCCGAGCTGGGGACCCTGCGAGGAGTGCGCGGCCATGAACAGTGTGCCGACCAGGACACCGATCGCGATCGCCAGCAGGGACCAGATGAGGTTGCCGCCGGTGGTGATGCTGATCAGCCCCACGGCCAGGGTTGCGATCTGGGCATTGCTCACGAACCACAACGGTCCAATGTGGGATACCTTGCCGTGCCGCTCGTTGAGTGGAACGTAGTCGATCGACCGGATCTCCAGCCCGCGGCCCGATCCTTTGTCCGTCGTTGTGCTCATGGCGATCTCCTTCGACGCATGGGTGCATCTTGACTTTGGTTTAGCACAGAGCGGGCCTGCCTAGAAGAGCAACGGGATTTGTCGAGATTCTTTCTTATCGTCCGGTATATCGGACGAAAGATGGGCACCTTTCCGTGATCGCAGTCACTTCACATGCTCTGATTGATTCTCAGTTGGGGACATCGGACTTCGGTTGTCAAAGTGAGGAATAGGCATGCAGGCCACAGGAAAAGCGGGAACGGTTGGGCCGCGCGTTGAGCGCCGCTCCATTGACTTTGTCCCGGAAAATGAACGCCATGGTTCGCCTGGCCAGCAGTTCACGCTTTGGTTCGGCGCCAACATGCAAATCACGGCCATTGTCGACGGCGCCTTGGCCGTACTGTTCGGCGCGGATGCGTTGTGGGCGATCATCGGCCTCCTCGTCGGAAATCTCGTGGGTGGCGCTGTCATGGCGCTTCACGCGGCCCAGGGCCCGAAGCTCGGCTTGCCGCAGATGATTTCCAGCCGGGCGCAGTTTGGAATCTTCGGCGCGGTGATTCCCTTGGTGCTGGTGGTCGTCATGTACCTGGGCTTCGCTGCAACCGGTACGGTCCTTTCCGGGCAGGCGATCAGCCTCATCCTCCATACCGGCACCCCGGCCGTGGGCATGATCGTCTTCGGGGTGCTGACCATCATCGTGGCGACCCTGGGCTACAAGTACATCCATATGTTGGGCCGCATTGCGACGGTCGTCGGTGTCCTTGGCTTCACTTATCTGGGCATCAGGTTGTTGGTCACCCAGGACGTCGGTGCACTCTTGGGAGCCGGCGGTTTCGAGTTTCCGACGTTCCTGCTCGCCATTTCGCTTGGCGCCGGATGGCAGCTGACTTACGGTCCGTACGTGGCCGACTACTCCCGCTATTTGCCCGCCAACACGCCTGCACGCAAGACCTTCATGTCGGCATACCTCGGGACGGTGATTGGTTCCCAGTGGTCCATGACCCTGGGCGCGCTCTTCGCTGCCCTCGCACTGCCCAAGGGCGCAAGGTTCCTGGACGGGCAGGTCGCCTTCCTCGGGAATTTGAGCGGCGGCGGACTGATCGCGGTTGTTATCTACCTGGTCATCGTGACCGGAAAACTGACCGTCAACACGCTGAACGCCTATGGCGGCTACATGACCATGCTTACCTCGGTCACGGCGTTCACTCGAAAGTCGGCAGTGGCCTCCTGGACCCGCTTCGCCTATGTGATCGGCTTTATCGGACTCTCGGTACTCATCGCAGTCCTTGCTTCCCCCGACTTCATTGCCAACTTCAAAAACTTCGTCCTTCTCCTCCTGATGGTATTCATCCCCTGGAGCTCGATTAACCTGGTGGACTACTACCTGGTTTCCAAGGAAAAGGTGGACATTCCCGCCCTGTACAACGTGAACGGGCGCTACGGGCGTTGGAACAAGACCGCCTTGTTCAGCTACGCGATCGGCATCGTCGTCCAGATCCCGTTCCTGGCACAGACCCTCTACACCGGCCCGATGACCGAGCTGCTCGGCGGGGCCGATATCTCCTGGCTCGTAGGACTCGTGGTCACAGCGATGGTCTTCTACCCGCTGGCGAAGCGGAATTCCAACGCTCCGGCCGAGATGGTCTATCCGACGGAACTCGCCTCGAAGGCAGTTGTTCCACTAGCTGGCTCAGTGTCGAAAACCGCGGCAGTTTAGCCTTTGCCCCTACCCCCAGACGCTCACTTTCGGGGTGTTTCCGGCGGATGCTCGCTCACATGACGTGAGCGAGCATCCTGGCATTTGGCCTCATATGTGAGCGGGCGTCTGCTGAGCCAAGGAATGTACGACGTCGGGATCAGGCTTGGGTGCCCAGCCGGCGGGAGATTTCCCTGGCACATCTGGTCACTTCCGGAATCCACTCCCGGGCGACGTCTTCAATGCGGACTGCCCTTTCCTCAGCGGTCTCGGCGTCCTTGGCCCGGTGCCGGGTGCCTCCGCCAGGAAACGCCCGGTTCGACACCGTCAAGGTCACGCTGGCCACCGGATAGCGTTGCCGGTCGAGGACGGCGACGGCAACAGAGGAAAACCCCTCCGTGACCTCGTCCTGCTCCCATGCATATCCGAGCGACCGTGCCCGCGCCAAGAGATCCTGCAATGCAGGCAAGGACTGCGGGCCGTTGCTGTGGCGCTCCGCGAAAGCCTCTGGTCCCGGGAAAAGCGCAGCCACCTGGGCTGGGTCCATCTGGGCCATCATCGCCCGGCCGCTGGCCGTCAGATGAGCCGGAAGCCGGACACCGGTGTCCGTGACCAGTGGCCGTTGCCTCGGCGCCCGCTCCTCGATCACGTAAACGACGTCGCGCCCATGCATCACGGCGAGATGGGCTGTCCGGCGGGTCCGGGCGACGAGCCGGGACAGCGGGTACCGGGCAATCCGCTGGATCGGAGCTTGCCGCGAATACCCTGTCCCCAACTCATGGGCGGTCACCCCCAAGGCATATTTGCGCTCTTCCGGAAGATGGACCAAAAAGCCGTCATCGATCAAGGATGCGATGAGCTGATACGTGGTGGACCGAGGCAATCCGAGGTCGCGCGCAATGATGGACGCGCTGACCGGGCCTGCTTGGCCTGCGACGTATCTGAGAACCGCCAACACCTGGGCTGCAGCTGGCGCCTTGGGTCGCACGGAATGGCTGTTCATCGTCTAAGAATACGCCCCCGATTGTCCGGTATATCGGACGCCAGGATGCCTAGCTCAACCCCTCCAAGCGGGCCCGCGCCGTTTCCGCGATCCGGCGTTCCCGGGCGGCTAGCCGGACCGCCAGTTTGCGGTTGCGCTCGGCCAGGGTGATCGCCCACTCCGTAGCGGCAAGCTCCTGCTGCAACGCAGCCAGCTTGTCTTTGGCAGCTTTGACTTCGACGGCGAGTTGCTGGCTCCGATGCACGGCCTCGGCCTTTTCGCGCTCCGCCTTGGCGAGTTCCAGATCGGCGTTGTCCGCATTGCGCTCTGCTTCCACGAGTGCGGTTTGTGCCTTCTCGCGTTCACGCTGTGAGTCTTCCCGCCCGCGTTGCCGCCCGCCGTCGTCGTGCTCTTCTTCGGTGGTACCCACCGCGGGAAGTGCGCCTGCAATCGCCACTGCTCCCGAGAGGTCCACGGGTTCCAATCCGTTCGTGGAGAGCGAACGCACCAGCTGCCCGCTGCGGAGCGCCTCTGCGGCGGCGGGATCCGTCATCGCGGCCCTCAACGTGGCCTCGATCTCCAGAGCGGCGGCGCCGCTCACCTTGACGCCCAGGCCTTCGGCCACCGCACGGGCCTGCTCGACGGCGGCAGTCAACACGCGCGGGCGCTGCTGGCCCAGCGTACGGAGACGGTCGTGATCCTGCTGCTCCTGGGCCCTCCCTAGCGATGCCCCGAGCTCCAGGACGCTCGCGAATTCCTTGGTGCCGTGCCGCACAAGCATGTTGACCGCCCACGCCGCCGTCGAAGGCTTGGGCAGCCGCGCGATCTGTTTCGCCAGTTCGGCGTCCCCACCGGACTTGGCTTCCTTGGCCCGCGCAGTGCGGGCCGCCGTGAACGCTGAGGGAACCAGTGTGTAGAGTTCGACGGCGATCCCGGCCAGGTCCATCGCGGAGGCCAGTGCCGTACTAACCGGCGAGGAACTCGGCCAGCGCGTCTGCCATGACTCCTGGTTCCCAGCTATGGTTGGCGCCTGGAATGGTGGCTTTGCGGGCACTCGGGATGTTGGCCACGATGGAGTCGGCCGCTTTCGGCATGATCGGTATGGTCTGCTCGCCGACGATCGCCAGGGTGGGCTGCGTGATGCCGGACCACAGTTCTGCCCTTGGCGCGGACTGTGTCCACGCGAGGGATTCGGCATCGGCGGAAAGGCTTGGGCCCAGTTCGAGCATGATGGGCCATCCCGGACTGTTCTTGGCGCCGGCCAGCCATTCCGGCGGCATGTCCTTCATGTAGTACTCGATGGTGCCGGCCTTGTCCCCGGATGCGATCCGTTCCTGGAGCCCTGCGAAGAATTCGGCCCCACCGGTACCGAGTTCATCGCTCAGGGGAGTCTCCCAAAGCGCAAGCTTCGTGACGGGTAGGCCGGCTGCCGCCGCTGCCAGGGAAATCGCGCCACCGGACGAGCTCCCGAAGAGCGCAGCTTCGCCTCCTGCGATGTCGATCAGCGTGCCCAGATCGTCGATGTTGTCCTTCAAGGTGAATGATGGAGCGTCGGCGCTTTCCCCGCGGCCACGCCTGTCGAAGTTCAAGACCGTGAACCCTTTAGCGCCTAAGAGCTTGGCCATTTCCACCGTGTTGGGGTCGAAACCCCTGAATTGCATCGCACCGCCAACCAGGATCACGGCAGGTCCCTCGCCGTATTGGTCATACCCGATGCGGGTACCGTCTTTCGAGATCGCAAATTCGGACATCCCAGATCCTTCGATTTTGGCGGACAGTAGGTTCCTAACTCTGGGGCTCAGCCAACCACGGGTCAAGGGGCGAAGGACCCAAAAGCAGGAGTTCTTAAGAGCTTCTTAAATGCCCCGCGCGAGAGTGGAAGCCGGCCGCATAACGGCCGCCACCCCCGAACCGGAGACACCATGCGATCACATGCCAAGCAGAACACTTCCGCGGAAGGCCGCACTTCCGCCGTCGTCCGCCACAGTGTGCCGTTGCTTCCGCAGCCCAGGTACTGGCTTCTGTGGGGCATGGCCCTCTCGGCGGTGGTCCTTGCCATTGGCTTCAGCGTGCAGTCGGTAACGGGCCTGACCACCAGCGAACTTGGCGTTGACCAGGAACTGAGCCGCCACCACGTGGCAGGGTTGACGACGTTGGCCATGATATTGAACTTTCTTTTTGCTCCTGTAGCAGGAGTCTGCATGGTCCTGGTCATCGGCTTGTACCAATTCCTGGTTCGCAGGTCCTTCGTGCGGGCTGTCGTGTTTGTGCTCTTCGCATGTTCGGGCTGGGCTGCCAGCGAGGTATTCAAACTGATCGTTGCCCGCCACCGGCCCGACCCTGCGCTTCTTTTCGATCCACTCTCCCCGGAAACGGGTTCCAACAGCTTTCCTAGCGGCCACACGGCCTTCGCCGTAGCGTTCGCGTTCGCCTTGTACTTCCTGGTCCGGGGCACCCGATGGGGCGCCATCACCGCGTGGGCCGGGGCAGTCCTGGCCGTGGTGGTTGCGTGGTCCCGGATCTACATCGGAGTCCATTACCCAAGCGACGTTGTGGCGTCTTTCCTGGCCACCAGCGCCGCGGTAATCATCCTGGCCGGTCTCTGGAACCGGTACGCGCCGCGAATCCTGGAGCGGCTCTCGCACCGAACGGTGTCAGAAGCGGTAGTTTCAGGAGCCGCCGCAACACAAGCGGCCACCTCGGAAGCACCCGCAACACAAGCACACGGATCCTGAGGAGGACCAATGCACGTACTTTCTGCCATGCCGGCATTCCTTGACCCCACCACCCTCCTCCAGGGCCTCGGCCCTGCGGCGTTGGGCGTCGTAGCCCTGATCGTGTTCATCGAATCCGGTCTCCTTTTCCCCTTCCTGCCTGGTGACTCTTTGCTGTTCACCACCGGACTGCTGCACGAGCAACTTCAGCTTGAATTGCCGGTGTTGATCGCCGTCGTATCGGCCGCAGCTATCGCCGGAGACCAGATCGGCTACATGCTCGGCCGCAAGTTCGGACGGCGCTGGTTCAAGGACGATGCCCGGGTCTTGAAGACTGCCCACCTGGACACGGCCGAAGAATTCTTCAAGCGCCGCGGCGGCCCCGCGATCGTCTTGGCCCGCTTCGTGCCCATTGTGCGGACATTTGCACCGCTGAGCGCAGGCATAGCCCGCTACAACTACAAATCTTTCACGCTGTGGAACATCGCCGGCGCCGTCATCTGGGGAACCTCCGTCACGCTCCTGGGTTCCTGGCTGGGACACTACGAGTTCATCGCAAACAACATTGACGCCATCGCCGTCATCATGGTTCTGGTCTCCGTGTTGCCCTGGGGAGTCGAGTTGCTCAAGAAGCGCCGCAAGGTCAAAGTAAGCGCCACGAATGGGCACGCCGGGGAAGAATAGACAGCATGACAACAGCTGAGCGGCCGGCCCTCCTCCTGGTCGAAGACGATGCCGCACTGGGCCCGCTCATCAGCGAGCTCCTGGAGCCGGACTTCTCCGTCCGCTTGGCTGTCAATGGGCGCGACGGGCTCCACCTCGGCTTGACCAAAAGTTGGGACGCGATGGTCATTGACCGGGGGCTGCCCGTGATGGACGGCATTGCCTTGATCAAGGCCCTTCGCTCCAAGGGAATTGCAACCCCGATCCTCATCCTCACCGCGATTGGCGCCACAGATGAGAAGATCCTGGGCCTCGACGCCGGAGCGAACGACTACATGAGCAAACCGTTCGACGCCATGGAGCTCGCCGCTCGCTTGCGAGCCCTCACCCGGACGTACGTCGAGGCGCCCACAACCCTGGGAATCGGGGATTGGGAGCTCGACGCCGGTGCCCGGTCCGTGCGCTCCGTGTACGGTTCCGTGGTCACGCTGACGGCGAAGGAAGCCGCGCTCCTCGAGACCCTGGCCGGGGAACCGGAGCGGGTCTTCACCCGGGAAGACCTCATCAGCGCCCTGTTCCACGCCACGGACCAGCCGGGCGTGATCGACACCTACGTCCACCACCTGCGCCGCAAGATCTCCAAAACGGTGATCCGGACGGTCCACGGCCTCGGTTACCAGATCGGCAATCCCCATGACTGAGAATCCTGACCAGGCGAAACTCCGCAAAGCCTCCTTGAAGATCGCAGTGCGGATCAGCGCGGCCTGCGCAGTTTTGGTGCTGTGCCTCCTGGCGGCCGCCGCGATATACCTGTTCAACCAGGCCCGGCAGCCCGGACTCCCTGGACCAAGCGAGACTGACTCCGTCTACGCCTACCTGGATACCAAGGACCTCCTGAAGGCCATGATCGTTGCCGGCATTGTGGGGATCCTCTTGGCCGGCGGCATTGGCTGGCTCAGCGCGCGGAGTGCCATCAGGCCGCTGGGAGAGGCGCTCGCATCGCAGCGACGGTTCGTGCAGGACGCCAGCCATGAATTGCGTACACCCCTGGCCATCCTGGATGCCCGAGTCCAGCTTGCCCAACGCGATGCCGTCCCGGACTCGAAAACCGGGCAGGCGCTCGCCCGCATCCGCAATGACACCGCGACCCTCACCGGCATCGTCAACGAATTGCTCGTGGCAGCAACCGGCTCGCCTTCGAATGCCACCGCAGAGCCGAGCGATCTCGCCGACGTCGCGGCCGCCGTCGTCGAAAGCTTGCAGCAGCTCGCGGGGGAGAAGGATGTCCGCGTCACCTTGACAGAAAAGGACCGCCCCTTCGCGCTCATTGACGGCAATGGATTCCGACGTGCGCTCCTTGCCCTGGCCGACAACGCGCTGGCACACACGCCCGCCGGCGGCCAGGTCGGGATCACGACGGCGGTGCTAGGCAGCCGTGCGGTGGTCACCGTCTCGGATTCCGGGGCCGGGATCAGGGGAGTGGACCAGACGAGGATCTTTGACCGCTTCGTGAGGACACAGAACCCGGAAAGGGCAATGGGCCAGCGCAGCTTCGGAATTGGCTTGGCATTGGTCCGTGAAATCATCACGGGAGCTGGCGGAACGGTTGGGGTCGAGCGCAGCGGTCCGCGGGGCACCGTCATGAAGATCACGCTGCCGCTTGCTCCGAAAAGCCCCAACCCGAAGGACGTAGGCTCCGGAAACGCGACGAGCTAGACCGCTGAAGCTCCGTTCAACACTTAGGCAGCCCGCAGTTTGGCAGGTTGGGCGTCTTTTGGGTGCCTAGGCTGGCTGCCGTTGCCTGCGCCAGTAGTGCAGGTCCCCGAAACGGTGTGCCGTCGTAGCGGGCGGGTCCGCGCCGGGTGGATTGCTGGCCGCCTGGCCGGGAGCAGACTGATCGGTGCCGGGCGGGGGCGGGGCTGTTGATCGGTAGTGGTGTCCGGTGGGGGTGCGGATGTCGATGACGTGCCTGCTCCCGGGGCCTGCTGTTGCTGCGGGTCGTGCTGTCCAGCCGGGGAGTTCTTTGGTGTGGTTGCAGGCTTCGCATAGGCCTGCCCCGTTGTCCAGGCTGGTGGGTCCGCCGTGGTGCCAGGGGATGATGTGGTCGAAATGCCGGATGGGTGCGTCGCAGTAGGGGGTGCGGCAGGTGTCGTCGCGGGCCTGGATGAAGCGCCGCAGCCCGGCCGGGAAGAACCGCGCCCGGGAATCGGCGGCGACGAGTTCCCCGGTTCCGGGGGTGGTGTAGAGGCGCCGGAGCCAGACCTTCAGCTTCCGGTCCTGACCGGTCTGACCGTGTGGCGACCGGTTGTCTTCGCCCTGATTTTGGTTCCCGTTGAGCAGTGTCCGGGCCCAGGCGGCGGGGATGATGCCGTAGCCGGGGAGTCGGGCCGGTTCGCTGTCGCCCTGGAGGAGGGTGCGGTCGGTCATGACGAGCTGGATCTCTACCCCGGTGATGCCGCCGGGGGTGCCGGTGGTGCGTTCGGCCAGGGCGTCGGCCATGATCTGGTCCCGGGTCCGGGCGTCCCCGGCGTTGCGGAGGGTGTCGGCGTGGCGGGACAGGGCCGCGTGCACGGCCACGCCTTGGGCGACGGGGAGCAGGGCGGTCAGGTAGGTCATGGTGTCCGGTGCCGGGCGCAGGCTGACGTGCCGTTCGGTGGCGGCGTGGCTGGCGCGCTTCGTGACGGAGCGGGGGTCCCGCCGGTAGGCAGCGGTCCGGGCCGCGGCGGTGACGGCACGGTCTCCGGCGCCGTCGAAGGTTCCGGTGTCGGCGGCGAGTTCTTCGTCCGCGGCGCAGCGGTCTTCGGCGGCCAGGCAGGCTGTTTCCTTCACGAGCAGGGTGGCGCGCCATTCGTTCAGCTGTCCGGTGTCCAGGGCGGCGAGGGTGCGGGGCATTTCGGTCACGAGGGCCTTCGCCAAGCCCAGGAGGCGGGATCCGCGGGCGGGGGATTCCCGCCGGGCCAAAGCAATTTGAGCTCCGACCCCGCGTCCCTGGTCTGCGGCGGGGATGCCCAGAGCTTTCTCGGCGCTGCGCTGGGCGGCGTCGAACGCGACGGCGATCCGGGCCTGTGCCCCGGCGATCGCCGACTTGAGATCCTCAAGACCGCGCAACTGCTCGATCAACTCGGCGCTGTCGGTAAGGTCGGCGCCGTCAGTACGTTCGGTGCCGCCGGCGTCCGGGCGAAGGGAGTTCACGGCACCGATCAGGTCCTCCACACGAAGGCACGGCACCGGGGCGCTCTGGTTGGCAGCATCCGGGACTTGGCTGCCCGAAGGCGCGCCTACTCCGATCAGCTGTTTTTCCCGAATGCCGGCCATGACCAAAGCATTCCAGAGGGGTACGACTTTATAGGCGCGCAACCACCCCGGTCGAAAAGATCGAAAGATCATCAGGTTTTCCTAGCTGGCAGGCATTGCCGGGCTCTGGCGTGCGCCGCCGAAGGGGACGAGAATGGGCTCGTGCTTCCCCCTCAAGCCGGAGGGGACGGCGCCCCGATGAACGCCGCCGCCCGAAAGATTCAAAGTGTCTATCTCACCTTGACCCTGGGCAATACCCTTGCGGCCTCGTTCATCTGGGGGATCAACACCCTCTTCCTTTTGGACGCTGGGCTCAACAACCTCGAGGCCTTTGCGGCGAACGCCTTCTTCACCGCCGGAATGGTGGTGTTCGAGGTGCCCACGGGGGTGGTGGCCGACGGCTGGGGGCGCCGCGTCTCGTTCCTGCTTGGCACGGTGACACTGGCCGGGTCAACTTACCTCTACTATCTGCTCTGGCAACTTTCCGCCCCGTTCTGGTGGTGGGCGGCGGTGTCGGTATTGCTCGGACTGGGCTTCACCTTCTTCTCGGGTGCGGTGGAGGCTTGGCTCGTCGACGCGTTGCGCTTCACCGGGTATGAAGGCGGACTGGAGACGGTGCTCGGCCGCGGACAGATGGTGGCTGGCGTCGCCATGCTGGTGGGCTCCGTGGCTGGAGGCGTGATCGCGCAAGCCACCAACCTTGGAGTGCCGTTCCTGGTGCGTGTGGGCGTGCTAGTGGCCATGTTCGTCGTGGCTTTCTTACTCATGCGCGACGTCGGGTTCACCCCGGAGCGCTCCACTCATCCCCTCCAGGCGACCCGTGCCGTCCTGGACGCCTCGATCGAGAACGGTTTGAAAAATCCGCCGGTACGCTACGTGATGCTGGCAGCGCCGTTCAGCGCCGGCGTCGGGATCTATGTGTTCTATGCCCTACAGCCGTTCCTGCTTCGGCTCTTCGGAGACCCACACGCGTACTCCGTGGCGGGTCTGGCAGCGGCGATTGTGGCCGGAGCCCAGGTGCTCGGCGGGTGGATTGCACCCCGCCTCCGGCGCCTCGTGCGTAAGCGCACCACGGTGTTGATCTTGAGTGGCGTGGTGGGCGCCTTGATTCTGGTGGTGCTCGGGATCACCCAGGTGTTCTGGGTGGCGCTGGTCCTCTTGACGCTCTGGGCCATGGTCGAATCGGCGGGCACCCCGGTGCGCCAGGCTTACTTGAACGACATGATCCCCTCGAAGCAGCGGGCAACAGTGCTTAGCTTCGACTCACTCATGGGATCAAGCGGTGGGGTTGTGGTGCAACCGCTGCTCGGCAGGGCAGCCGATGTGTACGGTTACTCCACCTCGTTGGCGATGAGCGGTGCGATCGAGTTGATCGCCGTGCCGTTCCTGGTGGCGAGCCGTCGGCGCGGATCCATGGCCGATCAGGCCAACGCCACCACCGCCACATCTGACGCGGAACCCCAGCAGTCGTAGGAATTGTCCTACGGAAGTCGTGAAGCTCGGAGAAGCGTGGCCTGGCCGGCCTTTCCGGGCTCAAGCGGTATCGGGCTAATTAACACGGCTGGGCCACGATGCAATGTGCCATCCGAAAGCGGTTGGCAACGCACGCCACCGCGTCCACGCATGGCGGCATGCGCTCCCGGAGCCAGGACCCGGTCCATCCAGGCGCAAGGGTGGGCAGGCCGCCCCGCCCGCAGTCGCACAAGGCCGCCACGGGATTCCAATTCGAACTCCTCGCCCAACAGGGGAGCCAAGTGGGCTCCCCTGAGGACCACATTGCGGCGCGGCAGGAGCGGGTCGAAAGGTGCGACGCCGAGCTCCGCTGCCATGGCTTCGAGGGCCTCGATGGCGATCAAGGTGACTGCGGCATCCATGTGTGCTGCCTTGCCGAAAAACCGGTCACCGACGATGCCCTTGCCATTTACGACGTCGACTTGCTCTGCATCGATGGTGGGTACGTCGGCGGCACCATCACGTGCGCGGCCGAAGTACGCGTGCCCCGGTGACACGAGCAGGTGCAGGATCTCCACGTCGTACCTGTAGCTTGGCGTCATGCCATAAGGCTATGCCCGTCGCGGTCACTGACACCGGTGCACTCGCGCTCTGCGACCGTCGCCCCTCGCCCCGAGCACCGATCAGCGGAGTCCCATGAATAGCAGGTACTGATGTGACGTGGGTGACAAGCGAGGTGTTTGGTGCAAAGCTTGTCGCGCTGCGTTGACTGTCTTGTCAGTGCGGATCCTATTGATCCTCAGGGAGGTTTCGTGAAGAAAATTCTTAGCGTTTCCGGGGCTTTATTGCTTTTGCTGAGCGCCCTCTCAACTGCGGCACCGGCGGCAGTTGCCCAACCATCTCCGTCCGCCAACTGGCATGCTGAGAGGGCATGCCCCGATGTCCCTGCCGGTAATGCGTCGTGTTTTGCCCTCAAGTACGTCGATGATTCAACAGGATCGGCCAAAGCGCTGCCGCAGGGCGGACGAGTCACGCCCGCTTCGAGCACGCCGCTTTCCACCGGTAAGACCCCGGCGGATATCCAGAGCGCCTATAACATCACGGGCCTTAAATCAGGCGGCCGGACCGTGGCAATCGTGGACGCCTACGGCTATCCGAACCTTGAACGCGATCTCGGCGTTTACCGTTCACAGTTCGGCCTCCCGGCATGCACGGTCAACAACGGCTGCCTCACCATCATGAATCAAAACGGCGGGAGCAAGCTTCCCAAGTTCAATTCCGGCTGGGCCGACGAAACCGCCCTCGACGTCGACGCCGTCTCGGCAGCTTGCCCAGACTGCAAGATCCTCGTGGTGCAGGCGACGACAGCCAGCATCGCCAATCTTGGTACAGCCGTGGCAACGGCAGCCAAACAGCCAGGAGTCGCCGCGATTTCCAACAGCTACGGCGGCGGGGATTCCGCGGATTCCACCTATGGCGCGTACTACAACCACCCGGGAATCGCGGTGACGGCATCCACCGGTGACAACGGGTACAGCGGCTCGTCCTACCCAGCATCCTCGAGTTATGTCACTGCGGTGGGTGGCACGTCGTTGGTCAAGGACACCAGCAACCGTGGGTGGGGCGAGTCGGCCTGGTCCGGCTCGGGATCCGGGTGCTCGAGTGTCAATGCCGCGTTGCCAGCCG
This sequence comes from Arthrobacter sp. MMS18-M83, assembly GCF_026683955.1. Classification (NCBI taxonomy): domain Bacteria; kingdom Bacillati; phylum Actinomycetota; class Actinomycetes; order Micrococcales; family Micrococcaceae; genus Arthrobacter; species Arthrobacter sp. MMS18-M83. Next base: position 2,062,127 of record NZ_CP113343.1, on the reverse strand, counting down.
CTGCCGCCTTTGGAACGGGGTGCAGCAAGCGCGCCTCAGCGGACCTGGCCGCCGTCGCAGATCCACAGACCGGATTGTCGGTATACGCGCCGAGCAACGGCACCACTTCATCGTGGGCACAGTACGGGGGAACGAGCCTGTCCTCACCCCTGATCGCCGCGATGTACGCGCTTTCCGGGAACTCTGGCAACGCCACAGCGCCGGCCAACTCCCTCCCTTACGCAAACGCCGGCAAATTCAACGACGTCGCATCGGGCTCCACGGGCAGCTGCCCCACGAGCCAATGGTGCCTCGCCGGCACAGGATGGGATGGGCCCACGGGCGTCGGCACTCCGAACGGGGTTGCCGGACTCTAAATGTCCGCGGTAATTGCCAAAAGGGTGGCCGGCCGTCCATGACGGCCGGCCACCCTTGGTCATATCAACCGCCGGTCGCGGAGGTCGGGTGCTAGGCCGCAGACCTATTCCTCCGCCGGGAAGGCAACACCTTCGCCCACCACGCGGAGGCACAGTTCCGTGCCGGGCTTGGTGATGGAAGCGTTCCAGTGGCGGATGGTGATGACCTCGCCGCCGCCAGGATAAGCCAGGGGGGCTCCGGCAGCCCCCGCGCGCGGCGCGAGCTTGATCCGGACGGTGGTCTCGGGTCCGAAGTAGTCGGTATCCACCACGACGCCGCGGATGGGGCCATCGGGGGCAATCCGGATCTGTTCCGGGCGAAGCATCAATTGCACCAGACCCTGTGCCGGGGGACGTCGCACGGGGATTCCGCCCAGCGAACACGTGGCCAGGGAGCCTTCCATCCACGCGTTCAGGATGACGGCGTCGCCCAGGAACTCGGCCGTGGCGCGATCGGCGGGACGGGTGTACACCACGAAGGGATTGCCAATCTGCGCCAGCTTCCCGCCGCGCATGATGGCAACCTGGTCCGCGAAGGAAAGGGCCTCGGCTTGATCGTGCGTCACCAGGATGGTGGTGACCCCTGCTTCGTTCAGAACCTTGGCCACGGCGCGCCTGGTGGCAACGCGGAGGCCGGCGTCGAGGGCGGAGAATGGCTCATCGAGCAGCATGAGCTCCGGTTCGCGGGCCAAGGCGCGGGCAAGTGCCACCCGTTGCTGCTGGCCTCCCGAGAGCTGGTGGGGCCGCCTCTTGGCCATGTCCGCATCGAGGGAAACCATCTCCAGCAGCTCCTGGACCCGCGCCTTCACACCGCGCCGGCCGCCGTCGAGCGCTGATTTGTCGAGCCCGAACGCAATGTTCTGTCCCACCGTAAGGTGCGGGAAGAGTGCACCATCCTGGGCAACATAGCCAATGTGGCGCTTGTGTGCCGGCAGCCATACGCCGTTCCCGGCGACCTTGGTGCCATTGAGGCTGATGGAGCCGGTGGCCGGGTGTTCAAAACCGGCGATCAAGCGCAGCAGGGTGGTCTTTCCGGATCCGGACGGCCCCACGATGGCAGTGGTTCCGCCCTTCGCCACGGACAGGTTGACGCCCTTCAGCACAGCCTGGGAACCGAAGTTCTTCGTGACCTCGGCGATGTCCAGGTGTGTGTTGGTGGTTGGGGCCACCGAAGCCGCGACGCGGGGTGACGGAAGCCTGGAGGGGGATTGTTCGGTCACTGTCCGGCTACTTTCTTGGACTGTTGGAAAAGCAGGTATGTCATGGGTGCAGACAACAGGATCATGAGCAGGGCGTAGGGGGCCGCGCCCGAGTAGTCGATCTCGCTGCTCTTGCTCCAGAATTCTGTGGCCAAGGTGTGCGTGCCGTTGGGGGATAGCAGCAGCGTGGCCGTCAGCTCATTGACGATGGCAAGGAACACCAGCGCGGCCCCGCCTGCGGCGGCCGGAGCCGTGAGGCGCAGGGTGACTTTCAAGAAGGACACGAGAGGGGCCTTGCCAAGCGACTGCGCGGCTTCGTCGAGTTCCTTGGGAGCTTGGGCCAGTCCGGAGCGGATGTTGACCAGGGCGCGGGGCAGGAACAGCAGCACATAGGCGGCAATAAGCACACCGGAGGTCTGGTAGATCCCCGGGAACATCCGGATGCTCACGGTCACGAACGCGAGGCCCACCACGATGCCGGGCAGGGAGCTGGTGACGTAGTTGGAGAGCTCCAGCATCTTGCTGAACCAGCTGGGGTGTCGCACTGCCAGATACGCCATGGGGAAGCCGACGACGACTGTCACCGCCGCGCCCACGGTGCCATACGCGAGGGTTTGGAGCAGCGCCGGAAGGAACTCGTTGGCGGACCAAACGCGGACGCCTCCCGCAACCACCCAGCGCAGGACGAACCAGATCGGCAATCCGAAGGCCAGCACCGTGAGGGCCAGCAGGGCGAGCTGGGAGAGAAGCTGGTAGCGGCGCAGCGGCAACCGGATCGGCTTGGCTTGGGCGCCGGAACCGACTCGGGCGTAACGCGCGGTGCCACGGCTCCTGACTTCGGCCAGGAGCAGGATGAGGCAGAAGAAAACCAGGACGCTTGCCAACATGTTGCCGGCGGTGCCGTTGAACGTGGATTGGAACTGGGTCATGATCGCCGTGGTGAACGTGTCGAAACGGATCATCGCGAACGCACCGTATTCGGCCAGCAGGTGCAGGGACACCAAGAGAGCGCCGCCTGTCATCGCGATCCGCAGTTGCGGCAGGACAACCCGGAAAAAGACGGCCCACGGTCCCAAGCCAAGGGATTCCGCGGACTGCTCAATGGCCGGATCAAGGCGCCCCAGCGTTGCCGCCGCAGGAATGTAGACAAGGGGGAAGTATGACAGCGTGGCAATGAGCACCCCGGACCAGATGCCCTCGAGCGACGGGACCGCGGATACCCACGAATAGCTGTTGACGAAGGCCGGGATGGCCAACGGGGCTGCCAGGGCCACGGCCCACCAGCGATGCCCCCGCAGTTTGGTCCGTTCTACGAGCCACGCGCCGCCCACTCCCAACACCAGGCAAATGGGCACTGTGAAGACCACCAGCATCACGGTGTTCAGGAGCAGCTCGCCGACGCGCGGCCGGAAGATGAGTCCGACGGCGGTGTTCCAGCCAGTCGCGGCCGTCATGTAAGCGACGTACCCGAGCGGGATGAGCGAAAACAGCGCGATCAGCACCGCCAGCAGGGATATTGCGGAAACGCCGAGAGGCGGGCGGGGGCGCTTGCCCCTGCCCGCCGTCGTCGTGCTCTCCGAATTCGTTGGAAGTGCGGGAGCCGATAGGTCAGTGGTCACAGAATTACAGCAGTCCTGCCTTGGTCATCAGGTCGGTGACCTTTGCGGAGTTCAACTTGGCCGGGTCCACGGTGGGAGCCTGAAGATCCTTGATGGAAACGAGTTTAGCGTTGGAGTCCACCTTGGAAGCGATCGCGTACTCGAAGGAGGTGCCGTTCTTGAGGACTTCCTGGCCCTGCTTCCCGGTGATGAACTTAATGAAGGCTTGGGCAGCCGCAGCGTTCTTGGAGGACTTCAGCACGCCGCCGCCGGACACGGACAGGAAAGCGCCCGGGTCCTGGTTCTTGAAGAAGTACGGGGTGACGTTCTTGGAGTTCTCGCCGGTCTTGGCCTGGTCGCCGTAGTAGTAGTAGTGGTAGATCAGCGCGGCGTCGACTTCGCCGGCGTTGACTGCCTTCATGGCGGTGCTGTTGCCCTTGTACGCCTTGAAGTTGTCCTTCATGCCCTTGAGCCACTCGGTGGTGGCTGCCTCGCCCTTTTGTTCGAGCAGGGCGGCAACAATGGCCTGGAAGTCAGCGCCGGACGGGGAAGCCGCCCACCGGCCCTTCCACTCCGGCTTGGCCAGATCCAACATGGACTTGGGCAGCTTGTCGTCGCTGATCTTGTTCTTGTCGTAGACCAGAACGGTGGAGCGGGCCGCGATGCCGGTCCACTTGTTGGTTGAAGGGCGGTACTCAGCCGGAACCTGGTCCACAGTGGCCTTGTCGATGTCGGCGAAGAGGCCGGCGTTCTCAACCTGGGCCATGGCGGGGGAGTTCTCCGTGAGGAAAACGTCGGCCGGTGATGCCGCGCCTTCCTGGACGATCTGGTTGGAAAGCTCGGTGTCGGAACCCTGGCGAATGGTGACCTTGACGCCGGTCTCTTTGGTGAACGCGTCCACCCATTCCTTGGTCAGAGTGTCGTGCTGGGCGTTGTAGACCGTGATTTCGCCAGCCACTTTTGTGGCAGTACCAGCGTCGGCGGAGGCAGAGCCGGTGGCTGCGGAGGATGCGGTGCCGTTGCCGCAGGCGGCCAGGCTGAGGGCTGCGGTGGCGGCGAGTGCGATGCCGGCCAGCGCATTTGCGCGAATCTTCATGAAGGCTTCTTTCTGCGAGCAAATCCTGGGGAGCCCGGGGGAAGAAAGTGCGGGCTCACAGGTTGAAACTTTAGGTTAGCCATACCTAAATTTCCATCCAGATTGCCCGATCGTGACGGGAATCACATGTATTACGCAAGGTTTGCGTGACCTAATGTTTGTTGGTTTCCGCGTCCCGCGTTGAGGTGAGGCGCGGCACGCTTGCGGCGGCTATCAGAAGCCCAAGTGCTCCAAGGCCAAAGGGCAGGGAAGCGATGGTTGAGATGCCTCCGACGAGAAGCGGGCCTCCGGCGTCGCCGAGCTCTCTGCCGAGTTCTGCGGAGCCCATGGTCCTGCCCATCCGCTCCGGTGGTGTCGTCTCGGCCAGATGCGCGAAGCCCAACGGTGTTGCGGCACCTACGCCCGCGCCGATGGCCGCGGCCGAAATGAACAAGGTGACCGGCCCCGGTGCCAGGGCGAGGAGCGTTATGCCGCTCGCGATGAGTAGGAGTCCCGCGGTCATGCCATGGGTGTCACTGATGCGTCGTTGGTCGCGCATCTTGCCGATCTGGGGCTGTACAAGCAATGAGGTGATCGCCAGGACGCTCACGGTTGCAGTGCCCGCTACGGGGCCGAGGCCATGCTGCGAGGCCAGGGCTGGAAGGAAGCCGATCGCTGACCCCATTGCCGCCGTCGACGCTGCTAGTACGAGAGTTGGGACAACGAAGCGCCGTTCCGTGACTTGTCGCGCAAGATCAAGGACCGTGTAGCGCTGGCGCGGGAGAGGCTCCAGTTGTGGGACGCGCACGAAGACCCAGATGGCCGCCGCAACCGCCAGCGCGGATAGCACGGCAAAGAGCAGGGGGAATCCTCCGGCAAGGATCAGGCCGGCCCCTAGCAACGGACCCATGACGTAGCCCAGGCTCTTCCAGGATCCGTACCGGCCGAAGTAGGTGCCCGCGTTCTTTCCTCCAGCCATGCGGGCCACCATGGCGGACGCCGCCGGGGAGAATGCCGATGCTGCGGCTCCCTGGCCAAGCCGGGCCAGGCCAAGCATGAGCGGTTCGCTTCCCCACAGCCCTGGAATCGAGAGCACCGCGAAGGCCAGGAGACCTCCGATGATGACGGGCTTGGTGCCGATCCTGTCGCTGAGCGCGCCGAACACGGGTTTGAGGAACACCTCAGAGACGTCGTAGGCGGCCAGCAGGAGGCCCAGGCTCATCAGGCTCAGACCGATGTTTTCGCTCTGGGCGCCCAAGCTCGCGGCGATGCTGTGGGCGCCGAACGCGGTCACGAACCCGGCGGCGTACAGCGGTGCGGAGGAAGTCCGGGTTCTTAACTGAACCGCGCTCATGAGTGGACCTGCCGGTAGACATGGCCGGCAAAATCATCCAGGGCTTCGATGCAGGTGGCCATCTCCTCTTCGGCGCGTGCTGCGCTGGCGCCGCCGAAAACATCCCGGGATCGAATTGACCGGGACCACCGGCGGAGCCGTTCCAGGCTTTGTTCTTCCTCTTCGAGTTCGGCGAGAGTGAATTTCTGCTTGGCGATTTCCCGGGCGACCTCGTCAGTGAACTTCGCGCAGTCCGCCAGAAATTCCTTCCATTCGTCCTCGCGCGCTGCCATGAAGAGGTCACGCAGTTTGGCGGCGTCGTCCCCGGATCCGGTTGTTAGAAGAATCAGATCACCCCCGCCGGCCTGGGCCAATTCCCGTGCTCTCTCGGCGCCGGCCCGGCAAGCCGGAACGTCGGGAGCGGCCCAGGTTCCCTGCCCGACCGGGACGCCACCAAACCGCCTCAACTCCCGCCAGACAGCAACTCGGTGCCGGGATGGCGCCGCGGGCACCTGCACGATCATGATCAGCCAGGAAACTTCGCTCAAGTTCTGCACACTCATGATTGTAACGGTTGTTACAACCTCTGGGCAGAGGTTAACGGTCTTGCGGCGGTCGATAAGCTGGCACCATGCCCGGACTCTCCGAATTCATGCCGACATTCCTCGGCGTCGGCGTCCTGATGGCAGTCACATTGGCACTGCTCTTGGCGTTCCGGGCCCCGCATCCCTTCGCGCCCGCACTCGCCACCCTCCGCGGAGCTGTCCAACTCGCCGCGATCAGTTTCGTTCTGGGTGGCGTGATCACCAGCCCACTGTGGGTCGCCGTCGCGCTACTTGTGATGTTCGCGGTGGCCGCGGCGAGTGCCACGCGCCGCATTGGCTGGAGCCTGCCTCATTGGGGCATGGTCAGTGGCTCGATGGCCGGAGGCATTGCAATAACCCTCGCCGTCATTTTCGCCACGGGTGCCATCGCGTTCACCCCCCGCTACGCGCTCGCGATCGGCGGGATTGCCATTGGCAATGGAATGACTATCGCTGTCCTGGCTGGCCGGCGCTTCAAGGAATCAGTCTATGAACATTGGGAGGAAGTGGAAGGCTGGCTCGCGCTAGGCGCCACTCCGAGGCAGGCAACCCTGGATCTTGCCCGGCGCACGGTCTACTCGGCCTTGATTCCTTCCACCGATCAAACGAAGACGACCGGACTCGTCACGCTGCCCGGCGCGTTCGTCGGGGCGATCTTCGGCGGGGTCTCTCCGCTTGAAGCCGGACGCTTCCAGATCGTGGTGCTCGCGGCAATCATGGCGGCCGGTTCCATGACGGCGCTCATGGTCATCGGAATTCTCGCGCCGGTACGCGTGCGTCCGGCTACGCTTCGCTGAAACTGGGCTCGTGGACGCTCAAGCGGTTGTAGGCCCTCCCTACCGCGATTATCCGGGGACGCCGGTTGTGGACTGGAGCGACGCAGTTCGGCGGCAAGCTAACGCGGGTGGGCCTCCGGCCGACAGTAGGAAGTGAACCGCCTTCCATACAGCGCCTTCCTACCTAAGCAGAAACGGCCCATGATCGTTGTCACCCGCCTGAACGGCACCCGCTTTGCCGTGAATCCCGACATCATTGAACGGATCCACGAAAGCCCGGACACCCACCTGGTGACCCTCGACGGCGCTGCTTACGTAGTGCAGGAGAGCCTCGCCGAGGTGGTGGAGCTGATTGCGAATTACCGCTCCTACATCCTTCGGCGGGCACAAGATCTCCCCACAGCGACGGGCTATCCCTTGAGTCTCGTGCGGACACCGGAACCGGACGGAAGGTAGGCCATGGATCCCTCAACCATCATCGGCCTGTTCCTGGCCTTCGGCTCCGTGGTCGCCATGGTGACCCTCGAAGACGCCAACCTCATGGCGCTCCTGCTTCCCGCGCCCATGGTCCTGGTTTTCGGTGCTACCTTGGCCGTTGGCCTGGCCGGGAACACGTTCCGCGACACCATCCGGGCGTTCAAGGACTTGCCCAAGGCTTTCAAGGGCAAGACCGACAAGCCGCAGGACAGCATCGACCAGCTGATCGGCTTTGCCGAGAAGGCCCGCAGCGAAGGGCTGCTCTCCCTTGAAGAGGCAGCCGCTCGGGAGAAGGATCCGTTCCTGGCCAGGGCCCTCCAGAACATCGCCGACGGCACCGATGCCGAAGAGTTGCGCATCCTCATGGAAGACGAGATCGACACCAAGATGCGCAGCGACCACGTCGCTGCCAAATTCTTCGCCAGCCTGGGTGGATACGCACCCACCATCGGCATCATTGGCACGGTGGTATCCCTGACCCACGTCTTGGAGAACCTTTCCTCGCCTGACCACCTGGGACCCATGATCGCCTCGGCATTCGTGGCTACCTTGTGGGGTTTGTTGTCCGCGAACTTCATCTGGCTGCCGTTCAGCTCGCGGCTCAAGCGCCTGTCCGAGTTGGAAATCGAACGCATGACGCTCCTGATGGAGGGCATGCTGGCAGTGCAGAACGGGACCCAACCGCTTCTGCTCGCCGAGCGGCTCCGGGCCATGGTCCCCGCAGACAGGCTCGGCAAGGCGAAATCCGCAAAGAAGAGCAACGACGACGAAGGCCGCGCAGGCAAATTCGCTTCGTCCAAGGCCGCATGAGGTCCCGGCGCCGCCGTGGCTCACCTCCGGCGGAGGAGCACGTCGACGAACGCTGGATGGCTTCCTACATGGACATGGTCACGGTGCTCATGTGCATGTTCATCGTCCTGTTCGCCATGTCCACCGTGGACCAGACGAAATTCGATAAGCTCCGCAATTCGCTGGCCACAGGTTTCGGGACGGTGGCCAGCCAGAAGGTGGACACGGCCACCGGCACAGTGGTTCCGCCTGAGTTCACCCACGCTGACGCTCAAGGATTCTCTTCCCTGGACCTGGCTCTCAAGGAAGTGGACCGGCTCACCGCTTTGCGTGACGACATGAAATCAAAGCTCGACGCCGCCGGGCTGGGTGCAAATGTGCAGTTCCAGATCGGCGAACGTGGACTCACCGTGAAACTAGTAGGATCACAGACCTTCTTCGAACCCGACCGGCCGGAGCTCACTGCCCGCGCCAGCCAGGTCCTCGGCACCATTGCACCCGCCATGGTCAGCGCTGGCCTCGAAGTCATGGTGGAAGGCCACGCCGCCAACGGAATCACCTCATACCCCTCGACGTGGGAGCTTTCCTCCGCGCGTTCCGTCAATGTCCTCAGGTACCTCGTGGACCACGGGGGGATCCCGGCGGGCCGCATTGGGGCGGTCGCGTTCGGCTCGGCCCGGCAGGTCAACGACGACTCCACCGAGGCGCTGATGGAGCTCAACCGCCGCGTCGACGTCGTCGTCCTCTCGGACAAACCCGAAGTGGTCCGCGCCCTGATTCCCGAGGCGCTCAAGGCGAGAGCGGGCCGGTAAGCCCGCACGGCAGGTGCCGGACGACGTCGGGCTCCGTGGAAATGACCAGCGTGCCGAGGTACGCTCGTGGCATGACCCCGGAGGATCTTGCCAGGCTCACATACTTGCGCCGGGCCCGTGACCTGATCGACCGCGAGTACGCAAAGCCCCTCGACGTGCCGACCATGGCCAGCCATGCCTACATGTCAGCCGCGCACTTCTCGCGGCAGTTCCGGGCCGCGTACGGCGAGACCCCTTACAACTACCTCATGACCCGCCGGATCGAGCGGGCGATGGCGCTCCTGCGCGGCGGAATGAGCGTCACGGACGCCTGCATGGAGGTCGGTTGTACGTCACTTGGCTCTTTCAGTTCGCGGTTCACCGAACTCGTGGGGGTGCCTCCCAGCACCTACCGCACCGGCGAGCACCTCGCAGTGGCCGCAATGCCGGCGTGCGTGGCGAAGATTCGCACGAGGCCCCGCCGGAACGAGCAACCTGGCCGGAAAGAAGAGAGCAGGATTCAAGAAGCGCTCGCCGTCGTCGCGGACTAGCGTCGTTGCCATGACTATTTCACTGCAGTACTCACACATCACTGTCAACGATCCCGACGAAGCACTCACCTTCTACCGGGATGCCCTCGGCCTCGAGGTGCTCAACGACGTCGCACAGGGCGGATTCCGCTGGATCACGCTCGGCAGCACGGCCCAGCCCGGCGTTGAAATCGTGCTTTCCGAACCGCACGCTGGCCGCTCGAAGGCCGACGGCGATTCCCTCCAGGAGCTGCTCACCAAGGGGGTCCTGGGTCCCATTGTCTTCCGATCAGACGACGTCGATACGCTCTTCGAGAAGGTCAGGGCGTCCGGCGCGGAGGTCATGCAGGAGCCAATCGACCAGCCATGGGGTCCCCGCGACTGCGCCTTCCGGGATCCTTCGGGCAACATGGTAAGGATTTCGCAGGCACCTGCGGCCTAGGCAGCCGGTCGACCAATCCCTGACCTGCATGCCCGGGCATGATGGGTCTATTCTTAGCGGTGAAGAGCAGCTGTTCCGGTTCCACGTGCAACCGGATTCTGCCGCACAGGATGATTCGGGGATCTGAGGCTCACCATGGATGCTGCACACGCCGCCCCAGAGCTCTCGGAGTTCCGCCAAGGCATGTTCCATGGTTGACTCCGGCGTTGGAGCGGGAGCTTCCGATGACGCCGACCTATGCACACCGTTTCTGAGTCAGCTACCGGTGAGCGGTGCTGCCGTGTCCATGTTCGGCGGGGCCGCGTCCGAAACCCTTGTGTGCGCGAGCAATAGGCTGGCGGCCAGGCTTGATGAGCTGCAGTTTGATTTGGGGGAAGGTCCCAGGTGGGAAGCCTTGCACACAAAGCTCCCCGTTCTGGTCCCCGATGTCCGATACTCACATCCGTACTCGTGGCCGGTTTTTAGCAAAGCAATCTTGGAGACCGAAGTTGCGGCGCTGTTTGTGTTCCCGCTGACCGTCGGCGCTATGGATCTGGGAGTTGTGGAGCTCCATCATACGAAACCGGGGAGCCTGAGCTACGCCGATTACGCGACAGCATCGGTACTCGCCGGCCAGACGGCGTGGCATTTGTTGCGACGGGTCCTGTTGGTGAACTCGCCCGACACGGACCCCGCCGTGGAAACCGCGTTGATGTCCCGGCGGGAAATCCATCAGGCCACGGGAATGGTCCTGGCACAATCGGGAAGTTCCGCCGCGGACGCACTTTTGTTGATGCGCGCCCACGCGTTCGCGCACGCGCTGTCATTGCGCGAAACAGCCGATGCGGTGCTGCAGGGACGCCTGAGTTTTGCTCTGGGAAATGACGCGCACGGCAGTCCTGGTCTGCAGTAACATGGCGATATGGTGACGATAAGCCGTGCCGAGCGCGTCAGCGCGGCCTTCGTAAGGATCACGAACACGTTGGTTGCTGACTACGACGTGCTGGCCTTGCTCCATGCCCTTGTCGAAGCATCCGTGGATCTGCTCGATGCCGCCGCCGCCGGGTTGTTGCTTGCCGATCCCCACGGCGAGCTGCAGGTTCTTGCTTCCACCAGCGAACGAAGCCAGCTGGTTGAAATACTTCAGCTGCAAGCGGGCTCCGGTCCTTGTGTCGAGTGCTACCGGACAGGAACACTTGTGGTCGTGGAGGACATACGCGCCTTGAGTGGCCAATGGCCAGAATTCCAGGCAGCCGCCCTGTCACAGGGATTCCGTTCTGTCCACGCGGTACCGATGCGCGTTCAAGGCAGAACCATCGGAGCCATGGGCCTTTTCGGCGAACATTCGGGCGCCCTCACCCCGGAGGACGTTGCCATCGGCCAAGCGCTGGCAGACGTTGCGACCATCAGCATCCTGCAGGAACGCACCATCCGCGAATCGGCGGTGATCAACGAACAGCTGCAGCGCGCCCTGAATAGCCGAGTCCTTATCGAACAGGCCAAGGGGGTCATTGCCTACACTGCCGGAGTGGACATGGAAGAGGCGTTCCGCCGGCTACGCACTTTTGCACGCGCGAACAACCAGAGTCTGCATGACACGGCGGCGCGCGTCATCGAACGGACCCTGACTCTATAGGCGGCAAAGGCCGTCCAATGTTCTGGCGGGTCCGGAAGTTCTGGCGGGTCCGAACGTTTAGGCGGCCCCGGAGGTTTCGGCTTTCCCCGGACTCCAGGCCGGCCCGTTCTCTTCCATCGTCTCTCCGTAAGGGACTTTGCTGCTGACGGAGACAGTGAAGCTCGAGTGCCCGTGCCGGGTCACCAAAATCCCATGCTTGCCATCTTGCATGGCGTGCAGGAGCGCTGCGTCCACTGCGGCGTTCAGATCCCGTTCGATCTCGAGCGGGTTATTGGCCTCGACAAAAAACGTCCGGCCGGCCTCAATGGTGCTGATCATCCTGCAATTCCTGACTCTTGGTTGGTTCCCGGTACGTTAAGATCCGGCCTTGCGACCGGACGAATCCGGAGAAATTCTTGGTGGGGATGCTAATTCGATGCCCAGCGCCGCCGCCGAGATATCTTCAAGGGCGTCATTCATCGATTCAAAGGCAGCCACGTTTCCGGGTTCGGAGGCCTCATGCGCGAATTCGATCGCACGGAACAACGCAAAGCGCGCCACCTTCCTTTTCAGTTCCGCGATGAGCTCCTCGATCTCTGCCAACGGATAATCTCGCCAAATTTCGGAGTCCGGTGCGGCGGAGGGGTGCCTGGCGGGAGAGGGGCGGGGGTACTGGCTCGGCGCAGGGGCAACTGCGGCCGGCACGGACGGGTGATGCCCCGCCCTGGAGGCGGTACGGGTGCTGGGGTCGCCTGGCACGATTTGCAATGTCCTCCTGGAGCGCGCGCCGAAAAATGGCGCTGCCAGGGTCTGGGGCAACACACCAAGCTTATCCGACATCCAATCACGCGGAAAGGCTCCAATAGTCGGTCCCTTACGCCCGCCCTTTCCTTGCCGATAGTGGCAACCGTGAGTGAACAGGAAGATCAATCGGCGGGACGGCAGCGCACCGTGGACGTCTACGATTTCCGCAGGCCCACCACCTTGCCGCGCCAGCACAGCCGCGTCCTGGAAGTTGCTTTCGAGACTTTTGCGCGCCAATGGGGAACCCAGCTCACGGCCAAGGTCCGCGTGAAATCCACCGTGACCCTGGAGCAGCTCATCATGCAGAGCTATGACGAGTACGCGGCTTCCTTGCCTTCCGTTACCTCGATGGTGCTGTGCCGCATTGAGGGCAGCGAATCGCGGCTCGTCATGCAGTTTCCTGCCACGGCGGCCCTTTCCTGGGTGACCCGCATGCTGGGCGGAGGCACTGATACGGCCGTTCCGGATCGAAAGTTCACCCAGATCGAGCAGGCGCTCATCAGCCGCATGGTGGAAGACGGCCTGGAGGACCTGAGCTATTCGCTCGGGGCCCTCCTGACTACTCCGGTGCGCATGGATGTCATCCAGTACAACTCCCAGTTCGCCCAGGCAGCGGCTCCGTCGGAGCTGATGATCGTGGCCTCATTCACTGTCAAGGTGGGCGAAAGCCTGGCCGTTGCAAGTCTCGCGATTCCCGCCGACGTCCTCCTCTCCGGACTCGGCGACGTGAATCCCACTGTCCACAGCCGTGACGCCGAGGCTTTGGTCCGCGCCCAGGTAACCCAGGTGCCGGTAGACATTGCTGTCCAGTTGAGCCCCACTCCGGTGACGCCGGCGCAGATCCTGGGCCTCGCCGTCGGGGACGTCATTCCGCTGCCGCACTTGGAGAACCGGCCGTTCGACGTCGCCATCAACGGCACCCGGCTGGCCACTGCCGCCCCCGCCCGCAACGGCTCACGTGCAGCCGCCGTCATCGTCACAATCGAGGAGAACCAGCGATGAGCATCACTCTGACCCTGCACGAGTCGGCAGCGGAGCGGCTGGCCGCCCAGCTGCCGACTCCCGCCGCGCTGCACGTCTCCGGCATTGTCCCGTCGCAGGCCGCCGCGCCGTATGCACCACTCGCCATCACGGCCACCTTCGTGGGCGCCGTGACTGCGGACTTCGCGCTCATCCTCGTGGACCGGTCCTTCCTCGCCGCGGCCGGCGGTGCCCTGCAAGGTGCGTTGCCCGGCGGAGCGGTCTCCGCCGTCGACGTCCTGCGCCCTGCCATGGAACAAGCAGCCGGGGCGTTCGACGCCGGAGTGCTGGGGGAGCTGCGCGAGGAAGATGCCGCGGGGCTGCTCTCAGACTCCCAAACTGCCGTTTTTGAACTGCGGCAGTCCTTGGCCGCCGACGGCGGACAGACGTTTGGCTGGTTCGCCGTCCGGGTCCGAGCACACGGCACCGTGCAGGACATTCCGGCCGCACGTGCCGGCCAGACCAGCACTGTTTCTTCCCGTCTCGGCCTGATCAGCAACGTCGAAATGGCCCTCACCGTCGAGATCGGCCGCACCCGCATGTCCGTGCGCGACGCCCTCGCCTTGGAACCGGGCAAAGTGATCGAACTGGACCGCTCGGCCGGCGCACCCGCGGATGTTCTCCTCAACGGCCGATTGATCGCCCACGGAGAAGTTGTTGTTGTGGACCAGGACTACGCTGTGCGCATCACGCGCATCCTCGACGTCGCCGAGGGAATCTACTAGATGGATTCGCTCATCCTCGGGCTGCGTGTGCTCGTTGCCCTGGGTGCGGTGCTGGGCCTCATATGGTTCCTGCAGCGCCGCCTTCTCAAGGGCAAAGGGAAAGGCAGACGCCGGGCCAACACCACCCTGACGGTGGTCAGCCGGCAGACCGTCGGTCAAAAGGCCTCCGTGGTGGTGGTCGACGCCGGGGACAAACGATTCCTTTTGGGCGTCACCGAGCACGCCATCAATGTCCTGCACACCTGCGACATCCCGGTCGAGCTTCCGGAAATCACGACGGCGGAGGCCCGGTTTCCTGGGCCGGCCCCGTTCCCTGTCGAGCGCCAGGAACGAACACCGGAGCGCTCTCCGGCACCCGATAGCTTCGCAGACATCTTCCGCGACGCCGCCGGCGCGCAGCTTGCGGACAACAGGCCCCAAGCCATTGAACCCCAAGCCAATGGACTCACACGCCGCAGCGAGATCCATCGCCGCAATGAGCTGAACAAGGAACCACCACCCCTGCACGGCTCCATTCTTGCCGGTTCAACCTGGCGGCAGGCCGCCGAGGCCATCAGGGGACGCCGCAATTGATCCTGAATTTTGGGACTGTCGATGGCCGCCGCATGGCCAGAATGTTGCTCGCAGTTCTCTGCGTGCTGCTGCTGACGGCCCTGTTCCTGTGGTTGGGCATGTCCGCCGGACACTCAGCACCCATCGCCCCGACGCCACCCGCCGCACCCGCGGTGCCCACGGCCCCGGCTCAGCCGTCCGGCGGCAACGTCAGCATCGACATCAACGGACTGGATGGCAAACCTTCCACCGCCGTTGTGACGCTGATCGGGGTCACGCTGCTCTCTGTCGCTCCGGCCCTGCTGCTGATGATGACCTCGTTCACTAAGATCTTCGTGGTGCTCGCCATGACCCGCAATGCCTTGTCCCTGCCATCCATCCCGCCCAATCAGGTCCTGGCCGGTTTGGCGCTCTTCCTGTCCCTTTTTGTCATGTGGCCCGTGATTTCGGAGATCAACAACGTTGGCATCCAGCCTTACCTGAACGGGACGCTGGACTTCAACGGAGCCGTTTCGGCCGGATCCGCACCACTCCAGCACTTCATGGTGGCCCACACCCGGCAAGAAGATATTGCCCTCATGACCCGGGCGGCCAAGCTGGATAACCCTGCCAACCCGCAATCGGTACCGCTACAGACCCTGATCCCGGCGTTCATGATCTCCGAGCTCCGGGCAGCGTTCATCATCGGTTTCGTCATTTTCATTCCGTTCCTGGTGATCGACCTGGTGGTCTCGGCCGCGCTGATGTCCATGGGCATGATGATGCTTCCGCCGGTGATGATCTCCCTGCCCTTCAAGATCCTGCTGTTCATCCTGGTGGACGGCTGGGGATTGGTGATCACCGCCCTGATCCAGAGTTATTCGAGCGGCTGATGAATACCAACGCAGTCCTGGACATTTGCCTCCAGGCCCTGATTCTTGCGGCCAAGCTGGCCGCGCCCGCCTTGGTGACCGCGCTGGTGGTGGGCCTCGCCATTTCCCTCCTGCAGTCCATCACCCAGCTTCAGGAAGCCACCCTCTCCTTCGTGCCCAAGGCCGTCGCCGTGGCCGTGGCCCTGGTGGTGTGCGGACATTGGATGATCACCGAGGCTGTCTCCTTCACCAACGAGCTCTTTGCCCGGATACCCGGGCTGATCGGCGGAGCGTGAAGTGGAGTTGCCCTTCAACCAGTCCTGGCTTGAGGTCCTGTTGTTGGCCTCCGTCCGGATGACGGCCTTCCTGGTGGTGGCTCCGCCCTTCTCTCACCAAACAATTCCGCTGCGCATCAAAGCGATGCTCGGCATCGGTTTGGGGCTGGCCGTTTCCCAACGTCTCTCCGTTGGCTACACGTCCAAGGACACCGCTGGCTTCATCACTGCCGTGGTCCTTGAGCTCGTGACAGGCCTGGTCCTTGGCTTCCTCGTACTGCTCGTCTTCGCAGCCATCCAATCGGCCGGCAGCCTGATAGACCTCTTCAGCGGCTTCCAGATGGCCCAGGGCTTCGATCCCCAGATGATGATCAACGGCGCCCAATTCACCCGGCTGATGCAGATGGCCGCGCTCGCCCTGCTTTTCGCTTCGGACGGCTACCAGCTGGTGATCGGCGGCCTGACCGGGAGTTTCACGGCTTTGCCGCTGGCCGGGGGACTGGATTTGGCACAGCCGGTGCACGCGATGATTTCGGCCGTCACCGGGATGTTCCTTTCCGCAGTTCAAATTGCAGGGCCGCTCCTGGTGGTGCTGGTGCTCGCCGACATCGGCTTGGGGCTCCTCACCCGGGTAGCGCCCGCCCTGAATGCCTTCGCCCTCGGCTTCCCGCTCAAGGTCCTGATCACGCTGGGGCTCGCAGGGTTCCTGTTCCTCGCATTGCCGCGGCTCGTCGCCATGCTCGCCGAGCAAGTGGCGAACACACTGATGGGGGTGGGCTGATGTCGGATTCACAGGAAAAAACCGAGCAAGCCACTGACAAACGAATGCGGGAAGTCCGTTCCAAGGGGCAGCTTTCCCGTTCGCAGGACCTCACCGCCTGGCTCGCCGTCGGTTCCGCCGCGGCCATGATTCCATCGACTATCGACCGGGCCTCCAACGCGGCGGCGGACCAGTTGTTCAGCGTCCGCAGCGCGATTGCCCACCCCGAGCCCGCCAAGGCCGTCGCAGCCCTTGAAGCCGGGTTCGGTTCGTTGGCCCAAGTGCTGGGGCCCTTGTTCGTGGTGGTCATGGTGGTGGTCTTGGCGGGATCAGCGCTGCAGGGCGGCATCCACTTCAAGAAGTTCCGGGCAGAGTTTGAGCACTTCAACCTGGTTAATGGCGTCAAACGGATCTTCGGCGGCCAGGCACTGTGGGGCGGCCTCAAAGCGCTGCTGAAGACCGCCGTCGTCGGGCTTGTCTTGTACGCGGTGGTGCAGGGCCTCATCCCCGTGCTGCTTACCGCCGGGGGCCTGCCGGTGTCCGGCGTCCTTTCCGCGGCGGCAGGCGGCATCGGGTCCCTGGTCCAGTTCGCCGTGTTGGCGGGCCTGACCCTGGCTGCTGTGGACATATTCGTCGTCATGCGCCGCAACCGCAAGAAGACGCGCATGTCCAAGAAGGAAATCAAGGACGAAAACAAAAACAGCGACGGCGATCCCCTCATCAAGTCGCAGCGCCGCTCGCGCCAACTGATCATGAGCCGGAACCGCATGATCGGCGCCATCGCAGACGCCGACGTCGTTCTCGTCAACCCGACGCACGTCGCCGTAGCTCTGAAGTACGACGCCGGCAAAGCGGCACCGCGCGTTGTGGCCAAGGGCGCGGGGGTCATCGCTGCCCGCATCAGGGAAGAGGCGGAGGCGAAATCGGTGCCGATGGTCCAGGACATCCCGCTGGCGAGGGCGCTGCACTCGGCCTGTGAGCTGGGCGAGGAAATCCCCGTGGAGCTGTACCGGGCCGTGGCGGGAGTCCTGGCGTTCGTGATGTCGCTCAAGGCCAGGGGAGCGGCACGCGGAATGCACCGAATGCCGGGCGTTTCCGGAGCCGTTCCCGGAGCCGTTGCAGGCGCCCCGGCAGGGGCCTCCGCATGAGCCACAGCATCCAAGCCAAGACCAGCAGCCACTCCACCCCGGACAGGACACAGCAATGAACAACAGATTCGCCAGGCTCACCGTGCCGGTGGGAATCGTCGGCATCGTGCTGCTGCTGGTGGTTCCCGTGCCCGCGCCGCTGCTGGATTTCCTGATCGTCTGCAACATCCTGCTGGCCCTGCTCATCCTGCTCACCAGCATGTTCGTCAAGAAGCCGCTGGACTTCTCGGTATTCCCGTCCTTGCTGCTGGTGGCCACGCTATTCCGGCTGGGACTCAACGTCGCCTCCACACGGCTTGTCCTGGGGCAGGGCTTCGCCGGACAAGTGATCGATGCCTTCGGCAAGGTCACCGTGGGCGGTTCCATGATCATCGGCGCCGTGGTGTTCCTGATCCTGGTGGTCATCCAGTTCGTGGTGGTTACCAAGGGCGCCGAACGCGTGGCCGAGGTGGGAGCAAGATTCACCCTCGACGCCATGCCCGGCAAGCAGATGGCCATCGACGCGGACCTCAACGCCGGCCTCATCACCGATGCCCAAGCACGTAAGCGCCGCGCCGAGGTGTCCGCCGAGGCCGATTTCTACGGTGCCATGGACGGTGCCTCGAAGTTCGTCAAGGGCGATGCCATCGCGGGCATCATCATTATCATCATCAACTTCGTGGGCGGCATCGCCATCGGCGTTCTGCAGCGCGGCATGAACGTGGGCGACGCCCTGAACTCCTACGGGCTGCTGACCATGGGCGACGGGCTCGTCACACAGATCCCGGCCCTCCTCATGGCCGTGTCCACGGGCATGATCGTCACCCGGTCCAACGCCGAGGAGGACATGGGCCGCACGGCGTCCTCGCAGCTCATGCAGTCGCCCAACGCGATGCTCATCGCAGGACTTGCCGCAGTAGCCATGGCGTTGATCCCCGGCATGCCCATCCTGCCGTTCCTGCTGGTGGGTGCCTTCCTCCTATTCGCTTCCCGGCGCTTGGCAGCGCAGCAAAAGAAACAGCTCGAGGAGCAGGATGCCCAGGACGCAGCCAGCCTGAGCTCCGAAGAAGACCCCAACGAGCGGCTCATGCTGGACATGCGCATCCACCCCGTGGAAATCCTGTTGGCTCCGGACCTTGTGGACATGGTCTCCGGTGCCTCGGACGATCTCCTGGGCCGCGTGCGCTCACTGCGCCACAAGATCGCCATGGAGTTGGGGATCGTGATCCCGCCCGTCCGCACGCGCGACAATGTGGAGCTGCCACCGGCGAACTACGCCATCCGCATTGCCGGCGTCGAAGCGGGACGTGGCACGGCGCCGTCGGGCAAGTTGCTCGCCCTCGGCGACTACCTTGACGCCCTGCCGGGCATCTCCACCGTGGAACCGGTCTTCGGACTGGCCGGAAAGTGGATTCCCACGGAAATGCGGCACAGCGCCGAAATGACCGGGGCAACCGTGATCGACCGGGTTTCGGTGTTGGTGACCCATTTGTCATCGATCGTCTCCGCCAACGCCGCAAGGCTCCTCACCCGCGAGGACGTCCGCGTGTTGACGGAAGGCGTGCGCAAGCAGAGCCCGGCCGCCGTCGAGGAACTCATCCCCGGACTGATGTCCCTTGCCGAAGTGCAGCGGGTATTGCAAGGCCTCCTCGAAGAACAGGTTCCCATCAACGACCTTCCGCGGATCTACGAGGCACTCGCCCTGCGCGCCAAGGTTTCCACCGAACCAGAGGCGCTCGTCGAAGCCGCCCGGCAATCCCTGGGACCCGCGCTCGCAGCCAAGTTCCTGGACGGCTCGGTGCTCAATGTGATCATGATCGATCCGCTCTTGGAACAGTCCATGCTCGAAGACATGCGTCCGGCGGAAGGAGGCACCCAGATCGTCATGAGCCAAGCGCGCCTCGACGCCGTCCTGGCCTCCGTGAAGAGTTCCGTCGAAACGGCGGCGGCTGCCGGACGGCAAGCCGTTTTGGTGTGCGCCCCGGCGTTGCGGCCCGCGGTCCGGCGCCTCGTGGCGGCTCCCGACGGTGGCGTCCCCGTGCTGTCCTACCGTGAAGTGACGTCGGCCAACATCCAGATCGAAACCGTGGGGGTGGTCCGCCATGCCGAAGCAATACAAGCTTAAGGGCGCGTCCTTGGAGATCATCCGCGAGAAGGCCGAGCAGCAGTACGGGCCCGGGGCACGGATCGTCTCCGCCGAGAAAGTCACCAACCCGGGAATCGCCGGGCTCTTCGCCGCCAATCGCTATGAGGCAACCGTGGAGGTTCCGGCCGAGGGTTCCACCCAACTAGCTAACAGTAGTTGTCGTTTTGACGGCTCAGAACGACAACAACTGGGTGGGCCCACGCCGCCAGGGTTCCCTGGCCGAGCTTGCGAGGCGAGGGTGGCGGTGGGGACTAGTTGGGATGCAGACTTTGGCGGGGCAGGGCACGCGCTGCAGGGGCCCGCCATCGCCGCGCTGCTTGAGCAGGCCGATGCGGCTGAAGTGGACCTCCACCGGCCAGCGGCAGCCGTTTCGACCGACTCGCCGAACTTTGCTGGGCTCTTGGAGCAGTTGGGGAAGGAGTTCCAGGCACCGGCAACTGAACCGGGACCCCAAGGGATGCTGACCGCATTGCCGGCCCCCGTCGTCGGGCGGGCTATCACGGCGCTGGTACCGGTTCCTGTTCCATTAGCCGGCAGCGGCAACCTCATCATCCTGCTGGGGCTCGGTGGCGACGCCCTGGGCCCCGCGCTGGAGATGTCGATCGCGGAGGGCGGCTCCGACGTCCGGACGGCGGGGGAGTTGACCGCGTTCGGGCACCTCCACGTGGCGGGGCGTCAGGCCGCGACGGCGGCCCGCGCCCAAGCGGTGCTCATTGGCCAAACCGTCCTCGTCGCGTATGGACTCGGCCGGCCAAACGAAGCCGCGACACATGCGGCGCACATCGCCGGCCTCGCCGCAGACCAGCTGTGGCTGGTCGCCGACGCCAGACGGAAGGCGGAAGACACACAGCGCTGGGTGCGGGCTCTTTCCGCAGCTTTGGCCGTCGAACGGTCTTCACTCGATGCGCTGGCCGTTTTCGGTGTGACGGAGACCGCGAGTCCGGAGACGGTCAATGGCCTCGGCCTTCCCATCGGCTGGGTGGACGGCAAGCCCGCCCGCGTTGCGGTGTTTGGAAAGGTAGATTGAGAGCATGCTGGTACTGACACGCAAGCCGGGCGAACAGATCATGATTGGTGATGACATTGTCATCACCGTCATGGAGGGCCGCGGCGACGGCGTGCGGATCGGGATCGAGGCGCCCCGCGGCGTGTCCATCCAGCGTCGCGAAGTGGTTGAAGCGATCGCCGCTGCCAATCTTGCGGCAGCGAAGGCCGGCCCCGAGGCCGAAGAGCTCCTTGCCGGGCTGCGACCGCCTGCATCACGACGAAAGCCAGATTAGTACGGGGCCAGTCCCGACGCTCGCTCACATATGAGCCCTCACCACCCGACCCTCGCTCACCTTTAAGGCAAAAACCACCGATCCTCCTGCATATCTTCTGCAGGAGGGTTTGCCCTTCTACCCCCAAAGGTGAAGGAGCGTCGGCTGAAAAGGTGTCGAAGGTGAGCGAGCGTCCTAGCGGCGGCCACGTGTGAAGCGCTAAG
Source organism: Arthrobacter sp. MMS18-M83 (assembly GCF_026683955.1). Taxonomy (NCBI): domain Bacteria; kingdom Bacillati; phylum Actinomycetota; class Actinomycetes; order Micrococcales; family Micrococcaceae; genus Arthrobacter; species Arthrobacter sp. MMS18-M83. Next base: position 2,040,801 of record NZ_CP113343.1, on the reverse strand, counting down.
CCAAGCCGAGGAATTCTTCGAGGAGTGGCAGCGAACAATCCCTCGTCACGGCCAGGGCCCGCTCGATATTGGCGTTTTCCGCCAGCAATATCACATCATCCGCGGCGTTGGCTGTGTCGGCAGTGGCCTCTGCTGCCGATCCATCCGGGACCAAAACCTCCCCGGGCTGCCCGGCCGTAAGCCGTACGTCCCCGGCCCCGATTGGCCCCGACAGGAGCGCCTCGATGTTGGCCGCGACGGCAGACTCGACTTGCTTCAGCAGCAGCACCATGCCGTGGTTGTGGTCCTGAAGCAGTTCCGGCCAGATTCCGGGAGGCGCTACGGAGGCGATCACGGGCAGGGTTGCGTTCGCCGGCACACGCCATTCGATAGCGACCGCTGAAGACTCGATGTTCCGGGCAAGGGTGTCGAACCGAAGGTTTTCCAAGACCTTTTCCACGTCAGCAGCAGTGAATTTCAGCCAATGCCAATTGCCTGCCCGGACGTGCAGCAACTGTGTTTCGAGCCGGAACAACAGCAGTTCCAGCTGCCTCCGCTCGCGCCACAACGTCGCCGATAACTCATCCGCCCCCACGGTTCCCCATTCCCTGGTTTGGCCTGCGGAACATGATCCCGCGGCCGGTTTTGCATCTTTTTCATGAGCGTACACGCATTGTTATTTGTCAGATGGTATGTTCACTGAATACGTGCCTGTTCCAAGTAATCTTCGGCCTGCTTCATCGTCTCAGCAGCTCGCCGGAGGATCCTTGGAATCAGGCTTTTGCAACTCAATATTCCGGTCTCATGGGGGGACTAATTTTGAATCGCGAGGAACGCAACGAGTTGGTGCTGCAGCATTTACCGCTCGTTGGCTACTTGGTGTCTGAGCTCTGTGCGAGAGCTTCTCATTTGTCGCGCGACGATTTCGCGTCGGTAGGGTCCGTGGCGTTGATAACGTCCGCCGATTCCTTCGATCCGAGCCTCGGAGTCCCCTTTGGCGCATTTGCGCGCCGCCGGATCGTTGGGGCGTTTGCGGACGAGATGCGGGCCAGCGACTGGGCTACCCGCTCGGCACGCAAACGCATCAAGGAGACGATGTCGGTCCAGGAAACCCTGTCCGGCGTCCTTGGGCGAACCCCTACGGTGGCGGAAACCGCGTCAGCCCTCGGTGTCGAGCGCAGCGTCGTGGAGGCTGCACTCGCCGATGCCGCCCGGACTCTGTCGCCGCTTGACGACGTCGTCGTGGACACCGTCGCTGCCGACACTGTCTCCCCGGAACACTCCGTCCTGGCCGATGAGCGCCTCAAGTACCTCCGCGCCGCCGTCGAGGCCCTGCCGGAAAAGATGCGCTACGTGGTCGAGGAGATCTACTTCGCCGGGAGGACCGTCAAGGAGCTCGCCGAAGAGCTTGGCTCCACGCACGCTGCAGTGTCCCAACAGCGCGCCGAAGGTATCCGGCTCATGCGTGATGGACTCTCTGCGCACTACGCTGACGACCCCGAGCAAGTCTTCGAGCCGCAGTCACGGATTACTGCCCGACGCCGGCACGACTACCTCTCGACGCTAGCCTCCGCGACCCTTGGCGGAATTACGCGTGGTTTCACTTCGCATGATGCTGCGTTGAACCGTGCTGTCTAGTTTGCGGGCCGTCTAACCTCAGCGGCGGCCCTAGCGCGCCGTGGGCGGGACGGAAACGGAATCCGAATCAGGACTGATCCTGCGAAGCTCATGCAGGATTTCCAGCTGTTGTTCGTTGATCTTCAACAGCAAGCCAATGTCAGCCCGCGCCGCGAGGTCCGTGTCGTAGTCGTGTTGGGCCATGGCGGCCGCAATCGCATCCTGGCGTTTGGCTGCGATCAAGAGGATCGCTCCCTGAAGTCCGGCCAGCATGGACAGGAACAGGTTCAGCAGGATGAAGGGGTAGGGGTCCCAACCGTTGCCTGGCAGGACCCATGTGTTGATGGCTGCCCACACAAGCATGAAGAAGATGAAGCCGCCCACGAACGGCCAGCTCCCCATCCCATTGCGCATGATATCCGCGGCTCGCTGACCCGAGCTCAATGCTGCTTTGTGTTCGGCGTGCCAGGTGGACCCTTGCTCAGCTGTGCTCATGGGCCCAGCCTAGCCGTGGGCCCGGGCGGACCCTGCCAGTAGCCGCACCGCGACGGTCCCTGCCTCTTGACTTTGAAAGACTTAAGCGAATACTTAAGCATGTGCTTAACAATCAAGGCGCCGCGGATCTCGATTCCGTTTTCCACGCCCTTGCCGACCCCACTCGCAGGGCCATCGTGGCCCGGCTGTGCGAGGGCCCGGCGTCGGTCTCGGAATTGGCGAAGCCCTTCGCCATGAGCCTCCCGGCGATTGTCCAGCACCTCCAGGTCCTGGAACACAGCGGGCTGGTGCGCAGCGAGAAGATCGGCCGGGTCCGCAGCTGCAGCATCGTCCCCGGACCGGTCCGCGAGGCGGAGGCCTGGCTCGGGCTTCGCCGGACATCGGCCGAGCGCCGGCTGGACCGCCTGGAGAGTTTCCTCAATCAAAACCACCCCGCCAAACCAACACAGGAGTAGCCATGAGCACCCCCATTACGCATGCAAGCTTCACCCTCGAACGCAAACTCAATGCCCCGGTGTCACGTGTCTGGTCAGCATTTTCGGACTACGGCAACAAGAAGAAATGGTTCGTCGGCCCGGAAGAGTGGACTCAGGGCGAATCCAGCCTTGACTTCCGCGAAGGTGGCACCGAGACGGACACCGGCGGCCCTGAGGGCGGCTTCGTCTCCAGCATGAAGGCGGTCTATCACGACATCGTCGAGAACGAGCGGATCGTCTACACCTACGAAATGTATCTCAACGGCCAGCGGACGTCCGTCTCGCTATCCACCATCGAAATGGAGCCCGACGGCGAAGGAACCCGCCTCGCTCTGACCGAGCAAGGAGCGTACTTCACCGACGAAGACCATGTGGAAGGCCGCAAAGAGGGCATCGAGGGTCTCCTCGATGCCCTCAAGGCCTTCGTCGAAGGCAACTGACGGCTTACTTCGCGGTCGGCACGCGGCGGAGTGCGACGGCGGCAAGGACTGCCGCTCCCGCCATCAGTACCAGCCCGATCGCCGCGGTGATGTGGACGCCCGATTCGAAGGCGGCACGCGCCGCGGCGGTCAAGGCGCCAGCCAGTGGCTGGGGGAGTGACGCTGCGGTGCCCACCGCTCCGGCGAGCGTCTCCCGGGAGCGTTCGGCAGCATGGCCGGACAATTCAACAGGAAGAAGCAGGTGGTGCTGGTAGGACGCCGTCAGGATCGAGCCCAGGACTGCCGTGCCCAGCAATGAGCCGAGTTCGTAGCCTGTCTCGGAGATCGCCGAGGCCGCGCCGGCCTTGTCGGCAGGAACGGCCCCCAGGATGAGGTCGTTGGAGATGGTCTCCGCCGATCCAACCCCGATGGCAAGCAGCAAGAGTGCCGTCAAAAGGTACCCGGGGCCCTGGCCATGGTTGCCCAAGGCCGCCACGAGATAACCCATGGCGCTCAACGTCAGGCCGGATGCCACCACCAGTCCCGGGCGGATCCGCTTGACCAGGGGAACCACCACCATGCCCGCCACGATGGTGGCCAGCAGAGCCGGAACCATGGCGATTCCTGCCTCCATGGGGGACTGGCCCTCCACAAGCTGCAAGTGCTGCGCGAAGAAGTAGATGAAGCCCGTCATGGAAAACAGGGACAGGACGTTGGCAATGATGGCTGTGCTGAACACCTTGTTCCCAAAAAGACGCACGTCCAGCATGGGCGATGCCAAGGAGCGCTGCCTGCGGACAAAGATGATTCCCATGGCCAGGCCGAACGCCATGAAGGCTGCAGGGGCGGGGCCGAAGCCGTGCACAGCGACCTCTTTGATGCCATAAACCACCGGTGCCATGGTCAGGATGGACATCGCGATGCTGGGAACGTCAGGCTTGCCCGGATTGCGATCCTTGGACTCGGGAATCAGGAACGGGCCGAAGGCAAGGAGGGGCAACAACAGCGGCACGGCCACCAGGAACACGGCTCCCCACCAGAAATGTTCCACGAGCCAGCCGCCGAAGATCGGCCCGAGCGCGGCGCCGCCGGAGAATCCCGCGGCCCACACCGCGATGGCAAGCCGGCGGCGGTTCGGGTCCGGGAAGATGTTGCGGATCAAGGACAATGTGGACGGCATGAGCATGGCTCCGAAGATGCCCAGGCCGGCGCGTCCCGCAATGAGCCATTCGGCCGACGGGGCGAACGCGGTGGCTGCGGAAACGGCTGCGAAGCCCGTGCTGCCGATCAGGAGCAAGCGGCGGCGGCCGATCCTGTCTCCCAGGTTGCCCATGGATACCAGCAATGCCGCCAGCACCAGCGCATAGGCATCCACAATCCAAAGCAGCTGCACGCCCCCGACCTCCAGCGTCCGGGCGATTTCCGGAAGAGCAAATGTCAGCGCAGTGTTGTCAACAGCCACCAGCAGCACGGGGAACATCAAGAGCGCCAGGGCAGTCCAATCGCGCCACGGGGCGGATTGGGTTGACGGGGTGCGGGGATGCTGGGTTGTGGACGGGCTGAACATGAGAATAACTGTACCGTCTGGACGGTATAGTTTCAACTTGCCGTATCGACACTGACATATCCAACTAGGGGATGATGGACACCATGCCGCGAAAACCTATTGCCCGGGACGCTGTCCTGGATGCCTTTGAAGCCCTGCTGATCGAGGTGGGGGAGCGGGCTGCCACGCTCGACGCCGTCGCCAAACGCGCGGGAGTGTCCAAGGGCGGCCTGCTCTACCATTTCCCCAACAAGGAAGCCATGATCAGCGCCCTGCTGGAACGCATGGACAGGCTCGCAGCAATGGACATTGAGGCGATGAAGGCGGCTCCCGAGGGCGCTTCGGCGTTCTTCATCAAGTCCTCGCTTTGGGCCGATACCCCCATGGACAGGGTGTTCGTCGCCGCCACGCGGCTCGCGGAGGTGGCCCACGAAGAAACCCGCAGGCGCTTTGCAGGGATCCAGCAACAATGGCTGGATGTGCTCGCCGAGGAAGTGGGTCCGGAGATAGCCAAAGCGGTCCGGTATATGGGCGATGGGCTCTACTTCAACGCAATGCTTGAAGGCGGCCCGGGAACCAATGCGAGCGAGAGGAGCGCCGACGTCGGTGCGCTGCTGGCCGCCGTCGAACGCCTCCGTGACTGAACGGTGGCCCAACTGGCTCGCAGTAGTTGTCGTTTAGAGGCTCCAAAACGACAACAGGTGCCAGTCAGTTGGGAAAGTCGGGCGAGACCGGTGACATCATTTGCGGACGCGAGCAGTCCATAGGACAATTGACAGTTGTGGCAGCCGTCACCGGCAACCACGATCCGATTCACACAACTGAATACGCCTTTGATCTGCGGCGGGAGAGTCCTGCAGGCAAGTGATGCAGGCGCCGTAGGAGCAAATCCTCCCCAGGAATCTCTCAGGCCCACGCACCGCCGCGGCAAGGCAACTCTGGAAAGCAGCACGCTGCCCTCTGGTGTCCCAGACACTGGAACACGCTGTGCTCACCGACGGTGCAAGCGAAACAGTGCCCATAAGCACGGATTCGCGGAAACTCTCAGGTCCAATACAGAGCGGGGAGGAACCCGATTAGCTGTGGCGTACCCACGCCGCCTTAGTAATGGAGTTCCTTCGTGACGGTTAGTTCAACCTCCACCACGTTCGTTGACCGGCATATCGGCGCCCGTCGCCAGGCCGACATTGACATCATGCTCAAGTCTGTCGGTTACGACAGTGTCGATTCGCTCGTGGACACCGCGGTTCCCAATGACATCCGCCAGGACGTCGCCCTGACCCTCCAGAACGCCCTCAGTGAGGTCGAAGTTCTGGCCGAACTGCGCAAACTGGCGGCCAAGAACAAGACGGCCGTGCAGATGATCGGCCAGGGCTACTACGACACCGTCACTCCGCCGGTGATCCGCCGCAACATCCTCGAGTCCCCGGCCTGGTACACGGCCTACACGCCGTACCAGCCGGAAATTTCCCAGGGCCGCCTCGAGGCACTGCTGAACTTCCAGACCATGGTCCAGGACCTCGTGGGCCTGCCCATCGCCAACGCCTCCCTGCTGGATGAAGCCACGGCCGTCGCCGAAGCAGTCCTCATGATGCGTCGCGCCAACAAGAACAAGACGGCCCACGACGGCAAGACCGTCCTCGACGCCGACTGCCTCCCGCAGACCCTCGCCATCGTGAAGGGCCGCGCCGAGGCGCTGGGCTTCGAAGTGGAGATCGCCGACCTGTCCAAGGGACTGCCCGACGGCGACATCAACGGCATCGTGCTGCAGCAGCCGGGCGTTTCCGGCCGGGTGTTCGACCACTCCGCCGTGATCGCCGCCGCCAAGGAACGCGGCGCCCTCGTCACCGTTGCCGCCGACCTCCTCGCCCTCACGCTGATCACGCCTCCGGGCGAGCAGGGTGCCGACATCGCTGTCGGTTCCACCCAGCGCTTCGGCGTGCCGCTGTTCTTCGGCGGCCCGCACGCCGCCTACATGGCCGTTCAGAAGGGCCTCGAGCGCTCCATGCCCGGCCGCCTGGTGGGCGTTTCAAAGGACGACGCCGGCACCCCCGCGTACCGCCTGGCGCTGCAGACCCGCGAGCAGCACATCCGCCGCGAGAAGGCCACGTCCAACATCTGCACCGCGCAGGCACTGCTTGCCATCGTCTCCTCGATGTACGCCGTGTACCACGGCCCCGACGGCCTGAAGGCGATCGCCGAAACCGCCCACAACCACGCCCGCACGCTCGCCGCGTCCCTGAAGGCCGCGGGCCTTGAGGTCCTGCACGGCAGCTTCTTCGACACCGTCACCGTCCGCGTCCCGGGCAGGGCAGCCGAGATCGTTGCTGCCGCTGAGGCCAAGGGCATCAACCTGCGCGGCATCGACGCGGACACCGTGGGCATCTCTGTCGACGAGACCACGACGACGGCGGTCCTCGCCGACGTCGTCGCCGCCTTCGGTGCTTCGCTCGCGGAGTCACGTGAGGGCTTCGCCCTGGAGGCCGCCGTCGAGCGTTCTTCCGATTACCTTCAGCACCCGGTGTTCAACACGCACCGTTCCGAAACCCAGCTGTTGCGCTACATCCGCAAGCTTTCGGACCGCGACCTCGCGCTGGACCGCACCATGATCCCGCTGGGTTCCTGCACCATGAAGCTGAACGCCACGGCCGAGATGGAAGCGATCTCCTGGCCGGAATTCGCCTCGATCCACCCGTTCGCCCCGGATTCCCAGACAGAGGGCTGGCGCGAACTGATCGAAGATTTGGAAGCCGACCTCACGGAGATCACCGGTTACGACCAGGTCTCCATCCAGCCCAACGCCGGTTCCCAGGGCGAACTCGCGGGCCTGCTGGCCATCCGCGGCTACCACCACTCCCGCGGCGACCTCCAGCGCAACGTATGCCTCATCCCGGCTTCCGCCCACGGCACCAACGCTGCCTCGGCAGTGCTGGCCGGCATGAAGGTTGTCGTCGTGGCCACCGCGGCCGACGGCACCATCGACCACGCGGACCTGCAGGCCAAGATCGACGCCAACAAGGACGTCCTCTCGGCCATCATGATCACCTACCCCTCCACCCACGGCGTGTACGACGCTGACGTCCGCGAAATCTGCGACTCCGTGCATGCGGCCGGCGGCCAGGTGTACGTTGACGGCGCCAACCTCAACGCGCTCGTGGGCCTGGCCCAGCCGGGCAAGTTCGGCGGCGACGTGTCCCACCTGAACCTGCACAAGACCTTCTGCATCCCGCACGGCGGCGGCGGACCGGGCGTGGGCCCGGTCGCTGCCAAGGCGCACCTTGCACCCTTCATGCCGGGCGATGCCAACAAGGCAGCCCATGAAGACGGGCACGGCGTTGCCATCTCGGCGTCCCGCTTCGGTTCGGCCGGTGTCCTGCCGATTTCGTGGGCGTACGTGAAGCTCATGGGTGGCGAAGGCCTCACCGAGGCCACCAAGTCCGCGCTGCTTGCCGCGAACTACATCGCCTCCCGCCTCAACGAGTACTTCCCGGTTCTCTACACGGGCGAAGACGGACTCGTGGCTCACGAGTGCATCCTGGACCTGCGCGAACTGACGGCCCGCACCGGCGTTACCGCCGAGGACGTGGCCAAACGCCTCATCGACTACGGTTTCCACGCCCCGACGCTGGCGTTCCCGGTGGCGGGCACCCTGATGGTGGAGCCCACCGAGTCCGAGGACCTGGGCGAGATCGACCGCTTCATCGAAGCCATGATCACCATCCGCAAGGAAATCGACCAGGTCGCGAGCGGCGACTTCACGGTGGAGGACAGCCCGCTGCGCCACGCACCGCACACCGCGGCCGCCGTCGTGAGCTCTGACTGGAACCGCGAATACTCCCGCGAGCAGGCTGTCTTCCCCGTCCACCACCTCAAGCAGGACAAGTACTTCCCGCCCGTAGGCCGCATCGACGGCGCCGCAGGCGACCGTAACCTGGTCTGCTCCTGCCCTCCGATCGAAGCCTTCGAGAACTAAAGGACTCCTCACGATGACTGAGAACTACACTGCGCTCTACGAAGAGCACAAGAAGCTCGGCGCTTCCTTCACCGATTTCGGTGGCTGGCAGATGCCCCTGAAATACTCGTCCGAACTGGCCGAGCACCACGCCGTCCGCCAGTCCGCAGGCTTGTTCGACCTCTCCCACATGGGCGAAGTCTGGGTCACCGGTCCGGAAGCAGCCGCTTTTCTGGACTACGCGCTGGTCGGCAAAATTTCGGCCATGTCGGTTGGCAAGGCCAAGTACTCGCTGATCTGCCAGGAAGACGGCGGCATCATCGACGACCTCATCACCTACCGCCGTGGGGATTCCAAGTTCCTCGTGGTTCCGAACGCCGGCAACGCCAAGGTTGTTGCCGAGGCTGTGGCACAGCGCGCCGCCAACTTTGACGTCGTCGTCGAGGACGCCTCGGCAGCCACCTCGCTAATCGCCGTCCAGGGCCCCAAGGCGGAAGAGATCCTCCTCCGTTTGGTCCCGGCTGAACAGCACTCCCTCCTCACCGAGCTCAAGTACTACGCCGCCGTCGAGGTGCCCTTCACCTTTGCCGGGAACACCGTGGAACTGCTGCTCGCCCGCACTGGCTACACCGGTGAAGACGGTTTCGAGATCTTCGTGGACAACGATGCCGCTGCCGCCCTGTGGCAAGCAATCGCCGCCGCAGCCGAAGACGGCGAGCTGATCCCCGCGGGCCTCGCTTCCCGCGACTCCCTGCGTCTCGAAGCCGGCATGCCGCTCTACGGCAACGAGCTCTCCCGCGAAGGCAACCCCTTCGCGGCGGGTCTGGGCCCAGTAGTTTCGTTGGCCAAGGAAAGCGACTTCGTGGGCCGTTCCGCCCTGGAAGCCTTGAAGGCCGAGGGCGCCGGTTCCACTAGCGGCCGCAAGCTGGTTGGCCTCAAGGGCCTGGGCCGCCGCGCCGGCCGTAGCCACTACGCGGTCCTCAAGGACGGCGTGGTTGTCGGCGAAGTCACCTCCGGCCAGCCCAGCCCCACCCTCGGTTACCCCGTGGCACTGGCGTATGTCGACGTCGAACACGCAGAACCCGGCACGGCACTGGACGTAGACCTGCGCGGCAAGCCCGAGCTGTTCGAAGTCGTCGCCTTGCCGTTCTACAAGCGAGCCAAGTAAGTTTCGGTGGGTGGGTGACCGTGGTTGCGTTTAGCCCGTCGGGACCGACATCCTCTGCGGGCTCGGTCGCGAAAGACGCCCGCTGAGCGGACGTGACGCTCCCTTAGACGCCCGCTGCCGGATGCCGGTCCCGATGGGGCCGTCCCCGTCACCTTTGGTTATCGAACAGAAGGGCGAACCGTATGAACCTTGACTCACCCTTGGTGCCTCTTATGCGAGCTTGGCACCCGTCGCGTTCGATGATGGGCCGCCTGCCGCAGCTTGGCCTACAGAAACTGGATTGGCCCACGGGAACCACGGGTCCACAACTAAAACCGAAAGGCCAGCGTTCTTTCCGGAACTGTTGGCCCCGAAAACTGAACTGGCGGAGGGCGGGTGACGGGATTCCGGCAGCGTGCGTCTAAGCGAGGAACGAGCGAGCACGCCGAGGAATTCCGTTATCCGCCACCCAACCCGACCACAATTGTTTTAGACCAACGTAAAGGAAAAAACATGGCAAAAGTTGCACCTGAACTGCAGTACTCCGACGAGCACGAGTGGGTTGCCCGCGAAGCCGGGAACCTTGTTTCTGTCGGTATCTCCGCCGTGGCCACCGATGCCCTCGGCGATATTGTGTACGTTGACTTGCCCGAGGTCGGTTCGGCTGTGACTGCGGGGGAGACCTGCGGCGAGGTTGAGTCCACCAAGTCCGTCTCGGACCTGTACTCCCCGGTGACGGGCGAGGTCACGGAAGTGAACTCCGCCGTCGTCGACGATCCTGCCCTGATCAATAACGATCCGTATGGCGCAGGCTGGCTCTTCAAGGTGGCCGCCGAGTCCGACGGCCCGCTGCTCTCCGCTGAGGAATACGCTTCCAAGAACGGTGGCGAGCTGTGAGCGCCGCAACCGGGGCCGCAGGCACCGAGAACGCAGTGTTCGAGCAGGTAGTGTCGCCGAGCCTGGACACGGTGTTGTCCGAGCTGGATCCGGAGATCGCGGCGAAGATCGACGACGAGTTGAACCGTCAGCGGTCGGGCCTGGAAATGATCGCCTCGGAGAACCACACGGCTGTGGCCGTGATGCAGGCGCAGGGTTCGGTGCTGACCAACAAGTATGCCGAGGGTTACCCGGGCAAGCGTTACTACGGTGGCTGTGAGCACGTGGACGTCATCGAGCAGTTGGCGATCGACCGTGTGAAGGCCCTGTTCGGTGCCGGGTACGCGAACGTGCAGCCGCACTCCGGTGCCCAGGCAAACGCGTCGGTGATGCACGCCCTCATCAAGCCGGGCGACACCATCATGGGCCTGAACCTGGCGCACGGCGGGCACTTGACCCACGGCATGCGGATCAACTTCTCCGGCCGCTTGTACAACGTCGTGCCGTACCAGGTCCGCGAAGAGGACCACCGGATCGACATGGCCGAGGTGGAGCGCCTGGCGCTGGAGCACAAGCCGGCACTGATCGTGGCCGGCTGGTCCGCGTATGCGCGCCAGCTGGACTTCGCCGAGTTCCGCCGGATCGCCGACCTGGTGGGCGCGTACCTGATGGTGGACATGGCGCATTTCGCCGGCTTGGTGGCCGCCGGCCTGCACCCGTCCCCGGTCCCGCACGCGCACGTCACGACCTCGACGACGCACAAGACCCTCGCCGGTCCGCGCGGCGGCATCATCCTCTCCAACGACGCCGACATCGCCAAGAAGATCAACTCGGCGGTCTTCCCGGGCCAGCAGGGTGGTCCGTTGGAGCACGTGATCGCCGGCAAGGCCGTGGCCTTCAAGATCGCCGGCTCGGAAGAGTTCAAGGAACGCCAGGAGCGTGTGCTGGCCGGTGCCCGGATCCTGGCCGAACGCCTCGTCCAGCCCGACGTCACTGCCAAGGGGATCTCGGTGATTTCCGGTGGCACGGACGTGCACCTGGTGCTCGTGGACCTGCGCCACTGCGAACTCGACGGCCAGCAGGCCGAGGACCGCCTCGCCGCGATCGAGATCACCGTGAACCGCAACGCGGTTCCGTTCGACCCGCGCCCGCCGATGGTGACCTCCGGTCTGCGGATCGGCACCCCGGCACTGGCAACGCGCGGTTTCGGTGAGGCGGCGTTCCGCGAGGTTGCGGACATCATCGCCGAGGCACTGATCGCCGACGCCGGCGCGGACCTCTCCGGCTTGCGTCACCGCGTGGAGGCCCTGGCCGCCGCGCACCCGCTCTACCCGGGCGTTGCGAACCTCAGCTGAGGTTCTCCGCCGCTGGCTCCGGGTCCGGTTTGGTCCCGGAGCCAGCTCACCGCGGCCGTTGGAACTGACATCCTCCGCGTGCTCGGTCGCGTAGACGCCCGCTGGGCGGACGTTTTCGCGACCGGATGGGCCCACGCCGTCCGGGTTCCCTGACCGAGCTTGCGAGGTTAGGGGGACGGCGGGGCCGCACGCTTCCGGATGCCGGTCCCAAAGGGCCTAAAGACTGGCGGCCTGCCGGATGTCGGTCCCGAAGGGGCCGCGCTGCTCACCTTCCCACCGTCTCCGTCTATATATCTAGTTAGGAACCGACATGGCTGTTGGCGTCTTCGATCTTTTCTCTATTGGGATTGGTCCTTCGAGTTCGCATACCGTGGGGCCGATGCGTGCTGCGGCGGTCTTCGCGGGCGAACTCAAGGTGTCCGGTGCGCTCAAGCGCGTGGCGTCCCTGCGCGTTGATCTGTATGGTTCCTTGGCTGCTACGGGCCGCGGGCACGGCACCATGACCGCGGTGCTTTTGGGCCTGGAGGGCTACCACCCCGAGGAGATCCTTCCCGAGGAGGTGGAGGAACGGCTCGCCTCGATTGCCGAAACCGGCACACTGAACCTGGGCGGCGCCGTCGATCCGGAATCCGGGGTGCGGCTGGCGTATGGGGAGGCGGACATGATCCTGCACCCCCTCACGGTCCTGCCCCGGCATACGAACGGGATGAAGTTCTCCGTCTCCGACGCCGACGGCGAGGTGCTGCACGAGGCCACGTTCTTTTCCGTGGGCGGTGGCTTCATCGTCCGCGAGGGCGAGGAAGACGCGGCGCAGAAGGAACTGGAGGAGTCCAAGAAGGAACTCCCGCTGCCCTTCCGGACCGCCGCGGAGCTCATGGGCCGCTGTTCCTCCAAGGGACTGGGCATTTCGGACATCATGTTCATCAACGAACGCGCCTCCCGGACCGAGGAAGAAATCCGGGCCGGCCTGCTGCACATCTACTCCGTCATGGAGGAATGCGTCGAAACGTCCCTGAAGCGCGAAGGCGTGCTGCCCGGCGGGCTGAAGGTCCGCCGTCGGGCCCCTGACTGGCACGAGAGGCTCCTGAAGGAAACCAAAGGCCAGGACTCCGACTACCGGGATCCGAAGTACTGGCAGGAATGGGTGAACCTGATCGCGCTGGCCGTGAACGAGGAGAACGCCTCGGGCGGGCGCGTGGTCACCGCCCCGACGAACGGGGCGGCGGGGATCATCCCCGCTGTGCTTTACTACGCCCTGCACTTCGCCCCCGGCATGGACAAGGCCACTCAGAAGGACCGGGACGAGACGATCGTGAAGTTCCTGCTCGCCGCGGGCGCCGTCGGGGTGCTCTACAAGGAGCAGGCCTCGATCTCCGGGGCCGAGGTCGGCTGCCAGGGCGAGGTGGGCTCGGCGTCCTCGATGGCCGCCGCGGGCCTGGCCGAAGTCATGGGCGGCTCCCCGGGGCAGGTGGAGAACGCGGCCGAGATAGCGATGGAACACAACCTGGGCCTGACCTGCGATCCGATCGGCGGGCTCGTGCAGATCCCGTGCATCGAACGCAACGCGATCGCCGCGGCCAAGGCCATCAACGCCGCGAAGATGGCGCTCTGGGGCGACGGTACACACCGGGTCTCCCTGGACGAGGTCATCGTGACCATGCGCGAAACCGGCAAGGACATGTCCTCCAAATACAAGGAAACCGCCATGGGCGGCCTCGCGGTCAACGTCGTGGAGTGCTGACGGGCGTCCGTCACCGATAATCGATCGGGCTTGTCGAGCTCAGCTAATGTCTGTTCAGTGTCGTAACCCAGTGCCATCATGTATCCATGAGCGGGGGATACAGCAGTGAATTTTTGCGGGCAGGCCTTGAGCTGCCCAGTCCGTCGGAGACGACGATTCTTCTTGATTACACCCACTTTTCGGTGCGGTTCCGTCCTGATCGCAGGTTGGCTGCAATTGTGGCCGTGAACATCGAGGGCAGCCAATTGGACCCCTTGGCACGCGAAGGAACCTGGCATTTCGATTCCAGGGTCCCCGAAGAGCAGCAGGCCGGTCCGGATGTTTATGCGAACAATGCCTTCGACCGTGGGCATCTTGTGCGCCGGTTGGACCCCGTATGGGGGGACCCGGCTACGGCCAAGACCGCCAACCAGGAAACGTTCGTGTTCACCAACGCGGCACCCCAGATCGACAAATTCAACCAAGGCAAGCAATTGTGGTCCGGTCTTGAGGACCACGTTCTTGGCCATGCCGGTGCCTTCGGCGCCAGGATGAGCGTCTTTACGGGACCGGTCTTCCGGGATGACGACCCTCCCTACCGCGGTGTGCACGTGCCGCGGAAATTCTGGAAGATTGCTGCGTGGACCAACGACGCCGAACTCGGTGCCGCCGGCTTTGTGGTGGATCAGACCCCGCTGCTGGACGAGGTGGAGATGGAGAAGGTCACCAAGGAACGCCTTCTCGCCGAAGAACCGCCGCCGCTGGGGCCATTCCGCACATTCCAGGTACCCATCAAGGAGATCGAGGACGCCACCGGGCTGCCGCTCGACGTTCTCGTCAACGCCGATCGCCTCGCCAAGGGCCAGCGGGAGCTTGGGGAAAAACCGAAGGCCATCCACCTGGAGGCCATGGAACAGATCAGGCTGTAGCTCGTCCTGGGGGCCGATAGACTTGAGCCTGAACGCCTGCGCCGCACACCGGTGCCTGCTGCCTCAAGTACGCAACTGATTGGACACGGCCCCCTTGCGAGAATTTACCGCACGCTTTGCCACCGCCGAGGAAATCGAACACTGGGACAAACACGTCACGGCCAATCCCAACGGCGGCAACCTCCTCCAATCCGAGGCATTCGCAGACGTGAAACAACACTTCGGCTGGAAGCCCCTGCACCTCGTCTACGAAACCCAGGACTACAGCAGCTACAACCTGGTCCTGGAGAAGTCGTTTCCGTTGCTCGGCAAGCTTTGGTACCTCATCAAGGGCCCGGACGTTGCCGGGGTCGAGGACATTCCGGGGATCATCAAGGCCAACCAGGAATTCGTAAAGCAGGGCAAGCTCGGGGTGTTCGCTGTCAAAATCGAGCCGGACATTGTCCTCAGCGACGACGCCCGCGCCGCGATCGAGGCCACGGGTGTGGTCAAGACCCCCAACCTGCAGCCGAACGACTCCACAGCCCTGCTGGATATTTCCCCGGAAGAGAATCAGCTACTGCGTAGCCTCCATTCCCGCGGACGCAATGCGGTCCGCCGGGCTATCCGTGAAGGCGTCGAGGTCCAGACCATGGAGCCCACGGAAGAGAACTTCCGTTCCATGTATGCGCTGATGACCAACACCGTCGAGGCGAAGTCTCAGGTGCGGGTCCGCGAATTCGTGTACTACCGCCAGTTCTGGACCAATTTCATCGACCGTGGACAGGGCCGGCTCCTGTTCGTCTTCGAAAACGGTGTCCCCTCCGTTGGGGCCTTCGTCATCAACTACGGCCGGAAAGGCACGTACAAGGACGGCGGTTCGCTGCAGAAGCGGGCACAGTACGGTGATTCGCATTTGGTCCAGTGGACGGCCATCAACCAGGTCAAGGAACTGGGCTGCACCGAGTACGATTTCTGTGGCACTCCGCCCGCGGACCGGCTCAAGGACACCTCGCACCCGTTCCACGGACTCGGCCTGTTCAAGACCAGTTTCAGCAAGACCGTCACCGACTTCGTAGGCTGCTACGACCAAGTCATCAGCCCGCTGAAATACAGGCTTTGGACCGCTGCCGGAGAACGCATCGCCCGGCAGATCTACACCCGCCGGACGGGCCAGCAGTTCTACTAGAATCGCAGCGCTGCCCCGTCAATTGCTTGTGGAACACCCAATATTTGGAGGAGCCCCGCCCTTTGGAGGAATACCCGCGTGACTGACCGCCCCGACAACAGGCCCAACACGGACGGCTTGCCTAAGACGCAGCCACTGAAGCCATCGCAGGTGCGCCAGAATGTCAACGCCAAACGCATGCTTCGCAGGCTCGTCCAGGGCGAGAATCCTCCCACCGCCCCCATGAGCATCGTGGACCGCCTGGCGGGCAGCCCCTACGCCAACCCCACCATCCAAGTGGGCGGCGTAGATGCTTCGGCGCGCAAGACCATCGATTTCGCGCTGCACATGGCCGAATCCATGTTTCGTTATGGAGCCGGTGCCCTGGAAGTCGAGACCAGCATCATCGCGGTCACGGCTTCACTCGGTTTGAAGAACATCGAAGTCGACATCACCAACCAGTCGGTCCAGATCAACTATGCGCCCAAGGACCAGACTCCGCTCACCTTGCTCCGGGTAGTCCGCTCTTGGACCAACAACTATGCGGGTTTGGCCCAGGTGCACCAGCTCGTCACGGACATCGTGGCTGGCGGCGTGGGCAGGGCAGAAGCCGTTCGCCGGTTGGATGACATCATCCGGAGCAGCAAGCCCTATCCGCGGTGGATCGTCACTATGGCATTCGGCGTCTTCTCCGCTGTTTTCGTCGGCGTACTAGGAGGGGGACTGGGAGCGTCCACCCTGGCCTTCGTTTCCAACATGCTCATCAACCTCGTGGCCCGGCAATTGGGCAAATGGCGTACGCCGGACTTCTTCGTGACGGCGGCCTGCTCCTTCCTGGTTACGTTTATCGCATTCATGCTCCGCTGGGCAGGGGCGGACATTCCGCCATCCATCGTCGTGGCGGGCGGCATCCTGTTGCTGTTGCCAACGGGAAGGCTTGTCTCTTCGGTGCAAGACGCCATCAACGGATTCCCGGTCACCGCGGCCGGACGTTTCCTGTCAACCATCCTGACCTTCGGCGCGATCGTCGCCGGGATCGCCGTCGCGGTGGTTGTTGGCGATCTCACGGGCAGCGTCGGGATCGACGTTACCCAAACATTCCCCGAGGCGTATCCATTGTGGGGCCAGGCGATCCTGATCGCCGTGGCCGTGATTGCCATCGGCATCACCGAACAGACCCTGCTCAAACTACTGCTCCCGACGGCGGCAGTAGGTTTGGTGGGTTACTTCGTCTTGTGGGGGGCATCCAACCTCGGCATCGGAGACCGGCTCTCGCCTGCGATTTCCGCCGTGATCATCGGCTTGTTGGCGCGCATGGTGGCGCTCAAACTCGGTGCGCCGCAATTGGTGGTGGCCGTCCCTGCGGCCCTCATCTTGCTGCCCGGGCTGAAGATATTCCGGTCCATGTATGTGTTGACGGTTCAGGAAGCGGACGTCTTGCTGGGCTCGGGGGGCATGCTCAACGCGGGCGCAATCGTGCTGGGTGTGGCAGCAGGAATTGTGCTGGGAGACAATTTGGCCCGCCCGTTGACCAAGGGACTAGCCAGCAACGAACGTCGCCGCGTGCGCAGGCGCTAAGCCGCGGGGGCCGCGAGAGCTCCCAAAGAGCGAGGGCTCTAGATCTGCCCGATCGGGAGTTTCTTTTCCGCCTGGAAATCGTCCTCCACGCGCCCCTGGGCCCAGTATCCGGAGAGCGATACTTGGGAGCGCTCCAGCCCGCGTTGCTTGAAGAAGATATCCCGGAGGCCCTTCATGTAGCCGCGCTCACCATGTGCAAACACATCCACCCGGCCGGGCAACCACTCTGCTTCGCCCAAGGCATCGAGCAGGATCGAACTCGATCCTGCCGGGACTCCGGAGCGAAACAGCCAACGCAGCTCCACGCCGTCGGGCGCAGCGATGTCAAGGATGTCGGCGTCGCTATCGACCTCAAGGAAAGCAAGGCCCTTGGCATTGGCCGGCAGGGATTCGATCGACGCGGCAATCGCCGGGAGCGCGGCGTCGTCGCCCGCGAAAAGGTACCAGTCGGCGTCGGGCGCTGGGTTGTAGGCGCCGCCCGGCCCTGTGAAGACCAGTGCGTCGCCGGGCTGGGCAGCCAGGGCCCATGGGCCCGCTAGGCCCTCGTCGCCGTGGACCACAAAGTCGATTGCAAGTTCCTGGGCGGCTTCGTCCACCCAGCGGACGGTGTAGGTGCGGGTGTACGGCCATTGCTCGCGTGGCATGGTCTCGCGGATGGCCCAGAGATCCAGCGGCAGCTGGTAGTCGACGCCGGGCTGCGGGAACACGATCTTCACATACCGGTCCACGAAGTCGTTGTTCGCGTAGCCGGCAAATCCGGTTCCACCTGCAATGATGCGCACCATGTGGGGCGAAAGCTGCTCCATGCGCAGCACTGTCAGGTTCACCTGGGGGCGGGTATTGCGGGACGCAGACGACGTCGCGGGCAAAGATGTCATGTAGGCAAGCCTAAGCTAGGGCAACGGTGGAAGTTCCCAGATGACGGGATCTGCGCCCTGCGAACGGAGCAGGGCGTTGGCCCGGCTGAACGGGCGTGAGCCGAAGAAACCCCGCGACGCGGACAGCGGACTGGGGTGCGCGGAGGTGATCGCTGGGGCGCCGCCAAGCAGGGGCTGAACGCCCTCGGCGTCCTTGCCCCACAGGATCGCGACCAGCGGACTCTGCTGCCCGGCAACTGTGCGGCGCGCGGCGACCGCGGTGACTGCCGCCGTCGTAATGGCCTCCCAGCCTTTGCCCCGGTGCGAGCCCGCCGCACCCGCCGCGACGCTCAGGACCCTGTTCAACAGGAGAACCCCTTGGCCTGTCCATGCCGAGAGATCGCCGTGCACCCGCGGCGGCAAGCCGAGATCCGACTCCATTTCCCGGTAGATGTTTGAAAGGCTGCGGGGAATGGGCCGGGTTTGCCCGGAAACCGCGAAAGAAAGCCCGACCGCGTGTCCCGGCGTCGGGTAGGGGTCCTGGCCCAGGAGCAGCACTTTGACGTCGGCAAGCGGCTGACGGAAGGCGCGAAGGATGTTCGACGCCGCAGGCAGCACTCGGGTTCCGCGGGCTGCCTCGCCCGCCACGAAGGCCAGCACTGAGCGCAATTCGTCCTCGACGCCGGAAAGCGCCTCGGCCCAGTCTGGAGCCATCAGGTCGTCCAGGGCTTTTCCCGGGAGTGCCGCGAATTCGGCGGAGTGATCTTCGGATTCAAGCTCAAACAACGCTTCTTCGCCTGCCATCCAGCCATTGTCCCTGTCTTGGGGCCCTGGGGAAAAACGGCTCTGCGGAAAAACGGCTCTGCGGGAAGTGACACTGCAGAACGCGACTCCACTGGAAGCGGCGGGGCGAATGACATCGATGTTATTCGCCCGTTACCATGGGGGCGGGACAATTTTCAGTCAATGCGTCGAAGGAGTGTGTCGTGGCAGAACCCGCACGGGAATCCATGGCGTCCGAAGCAACTGGATTGGTACTCGAAGACCTGTCCGCCGGAATCCGCAGCGACTCGCCGCTGGGCGAGCGCGAACAGCAGATGCTCGCCTTGGAGAGGCAATGGTGGAAGTACGCCGGGGCCAAGGAGCAGGCCGTCAGGGAGCTCTTCGATCTTTCGGCCACCCACTACTACCAGCTCCTCAATGCGCTCATCGACACCGAGGACGCATTGACGCACGATCCTATGCTCGTCAAGAGATTGCGTAGACTACGTATGTCACGTCAGAGGGCCCGCACGGCGCGCCGCCTTGGTTCTGACGCGTAAAGCACACGCTGATCCCCCAGCAAGCAAGCAGCAAGGACAAGGCTTCACCATGACCAAATTTGCCCGGGATGAATTCGACCGCGTCCCGCAGAGCTCATCGCGGCAGGGTGTCCACCGGCTCGTCGCCACCGCTTCCCGCCCCGCACTATGGCCTGTGCTCCTCCTGGGTGGCATTGCACTGGCGGTAGGCCTCGTTGCGTTCCTTATCCTTCCGAAGCTTGGGTTCACGTCCTCGACGACGCCGCAAGCTGCCGTTACCGCGAACGCCTCCAAGCAAACTGCCGCGGCCTCCGCCCCGGCACCGTCGGTAAGCACTTCTCCGAGCAGCCCGGCGCAGCCATCCAGCCAGCCGGGTGACACCCCTCCCAGCACGCCGACGCCCACCACGGCGCCGCTGGACAAAACCGCGACAGTCGCGGTCTACAACGGCACCACCACCGGTGGCCTGGCTGCCCGCGTGGCCGCCGTCGTGCAAGGCGGGGGCTGGCCGCTGTCTACGGTCGCAAACTGGGGTGGCGTGCCACAGCAGTCGTCGTCGGTCTTCTACAAGGGCCCGGCCCAGAAGAGCAACGCTGAAGCCCTCGGCAAGCTGCTGGGCATCGCAAACCTCGTGGACAGTGCCGAATTCCCGCAGCCGGTGGTTGTCATTCTGGGGCCGGGATACAAGTAGAACTCGGTTACGCCTCAATAACATTGCTGCCACCCACACCCAAGGTTGCGGCACTGCAACGTGACTGTGGTTACAGTAGTTGTGAGCTGGCCCGGAGATCCCGGAAGCCGGCCACTGCTAGTTGAAAGTGTGGGGATCATGGCTTTGGGAACCGTCAAATGGTTCAATGCCGAAAAGGGCTACGGATTCATCACCGTGGATGAGTCCGGTGACGACATCTTTGTGCATTGGTCCGCTATCCAGATGGATGGCTACCGTGCGCTCGAAGAAGGACAACGGGTCGACTTCGAACTGGGCGAGGGCCAGAAGGGCCCGCAGGCAGAAAGCGTGCGTCTTATCTAGTGGGTGTTGCGGCAATAAGGCTGTCCCGGCCCTTTGGAGGGCGCCGGTCCCGGTTAGTTTCTCTTCTCGCAGGCTGCGCGGCTTTGGCCCTAGGACTGGCCGGATGCTCCGCCACCATAGGCAACGCCAGGCTTGACGCTGTTACTCCGAGCGGCGACGGCGTCCTGCGCATTGGGGTGATTCTGGACAACAGGGGTGGTTCCGCATTCCTCAACGAATCAGAGCTTGCAGCGGCCAAGCTAGCCGTCAAGCAGATCAACGACGCCGGCGGATACAAAGGCCACACCGTTGAGTTGCTTCCTGCGTCGGCGGCCAGTGACGGCAGCAGCGCGGCGGCCTTCACTGCCGAGACTGCGGCGCAGGCCAAAGCATTGCTTGGAGCTCATGCCGACGTCGTGGTCGGGCCAACGGATTCCAGCCATGCTGCCGCCGCTATCGACGTTCTCGCAGCCGCCCGCGTTCCGCTCATCTCGCCGGCCAACACCGCCGCCGGACTCAGTAGCTACAAAAGCGGCGGCTTCTACTTCCGCACCTCGGCCGCTGATACCGCGCAAGGAAGCGTCCTGGCGAAGCTGGCGCACGACGCCGGCGCCAAGAGGCTTTCCGTCCTGCACGAAGCCGGGGACTACGGTACTCGTGTCTCCGGAGCAGTCATGGACGCTGCCCGCGGCCTCGGAATGGATGCCGTGTCCAACGTGGAATTCGCGGCCGGCAAAGCAGCTCCGGCTGCGGCGAGCATCAAGTCCGGCACGCCGGACGCCGTCGTCGTGGTTGCCCGTGACGGTGCCCAGGGTGCCTTGGCCGAGCTTCTGAACGCGGGGCTGAAAGGCAAGAAGCTGCTCTTGAGCGATGGCGCCATCCGCCAATACGGGACCACGCTCGGTGCGGGCGGGCTTGACGGCGCGCGTGGAATTCTCCCCGGGGTCTTCCCGAGTATCGAGTTCCAAGCCGGGCTGACGGGGATCGCTCCCAACCTCAAGGACACAACGTACGCAGCCGAAACGTACGACGCCGTCACTCTCGCGGCGATTGCCGCCGCTGCCGCGAACGACGACGCCGGGGCCTCGATCGCCGCTTGGCTCACCACCGTGTCCGGCGGGGTGCGTCCGACGTCGGGTGATGCGGCGTCGAAAGAGCGCACATCCTGTGCGTCTTACAAGGATTGCGTCGAGGTGCTGAAGGGAGCGAAGCTCCCGGATTACGACGGCGAGTCCGGCACCATCGGATTCGACGCCAACGGGGACGTTACCTCGTCCAACTACATGGTCTTCACGTATGGCGCTGACAACACGGCCCGCGTGAGCGGCAAAGAGACCGCCTCGCGGACGCCGTGATGGGCTGTGCCGACAGCGAATTCCCCCGGCGTGGCGAGTATTTTCAGGCGCTTCTGCTTGCACTCTCCTCGGGTGAGTGCTAATTATTGATTAGCACTCTCAAGCATTGACTGCTAATTCTTTGTGCGGCTCCGGCCGCTTGGAAGTAGTGGCGGTGCCTGGGAGAACAAAGAACACCTTGCTGGGGTGAGATCCGGACCACGCGGCGTACAGAGGCCGAA
Source organism: Arthrobacter sp. MMS18-M83 (assembly GCF_026683955.1). Classification (NCBI taxonomy): domain Bacteria; kingdom Bacillati; phylum Actinomycetota; class Actinomycetes; order Micrococcales; family Micrococcaceae; genus Arthrobacter; species Arthrobacter sp. MMS18-M83. The sequence continues at coordinate 2,018,819 of NZ_CP113343.1, read as the reverse complement.
TGTGAAGGATCGTCCGTCGCGGGCACCGCAGTGAAGGCACCTTCTTAACGACTGTCCCGAAAGGACTACCGCCGTTATGGCCAAGATCATTGCATTTGATGAAGAGGCACGCCGCGGTCTCGAGCGGGGTCTCAACATCCTCGCCGACGCCGTCAAGGTCACCCTCGGCCCGCGTGGACGCAACGTCGTCCTCGAAAAGAAGTGGGGCGCCCCCACGATCACCAACGATGGTGTTTCCATCGCCAAGGAGATCGAACTGGACGACCCGTTCGAGAAGATCGGCGCCGAGCTGGTCAAGGAAGTTGCCAAGAAGACGGATGACGTCGCTGGCGACGGCACCACCACCGCCACCGTTCTGGCCCAGGCACTGGTCAAGGAAGGCCTGCGCAACGTAGCTGCCGGCGCCGACCCGCTGTCCCTCAAGCGCGGCATCGAGAAGGCTGTTGAAGCCGTCATCCGCGAGCTGCTTGCTTCCGCCAAGGAAATCGAGACCAAGGAAGAGATCGCAGCCACGGCTTCCATCTCCGCTGGCGACTCCGAAATCGGTAACCTCATTGCTGAAGCCCTGGACAAGGTTGGCAAGGAAGGCGTCATCACGGTCGAGGAGTCCAACACCTTCGGCCTGGAGCTTGAGCTCACCGAAGGCATGCGCTTCGACAAGGGTTACATCTCCGCTTACTTCGTCACCGACGCAGAGCGCCAGGAAACGGTCCTCGAAGACCCGTACATCCTGATCGTCAACTCCAAGATCTCCAACGTGAAGGAACTCGTTGCGGTCCTGGAGAAGGTCATGCAGTCCAACAAGCCGCTGCTGATCATCGCCGAAGACATCGAGGGCGAGGCCCTGGCCACCCTGATCGTCAACAAGATCCGTGGCACCTTCAAGTCCGTTGCCGTCAAGGCTCCGGGCTTCGGTGACCGCCGCAAGGCTCAGCTCGCCGACATTGCCATCCTTACCGGTGGCCAGGTCATCTCCTCCGAAGTCGGCCTGAGCCTCGAGAACGCAACCCTCGAACTGCTCGGCAACGCCCGCAAGGTTGTTGTTACCAAGGACGAGACCACCATCGTCGAAGGTGCCGGCGACGCCGACGCCATCGCCGGTCGTGTTGCCCAGATCCGTGCCGAGATCGAGAACTCCGATTCCGACTACGACCGCGAGAAGCTGCAGGAACGCCTGGCCAAGCTGGCCGGCGGCGTTGCAGTCATCAAGGCCGGTGCCGCAACCGAAGTTGAGCTCAAGGAACGCAAGCACCGCATTGAGGACGCCGTCCGCAACGCGAAGGCTGCCGTTGAAGAAGGTATCGTCGCCGGTGGTGGCGTTGCCCTCATCCAGGCTGGTGCCAAGGCATTCGCCAACCTGCAGCTCGAAGGCGACGAAGCAACCGGCGCCAACATCGTCCGCGTTGCCATCGACGCTCCGCTCAAGCAGATCGCTTACAACGCTGGCCTCGAGCCGGGCGTTGTCATCGACAAGGTCCGCGGCCTGCCGTCGGGCCACGGCCTGAACGCTGCAACCGGCATCTACGAGGACCTGCTGGCTGCCGGCGTCAACGACCCCGTAAAGGTCACCCGCTCGGCGCTCCAGAACGCTGCCTCAATCGCTGGTCTGTTCCTGACCACCGAGGCCGTTGTCGCCGACAAGCCGGAGAAGCACGCTCCGGCCATGGGTGGCGGCGACGACATGGGCGGCATGGGCGGCTTCTAAACCCCCGCGTTAGCTCACCAGCAACACGCACGACGGCGGTTCCCACCTCAGGTGGGGGCCGCCGTCGCCGTTTAACCGACGCTCGTGCACTTACGTCGGGTCTTCTTCGGACGCTCGCTCACTTACGTCGGGTCTTCTTCGGACGCTCGCTCGCTTTTGTCGGGTTTTCTTTCGACGCTCGTGCACTTACGTCGGGTCTTCTTCGGACGCTCGTTCACTTTTGTCGGGTTTTCTTTCGACGCTTGACGACCGCAGGGAGCAAGATCTGCAGGAGGGTTGGAATTTTTGGGCCTGTAAGTGAAGGAGCGTCGTTCGGCAAGGGAATGACTCGGCCTCGGGGGTCTGGGGGTCTGGAGGTCGGAGAGTGTCGGGGTGGTCTGGCAGGATGGAAACCATGACGATTATTGCTGCCGCCGATGGTTCTGCCCTCGGCAATCCCGGGCCCGCTGGTTGGGCCTGGTATGTGAACGACTCTTGTTGGCGGGCCGGCGGGTGGCCGCACGGAACCAACAACCAGGGCGAACTCATGGCTGTGCTGGACCTCTTCCGGTCCACGGCTCATGTTCCCCACGAAGAGCTGAAGATCCTCTGCGACAGCCAGTACGTCATCAACTGCATCACCAAGTGGATGCCGGGCTGGAAGCGCAAGGGATGGCGCAAGGCCGACGGAAAGCCTGTCTTGAATGTCGATTTGCTCAAGGACATCGACCAGGCCATTGTCGGCCGGAAATACACGTTCGAATGGGTCAGGGGCCATGCAGGCCACGATCTCAACGAGGCCGCCGACGATCGCGCCCGTGCCGTTGCTAGCGCGTACCAGCAGGGCACAGCCGCTCCCAGCGGCCCGGGTTATCCGGGAACCGACGAACCCGGACAATCCGTGCCCCTCAATCGCTCTACCCGCCAGACGGGGCCTTCAGACCGCGCCGTAGCTGTGGAACCACCGTCGCTTTTCGACGGCGCTGACGCTCAGGACGAAGACCTCACACTTTTCGGCGATCAGGATCTTTCCTATGAGTCGGTGAGGGGTACCGGGCAGGACACATTCGCAGAGCCAGAGACATTCACCGAGCCCACTCTGTTCGCAGAGTTTGAAGAGGTTGCCCCCCTTGGCCAGAGTGGCGGGAGCTCAGACGAGGACACCGTTGTTCTTCTTGAGAGGGAGCTCCTGAGGCCGGACGTCAGAGGAGATCTTGGGCGTACGGGGATGCTGCTTCACCCGGATTTCACCGAGATTGGCAGCTCCGGTCGTATTTGGTCCCGCGACGAACTCATGATGGCGTTGGAGGACAACCCAGGCGAAACCCCCGAGGTAGAGGTCATTTCCGCGGACCGTATCTCAAGCAACACCATTCTGCTCAGCTACCGGAGTTATGGACGAACCGGCTCGGCACTGCGGAGTTCGATCTGGGTGCTCGACGACGGCCGGTGGCGCTTGCGGTTCCACCAGTCGACGCCCGAGAAGTAGCGCCGGAGAAGCAACACGGTAGGGAGCTGGTTGTCAGTCCGGTGTCCGGTGGGGAAGCGCAAGCACCGCCCCACCGGACACCGCCAGAGCGCCTAGTAGCTGAACCGCTGGGTGTTGCCTTGTTCGGCCTCCAGATACGTTGCCGCGGCGGAGGACAGCGCCAGATTGATAGATGCCAGCGAGGCCTCGACCTTGTTCTGGGTCAACGTCCACTCGGAGACGAGGGCCTGGAAATTGTTGGCCGCAGATCCCTTCCACGTGGCCTGAAGCTCGTCCAGGCCGAATTTCATCGCCTGGACGTCGGCACTGATGCGATCAACGGTGGCCTTGACGCTGGCGGATTTGAGCTGGAGCAGTTCGGTATCGACGGAAATGACGCTCATGGGGCGTTGCCTTTCAACTAAAGGTGTCCGCAGGTGCGGCTGGCGTGTGGTCCACGAATCGAGCCTAGAGTCCGCCGAACGGCCCTGCCAGAGCCGAACCGGCCTATGTGGACAACTTGCCTTCCAGCCTCGCATGCCCGCGGGCCCTGAACGCGCCAGCCCTGAATGCTCCGCCAACCCGGCCGGTGCTAGTCGGAGATTTCCGCCTCGGCAACGCTCGCGTCTTCAGGCACCTCGGACACCTCGTCCTGGAAAGGGAGGCTGACAACCAAAGTGGCCCCGCCGCCGTCCGTCTTCTCGACGCTTACCGTCCCGCCATGGGAGCCCACGATAGCGGCCACAATGGCGAGTCCAAGGCCGCTGCCGCCGGTCTCCCGCGTGCGCGAGGTATCCGCCCTGTAGAAGCGTTCGAAGATCCTAGGCAGCTCCTCGGCCGGAATGCCGCTGCCGTGGTCCCGCACCTCGAGAACGGAGAACATCCCCGACGGAGTGTTCCGAACCCCGACAGCGAGCTCAATCGGCGTTCCTTCGGGGTATAACGCAGGGCGTTCCCCACCAGGTTTCCCAGAACCTGCCGAAGCTTGGCCTCGTCGCCTTGCACCGGGGCAGGGGCCGCCGCCCCGCCGTCTAGCCCTGTCAGTGAAATCTTCCGCTCGCCGGACGTCGCAAGGGAGTCCACGACGGCGTCGTTCGCCAGCAGCTGTAGGTCCACAGGTTTGAGCTGCAGAGGCCTTTGTTCGTCCAGGCGGGCAAGCAGGAGCAGGTCCTCCACCATGGATCCCATGCGCTTGGCTTCGCTTTCGATCCTGCCCATGGCGGTGCCCACGTCTTCCGGCGTAGCGAGGGCTCCGTGGCGATAGAGCTCGGAGAACCCGCGGATGGTCACCAAGGGAGTGCGGAGCTCGTGGGAGGCGTCGGCAGCGAATCGCCGCATTCGGGCTTCGGAAGCCGCCCGCGCGGCAAAGGACGATTCGATGTGGGCGAGCATGGCGTTGAGGGAGCCGCCCAGGCGGCCGACCTCAGTGACCGGATTCTCGATTTCCACGCGGCGCGAGAGATCACCCGCCGCGATGGCAGCGGCCGTCTTTTCCACGCGGGCAAGGGGACGGAAGGAGCGTGCAACGGTCCAGGTGGCGATGAAGAACGCGAGCACCAAGGTCAGGAGCCCGACGCCGACCACCACGAGGGTGGCGTGTTCCATGACCTTGTCCACGGGGGACAGGGGCAGCCCGACGATCACCACTGCGTTTTGCCCGGTCCGGTTGTCCACGACGTTGACCGCTACTACGCGCCAATTGCCGCCGGCGGTGCCACCCACCTGGAAGGGGGCGTAGTTGCGGTCCTTGGCTTCAACCGGGCTGATGTTGGCAATGCTCGGCCGATCGGTCTTGCTGCCGCCGAACGGATAGGGCGGCTGGCCCTGGACGTAGAGCGTCAGGGAGTAGTCCGTGGGCACGGCCGGGTTCGGCTCGGACAGGTTGGCAAAAGATTGCTGCTGCTGGGCGATTTGGACGGCGGTCTTGAGCTTGTCGTCCACCTGCCCTTGGAGGTAGCTCTTGACGAGCGTCAGCGTCCCGGCGCCCGTGGCGGCCAGGGCAAGGAGCAGCAGTCCCATGATGATGGCAACCAGCTGCGACCTGAGGGAGGCCGACTTCCAACGGTTGAACAAAGTCAGCGCTTCTCGGCCGTCCGCAATACGTAGCCCACGCCACGCTTGGTCTGGATCAGGGCAGCTGCGTCCGGGTCAATGTCCACTTTGCGTCGGAGGTAGGAAATGTAGGACTCCACGATCGAGGCGTCTCCGTTGAAGTCGTATTCCCAGACGTGGTCCAGGATTTGCGCCTTGGACAGCACTCGGTTGGGGTTCAGCATGAGGTAGCGGAGCAGCTTGAACTCGGTGGGTGACAACTCGATGATGGTGCCGCCGCGGCGGACCTCGTGGGCGTCGTCGTCGAGCTCCAGGTCATCCACGCGGATGACGGCGTCGTCGTCTTCCATGGGCTGCGTGCGGCGCAGTACTGCGCGGATCCGCGCCACAACTTCATCCAGGCTGAATGGCTTGGTGACGTAGTCGTCGCCGCCTACGGTCAGGCCCATGACCTTGTCTTCGGTATCGTCCTTGGCGGTCAGGAACAGGACAGGGAAATGCTTTCCCGCGGCACGAAGGCGGCGGGTGACGGTGAACCCGTCCATGTCGGGGAGCATGACGTCCAGTACCGCGAGGTCCGGGGAGTGGAGATCGGCGGCAGCGAGGGCTTCGCGCCCGTTCGACGCCGCAACGACCTCAAAACCGGCAAAACGCAGCGAGGTGGACAGCAGCTCGCGGATGTTGGGTTCGTCGTCGACGACGAGGAGCTTGGCTTCGGGGCCGTTCTTTTTCATAGCATTCATGATGCTCCCAGTTTCTGGGAGTTGACTGGATGCTTGTTGTGAGAATTGCCGGGGTGCCTGTTGCTGTCTGCGAGGCAACGGCGAGTCAGCTGCCCAAAGCCAGCCCGACGCCGAGCCCCACCATGGTGACGGCAATCCCGCCGTCGAGGATTCGCCAGGAAGCCGGGCGCGCAAAGAAGCCGCGGAGCCGTTTCGCACCGAACCCGAGCGAACAGAACCACAGAATGCTGCCCAGCATCGCTCCGGCGCCGAACCACCACTGGAGCCCGTCCGCCTGCGAGTTCGCCACAGATCCCAGGAGCAGCACGGTATCCAGATAGACGTGGGGGTTGAGCCACGTGAGTGCCAGGACAGTGGCCAACGCCCGCGCCAGTCCGCCGCGTCGGGCGCCCGGGGACCCCGGGTCCGCGGACACGAGCGCTTGCGGCTTGAGGATCCGCCTCGCCGCCATCACCCCGTACGTCACCAGGAGGGCGGCACCGACATAGCGGAGAACGACGACGGCGGCCGGCGCCGCTGTGATGAAGGCACCTGTGCCGAGTACCCCCGCCGCGATGAGCAGGGCGTCCGAGATGGCGCACACCGCGACGATTGGTCCGACGTGCTCGCCACGGATTCCTTGCCGGAGGACGAAGGCGTTTTGCGCACCGATGGCAACGATGAGGGCCAGGCCGGTACCGAGGCCAAGTCCGGCAGCATGGAGGATGTCAGGCGAATTCATCCTTCGAGGTTAGGTTTCGCCGCGAGCATTAGTCCAGCTAAACATTCTTAGGCATCGTAAGATCATCTTATGGCTAGATTCTCTTCCGAACAGCTGCACACTTTCGCCGCAGTGCTCACCGAAGGCACACTCGACGCCGCTGCCCGGCTACTGAACATCACGCCGTCGGCGGTCTCCCAACGCCTCAAGGCGCTGGAACATGCATCCGGCAGGGTATTGCTGCAGCGCAGCAATCCGGTCCAGGCGACGGAGTCAGGACAGGTGGTGCTCAGGCTCGCGCGGCAGCTCGCCCAGCTGGAGGCCGACGCCGAGCTTGAACTGGGTCTGCCAGGCGAGTCGCCGATGGTCTCGGTTCCCATTGTGGTCAACGCGGATTCCCTGGCTGTCTGGTTCCTCAAGGCCCTTACCAGGGTCCCTGCGGAACTGAACGCCGTCTTCGACCTCCACCGGGACGACGAGCAATATTCCACGTCCATGCTGCGCGCGGGAACAGTGATGGCTGCCGTGACGGCGACCCCCGAACCGGTACAAGGCTGCCGCGTGGAGCCCCTGGGAAGCATGCGATACCGCGCCGTCACCACTCCGGAATTCAGGGCACGTTGGCTTCCCGACGGCGTGGACGTCGCCTCCCTGCGCGCAGCTCCGGCCGTGGACTTTGATCGTAAAGATGAGTACCAGCACCGCTTCCTGGAGCTCATGGGCGGCGCGGCGCGTGGGATGGAAACGGCCGGGCCGCGCCACTACGTTCCGTCCACCCAGGAGTTCGCCGAGGCTATTCGTTTGGGTCTCGGATGGGGACTATTGCCGGAGGCGCAGTGCAGACAGGACATAGAGAATGGGCACCTGGTGGAACTCGCGCCAGAGCGGCCGTTGGACGTTCCCTTGTACTGGCAACGGTGGCGGACACCGTCGCGGATATTAGACGCGGTGAGTGAGGCTGTCCGCAGCACGGCCGCGGAAGTGCTGCGCTCTGCCTGAACAAACGCGGCTTGAACAAACGCGGCTTGAGCAAACGCGGCCAGCCAAAACCCAACACGCCGCTGGCACAGGCCTAAATTGTCGGAGCCCCGTTTCACACTTGAGCCATGGAAAAGAAACAAACCCTGACGAACGAACAGGCACTGGAGCCTCAGAACATCGAGTTCCATGTCAGCTACCTGGACGCGGATTCCGGCCGCATCGAGCACGAGGAATTCAGTGATCGGGCTGCCGCCGAACGCTTCGCGAACGCGCAGCTCAACGACGAAGAGTCTTGGGCAGTCGTCGACGTCGTCGCGCTGCAACCAGCGCTGCAACCAGGGCAGCAACAAGGGCGCGCCCAACAGCTGGTTGCCTAGCCCTCAAAGTTGACTAGCCCCCAAAATTGACTAGTCACTACCCGGTGGGTACGTCCTTGGCGTCCATGATCCGGTACGCGTAGCCCTGCTCGGCGAGGAAGCGCTGCCGTTTGGCCGCGAAGTCCTGGTCGAGGGTGTCCCTGGCCACCAAGGAGTAGAAGCGAGCCGCACGGCCGTCCTGCTTGGGGCGAAGCAATCGGCCCAGTCGCTGTGCCTCTTCTTGCCGGGAACCGAAGGATCCCGATACCTGTATTGCCACGGAGGCCTCCGGTAGGTCGATCGAGAAGTTGGCCACCTTGGACACTACGAGGGTTTTGATTTCACCGGCACGGAAGGCGTCGAACAGTTTCTGCCGCACCTTGACGGTTGTATCGCCTTTGATCACGGGGGCGTCCAAGCGCTCGCCGATCTCATCCAACTGATCGATGTACTGGCCTATCACAAGCAGCTGCTCGCCTTGGTGCTGCGCCACCAACTGCTCCACTAGCTGGGTCTTTGTCTCGGACGTAGCGCACAATCGGTACTTGTCCGCATCCTCCGCCATGGCGTAGGCCACCCGTTCGTCCCTGGGCAGGTCCACCCGGACTTCCACGCAGTCTGCGGGCGCTATGTAGCCCTGGGCCTCGATGTCCTTCCACGGGGCGTCGTAGCGCTTGGGGCCGATCAGGCTGAAAACCTCGCCCTCCCGCCCGTCCTCCCGTACCAAGGTCGCCGTGAGTCCGAGCCGTCGCCGGGCTTGCAAGTCCGCCGTCATCCGGAAGATCGGCGCCGGCAAAAGGTGGACCTCGTCGTAAATGATGAGTCCCCAGTCGTGCCCGTCCACGAGTTCCAGGTGCGGGTAAAGGCCCCCACGCTTGGTGGTCAGGACCTGGTAGGTGGCGATCGTGACCGGCCGGACTTCCTTGACCGCGCCCGAATACTCGCCGATTTCCTGCTCGGTCAGGGACGTCCGCTTGAGGAGTTCGTCCTTCCATTGGCGGGCCGCGACGGTATTGGTGACCAGGATCAGGGTGGTGGTGGAGCTGGTGGCCATGGCGGCCGCGCCCACTAGCGTCTTCCCCGCACCGCAAGGCAGGACGACGACGCCGCTGCCGCCCGCCCAGAAGTTCTCCGTGGCAAGCTTTTGGTAGGGCCGCAGGTGCCAGCCGTCCTCGTTCAGGGCGATCAGGTGCGGAGTGCCGTCCACATAGCCCGCGAGGTCCTCGGCCGGCCATCCGAGCTTCAGTAGAAGCTGCTTGAGCTGCCCGCGCTGGGAGGAATGCACCACCACCGTTTCGCCGTCGATCCTCGGCCCCAGCAGCGGTGCGATCTTCTTGGCCCGGATGACTTCCTCAAGTACGGGATAGTCGGTGGTCCGCATGACCAATCCGTGCTGCGGGTCCTTTTCCAGGCGTAACCGGCCGTAACGCGACATCGTCTCTTCAATGTCGATCAGCAACGAGTGCGGCACCGGGAAACGGGAGTAGCGCAGGAGCGTGTCCAGGACCTTTTCGGCGTCGAGCCCCGCGGCGCGGGCATTCCACAAACCCAAGGGAGTGAGCCGGTAGCTATGGACGTGTTCGGGGGCGCGCTCCAACTCGGCGAATGCCGCAATCGCATGCCGTGCCTCGGTGGCGAGTTCGTGGTCGACTTCCAGCAGGATGGTTTTGTCGCTCTGTACGATCAGCGGACCGTCGCTCACTATTGCTTCCTCACTTGCGCGGATCGCCCGCAGGTTCCACATCGATAATGCGGTGGATGGACAAGACTCTTTCGGTGTCCCTGGCCGCGTCGAACACCCGGACCCGCCCGCCGGACACCGATACGGGAACAACGGTCTCGGTGTTGGAATTCCCCAAGCCGTCAACCACGTTCATGGTGACTGCTTGCTTCAACCGGATGGCCCTCTGGAGCGTTTCGAGCCCCAGTTGCGTTGCCGCCTCGCCCGTCATGTCACCCGAGACCCCGCGATGGTGCCTCAGGACCGCCAGTTGGGCATCGACGTCGTCGTCCGGCGGGGCTGTGCGGGGCGCCGTGTAAACGGGGCGGGCGCCGCCGGCCACCGCCGTCGTCCGCTTGTAACGCACGACGGCGGGCTCGGCCTCCTGCACCGCAGGCGAAAGTCCCAGCTCCCGCAGCACTCTCGCGGTCTCCCGCGGGCTCACCGCGGAGGTCAGCACCGTGGGGGCGATCCGGACGAGGCCCAGGCTCGCGGTCCCGGGCTCGTGAAGGAGATCGGCAATAGCGGCCTCGTCGTCGCTTTGGATGAAACTGGCGCTGGTGGCGACGCGTAGCCGGCCGTGCCGCGAGGCGATGTCCTTGATCAGGTACTGGAGCGGCTGTGGGACGTCAGTGGCGGAGTGGGTGCGTAGAAAGGAGAGGATGGCCTCGGCGTCTTGGCCGGCGTCCAGCGCGCGTCGGATTGAATCCCCGGAGAAACGGAAGATGGTGGCCGGGCCTTGTCCTTCGGCCTCGGCTATCAGAAGCAGTTTTTCGCTCAGTTCAGGTGCCAAGTACCCCGGGGCGACGGCGGTCAGGTCTGCCTGGAGTAGGACGTGGTTGACCGCGGCGGGCAGGTGTTCGCCGAGGACACGCAGGGCAAGATCCGGCTGTTCGGTGGCGATGGCGGAGCCTAGCTGGGTGAGGGCGCCGGAACCCATGAGCCCCAGGATTTCCGCCTCGTGCAATATGCCGCGGATGAGGGAACTGAACCGCCGTGACATCCGGGGCTGGGTCCATTCCGCGCGCTCCATGACAGCCTCCGCGTTGAGCACGGGGGCCTTGCCGTCCGGTGCTTCGACTTCGCGGGTGAGCTCGTCGAGGATCTCCAAGATCCGCTTGCGGACAAGCGGGGCGTCAGGGCGTTGGGCCTCGGCAGACAAAGCGTTGATGGAAGTTCCGGCAAAACCGGTCCGCGATGCCGTCGCGGCAGGACCGGGGAGGTTCTGCCCGACGAGTGACGGGGCGCGCTCGCTGGCAAGCCAGGCGTTGACCAGCCAGAGCCACTGTTCCTGGCGGGGGAGCGTGAGCCATTCCACCGTGGGTGGCTGGACCCAGGTGGAACTGTCCACATCGAGGCGCAGCAATCCGGACATGGCGCTGAGCTCAAGGATCAGCGCCGTCTCGGACAGTCCCAACCGGAGGCTATCGGCCAGGCGCTTGAGCTCGCGCACGCCCACCCCGCCGCTGCGAAGGGTAACCACCGGCTGATCGCGGACCGCGTACAGGAGTTCGCCGACCAATCGGAGTACTTCGGCAATAGCACCCATGGCGGCATTCCGGCGCAAGGCGGCACTTGTCTGGCCCAACTCCGGCACGGGAGGCTTCAAAGTGAAGTGGTCCACGATCGCGCCGCCGCGCAGGGACAAGCCGACGCTGTGGGGCAGTTCAACGTGGCCGGCGTCCAGGGGTACAAGCAAGCCGCGGGCCAAGAGCCAGTCCACGGGACCGACGTCGCGGCCCTCGTGGAGCACGGAGGCCTTGCGTTGGGCCTGTGGAACGGCACCCATGGCCCAGCTGCCAAACTTGTTCAAAAGGGGGCGGGTCCGTATCGGGGCCTCGGATAGGATGTGCTGCAAACTCTCCGGCGTTGACGTCCATCGCTGCAGGGCGAGCGCCGCGTCCATCGGCGTGGTGGCAGCGAGGACGTCGGCGCCGCTCTTGTGAAGTTCGGCAACGAGCTGTACTACGCGCTGGGCGAAGGCCGGCTGCAGGCGTACCAGCTCGGTGTAGCTGCGGCCTAGGCCGGCGGGGTAGATGCCGATGACGTCCTTGAGGCTGCCCACAGGCAAGTAGAAGCGCTGGCGACCGGGAAGGTGCACCGTAGCCGGGGGATCGGCCCTGTGGATGAGTGCCAGCTCCTGGAGCTTGTTCAAGATCGGCTCCAGCGCGGCAAGTGTGGAGCCGCTGATGCACTTTTTCAAACCCGCCGCAGAGACGCTGTGGCCAGTGTCTGCATTGGTGCAGAGATGGAGTGTCTCCAGTACCTGCATTTCCGGTTTGTTGAGCCGTTCGAGGGCCCGTTGCACGCTGACCCGTGCGCTCGCCCTCGCAGCGAGAGCAGCGAAGTCCGGGGCGACAGGGGAAATGAGGTCCGGCCGGGCGGCAAACAGGGCCCGCAGCGAATCATCGCTGCGCGCTTCCAGTTCCTTGCTGAGCGCGCGAATAAGGGACATCAGTTCAACGTTACCGCCAGCCGGGCCCGCCGTCGGGCTTTCTGGTGGCTCATTGGCGACGCCGTGCCCAGACGGAGTCCACCACCAACGCGGCCATCAAAATGAATGCCAGCGGCAGCCCATAGAGAGCAGTGGAGGTAACCCAAATCGGGGCTACGCCCCGGGCAAAAGCGGTAGCCATGACGGCGCCCACGGCCGCCAAGGACAGCACGGCGACGACGGCGGCGACGATCACGAGCGGGCGGCGGTAGCCGTGGGGAATCATGTAAGCAACGCTAACAGTCCCGCGCCAGTTGCGCTGTTCCCGCCCTGCGCACGAACAAAAGGCGACGGGACCTGCTCAGCATGGTCTCAAAGCGCGAATCCGCGGCTGGGCAGGATAACCTTGAAGCAATAGACCAACATGGACCAGGCAGTTACCCCTATTCCCGCAGTATCCTGCGGATGCGGTGACGCGCCGGCTGTGTCTCCCAGGTAAGAACGAAGAAGGTTGATTACGTGCCCACCGGCAAGGTCAAGTGGTATGACAAGGACAAAGGCTTCGGATTCCTCGCAGCAGAGGATGGCCAGGAAGTATTTCTGCCCAAATCCGCCCTGCCCGAGGGTGTAACGGATCTCAAAGCAGGTACCCGGGTTGAGTTCGGCGTTGCCGACGGTCGCCGAGGCGCCCAGGCACTGGGCCTCCGCGTGTTGGACAAGCTGCCATCCATTGCCAAGGCCAAGCGCATGAACGCCCGCGAGCTCGCGCCCGTGGTCCAGGATCTTGTGTCCGTCTTGGACAACCTTTCGGGGACATTGTCGGCCGGTAAGTACCCTGAAGGCGCCAAAGGCAAGGCCATCGCCGCAGCACTGCGCAAGGTTGCCAACGAGCTGGAAGCCTAAGCAGCCATGACATCGGAATCCGCTGAAGCGAGTCCTGAAGAGAACGGTACCGGTGCCGCGCCAGCAACAGCAGGAACGGCTGATACCGCTGCTGGGCGGAAGCTGACCGCGGCGAAACCTCGCACCGGCATTCCCATGTGGCGCGTCGGCAAGCCGGACGCCTTCCTGGCGGCCGCCGTCGACGTCGCCCGCAATGCGGTGGAGAGCATTGCCAAGCCGAATGAAATCGGACCGCATATCGCCGCACGCTCCGAAGGCGAACGCGTCGTCACGCACCTTTTCGAATCGCGACTGGCCGGTTACGGAGGGTGGCAGTGGTACGCCGTCGTTACCCGCAACTCGCGCTCCAAAGTGGTCACGGTCAGCGAACTCGGCCTGCTGCCGTCCGAGGACTCCATCCTCGCCCCTGAATGGGTGCCGTGGGCAAAGCGCGTCCGTCCAGAGGACGAGGCGGGCCCCGACGAGCTGGCAGAGGAAGACACCTCGACGGCGGACGGTTCCGTAGACGAGGACGAGGACACACCCGACGACGACGGCGCGCCTTCCGACTACGACGACGCCGAAGAGGATGACGAGTCTGAAGTCGAGGCCGACTAGCCTTTGTCGGACCCAGCGAATGAACTCTTTGAAGGTGGAACCTGATGTCCACCTTCAAATCGCTGGGTGTCCTTAACTACCGCATATGGTTCCTTGGCGCCCTTGTTTCCAACATCGGCACCTGGATGCAGCGAACCGCTCAGGACTGGCTGGTCTTTGCCCATCTGAGCAACCACGACGCCGGTGCCATGGGCATTACCTTGGCACTCCAACTAGGTCCGCAGCTGTTCCTGGCACCGTGGGCCGGACTGCTTGCCGACCGCTACAGCCGGCGCAGGCTCCTGGTCATGACGCAATCGGCCATGGCTGTCCTGAGCACGGGTTTGGGAATCCTCGTGCTGAGCGGCGCCGCACAGTTGTGGCATGTCTACGTGTTCGCGCTGATGCTCGGAGTCGTCTCGGCACTTGACGCCCCCATTCGCCAGACGTTCGTTTCGGAGCTCGTCAAGGACGACTACCTCTCCAACGCCGTGGCGCTGAACAGTGCCTCGTTCAACGTTGCCCGCATGATCGGCCCTGCCGTGGCCGGCATGTTGACTGTGGCCGTGGGGCCGGGCTGGGTGTTCATGATCAACACGCTGACCTTCGTGGCGATGCTCGGCGCGATCCGTGCCATCCCTTCCTCCTCACTGCGCGTCCAGCCCCGGGCAGCCGCGGGCAAGGGCCGGATCCGCGAAGGGCTTCGCTACGTCCGCAACCGCCCTGACATCATGGTGGTCCTCGTCGCGATTTTCATCATGGGCACGTTCGGCCTGAACTTCGTCCTCTTCATCGCTGCGATGGTTGGCACGGAATTCGGCATGGACGCAGGTGCGTTCGGGCTCCTCAACTCGGTCATGGCAATCGGCTCAGTAGCGGGAGCGTTGCTGGCCGCCCGCCGGGGGAGGCCACGCATGCGGCTCATCTTTGCCGCGTCCGGCGGGTTCGGCATCGCGAGCGGACTCGCCGCCATGGCGCCGAACTACACGATGTTTGGCTTGGCGCTGATTCCGTGCGGCCTGTTTGCCTTGACCATGATCACCAGCGCCAACGGCTATGTACAGTCCACTACCGAACCCGTCATGCGCGGCAGGGTCATGGCGCTGTACATGGCCATTTTCATGGGCGGAACGCCCATCGGGGCGCCCTTCGTCGGCTGGGTATCCAACGTAGCCGGACCCCGCTGGGCCGTTGGCGTGGCAGCGGCTGCCGGCGCCAGCACCGCCGTCGTCGGCATCATCTGGATCATCCGAGCGCGTCAGTTGCGGCTCCGCTTCGACAGCAGCGCCGGAGGTTTGCGGCTCTTCCGCATCGAGTCGCAAGGCGCCAGCCCTGCCATGGACGACGGCGTTGAGGGCGACAGCGCCGTTAAAAGGGCTGGCGCTGTTAAAAGGGCTAGCGCCGCCCGGGATCCTCACCCGAACGACGCCGACCAGTCCTGACCGCGGGAACGCGGCGGGCTCTTACTTCTTCAGTTCGCCCACCACGAAGTCGATGCTGGCGAGCAGCGCCGAAACGTCGTCCGGTTCGATGGCAACGAAAGTAGCGATGCGGAGCTGGTTGCGGCCCAGCTTGCGGTACGGCTCCGTGTCCACGATCCCATTGGCCCGCAGCACCTTCGCAATCGCCGCCGCGTCGATCGAATCATCAAAATCGATCGTGGCAATGACGTTGGAGCGGTCTTCAGGCTTTGCCACGAACGGGGTGGCGTACTCGGAAGCCTCGGCCCAGGTGTAGATGCGGCCGGCGGAGTCCGCCGTGCGCGCGGAAGCGAAGTCCAGGCCGCCGTTCTTGTTGAGCCACTGGACCTGGGCGTCAAGCGTCACCAGGGTGGACAGGGACGGAGTGTTGTAGGTCTGGTTGAGCTTCGAGTTGTCGATGGCCGTCTGCAGATCCAGGAAATCTGGAATCCAGCGGCCGCTTGCCTTGATCTTGGCGGCGCGCTCAAGGGCGGCGGGGGAGAAGAGGCCAAGCCACAGTCCGCCGTCGGAGGCAAAGTTCTTTTGCGGTGCGAAGTAGTAGACATCGGCCTCGGCGACGTCCACGTCCAGGCCACCGGCAGCCGAGGTCGCGTCCACCAGGACCAGTGCGCCGTCGTCTACACCGGCTACCCGCTTCACGGGGGCCGCCACGCCAGTGGACGTTTCGTTCTGCGGCCACGCGTAAACGTCCACGCCTGCCTCGGCCTGGGAAACCGGGCGCGTGCCGGGCTCGGACTTGATGATGGAGGAAGCTTCCAGGAAGGGTGCCTTGTTGGTGGCCGAGGCGAACTTGGAACCGAACTCACCAAAGGAGAGGTGCTGTGCCTTCTTCTCCACCAGGCCGAAGCTGGCGACGTCCCAGAACGCGGTGGAGCCTCCGACGCCGAGAATCACCTCGTAACCGTCGGGTGCGCGGAAGAACTGGCTGAGTCCCTCGCGGACGGAGCCCACCAGGTTCTTGACTGGTGCCTGCCGGTGGGAAGTGCCAAGGATCGTCGCAGACGCGGCAGACAATGCCTCGATCTGCTCCGGGCGGACCTTGGAGGGCCCGGCGCCGAAGCGGCCGTCCTTGGGCAGCAAATCGGCGGGGATGGTGATGCTGTTGTCGCTCACGGGATGCTCCAATGGTGAAGTAGCGGCCTAGATGGGTCGTGGCAGGTGGCATCGCTGCCCCTTCGACTCCCCAATTCTGCCTGACTTCGCATGCGGCGACAGAACTGAACGCTTCATAGTCCGCCACGTGGAGGCATCTGTTCCGCCGGGCGCGGGACATGGGCTCGGGACATGGGCGGGGGACACGGGGCGGACACGGGGCGGGCACGAAAATTATCCGGAGTAATTCCAAATAAGCTAAGCTAGGAGCTGGCGCCCGGCCTGGGACGACCGGCGGGCAGCCCGCCTGGCCGGCTGCGGTACGGTGGAAAATACGCAAGATACTGCGCTCGAGGAGCTGAGCTGGATGACGGATCTGATCGATACCACTGAGATGTATCTTCGGACCATTTTGGAGCTTGAAGAAGAGAACATCGTGGCTCTTCGCGCGCGCATCGCCGAGCGCTTGCGGCACTCCGGGCCCACCGTTTCCCAGACGATCGGGCGAATGGAGCGCGACGGCCTGGTAATTGTTTCCAACGACCGGCACCTTGAGCTGACCGAAACCGGCCGGAAACGTGCCACTGAGGTCATGCGCAAGCACCGTCTCGCCGAGCGGCTCCTGGCCGACGTCATCGGACTGGACTGGGCCTATGTCCACGACGAAGCATGCCGCTGGGAACACGTTATGAGCGAGCGCGTGGAGCGGCGGCTCTATGAGCTTCTGGACCACCCCACGGAATCTCCCTACGGCAACCCCATTCCAGGACTCGAAGCCCTGGGCGGAGTTGCGTCACAGGCCTTTACGGATGGCGTGGTCAACCTTCTTGAAGCGATGAACGAATACTCACCGGACAACCGGGTCATTGTCAGCCGGTTGGCTGAACCGATCCAGGTGGAACCGGAACTGTTGGTGCAGCTGGACGAAGGCGGAATCCGCCCCGGAGCCAGGGTTTCCCTGGAGCGTGTGGGGGAGTACATCTCCGTTCGCGTGCCCAATATCGACGGTGCCTTGGAGTTGCCTCCTGAGGTGGCGTCGCACGTGTTTGTCACCGTCTCCTAGCCCTTTCGGCTAAGCGATCGGCAAAGATAACGGAATTATTACTGCGGGGGTTTAATCCCCTATAGTTGAGTACTAACGCCGATACCAAAGCGTTACCTGATCCGAAGCCGAGTTCTGCCAGCGGATCAGGTGGATTAGTCCATTCACTGGCAGAAGCGGGGGAACCACCAGTGGCGGTCGAAAGACAGCCTTGGGGTGAAGTCCGCAGCGGATGTGCAAAAACGCAGGGCCTTTCCGGGGGATCCCTCTGTGCTTCGCGTCCTCCGCGCGGACCGGGTCCATGCACTCTCTGACCCGAATCCGACAGCTAACTTCGCAGGCTTGCCAGAGAGGAACACTTTGACCACGCAGAACACGAGGGGCCGCAGACGCGCGTCCGGTCCTACTGCTGAGCTGCGGACCATGCAAGTCATTGCGCACGATCGGCCCCGCGATCCGCATCGCGAAGTGCGCCGGCGCAAGGGCCCCTTGCGGCAAATGGCCGATTTCGCCGCCGCGAGCGGTGCGGGACAGAAGGCTGGCGTGGCCCTCGCCGCCACGGGCCTCATCCTGACGGTGGCCATGCCGGGTACTGGCGCATTGACGGCCGCTGCGGAATCGAACCAGGCTTCCACGGCTTCGGCAGGCACTCAGGCCGAGATTCCCGCTGCGGCCAATGCCACCATCGACTTCAGCCGAGCTGCCGTTTCCACTACGGCGGATCCTGATAGCAAACTTAAGCAGCTCCTGAGCGCGCAGTCCGTCGGCAGCATCAAGACGTCATCCTCGAAGGGCACGCTGGGGGCTCCGCTGGACACCCTCGCCACGGCTTCGCCGTTCGGCTACCGCGTGAACCCCATTACGGGAGGCCTTGGGGAGTTCCACCGTGGCCAGGACTTCGTGGCCCAGTGCGGCACGCAGGTACATGCGGCTGCAGCCGGCAAGGTCACGTTTGCGGGCTGGCACCCGTATGGCGGCGGAAACCGCATTGTGGTGGACCACGGCAACGGCCTGGAAACCACGTACAACCACTTATCCTCGTTCAACGTCCAGGTGGGCCAAACGGTCAACCGCGGCGACGTCATCGCTTTGAGCGGCACCACTGGCGCCTCCACCGGCTGCCACCTCCATTTTGAAGTCATGGTCAACGGCGACGTCGTTGATCCCTTGGGCTGGCTGTAGCCAATCCGATGGACGTCTCTCGAATGCTTGTCACGCTCCGTGACCTGAATGTGACATTCAGCCAAAACTCCTGTACCGTCTAACTCGCATCAACTTTTAGAGAGTTGATGCACTCGGGTGGATTGCCTAGCTCTGCCACTGCCCGAGGTTCCGTTCGCAAAACATCGTCTGGCAGAGGCGGGGGACCCACTTTTGGTCATCTTCACCGATGACCTTGGGGTTAAGTCGCAATTGTTTCCTACGGGAAGCATTGCGGCCGGATGACTCCCATCCGAATCCGACAGCTTACCTCGCGGGCATAGGGAGAGGCCTCTTAACGTGTCTTCACGCACTACTCTTGCGCGCCACCGCGCTGCGGTCACCAAGACCAACTCGCTTGCCGTCATCGCTAAGACCGTCGGCAGCAACGCCGGTGGTGTAGGCCGTCAGGCAGCAGTTATCGCCGCTGCGTCCGGTCTGGTTCTCACTAGCGGTATCGCGGCCAACGCTGCCGAAACCAACGTCCCCCGCGAGTCCACTGCGACCTCCACCCTGGAAGTTCAGTCCATCGCCCAAGCCAGTATTGCGGCCGACTCCTCCGTCGCCATCAAGTACGAACGTCCGGCTGTTTCCACTGAAGCTGCTCCGGTTGTAGAAGCGCCGGTTGCCGTCCAGGAAGCTGTTGCCGCTCCCAAGGCTGCAACAACGGGTGTCTCTACGCTTTCCGTTTCCGCCGCTGTATCCCCCGCCACAAAGGTTGCCAGCGGCAAGGGCGCAGCAATTGCCGCCGCAGCTTACGCGCAGCTTGGCGTTGCCCAGGACTGCACCGCCCTGGCTTCGAACTCCCTGGCCGCTGTTGGCATCAACTTCCACGGTTGGCCGGCAGACTACCTGTCCCTCGGCCGCACGGTCAGTGCTGCTGAAGCGCAGCCGGGTGACCTCGTTTACTACCAGAACGGCGGCATGGGCAAGGCCCACATCGCTGTTTACGTCGGTAACGGCATGGCCGTCCACGGCGGCTGGAACGGTGGCACCACTGCTTTGTACAGCGTGAACATCGGCTCCGGTCCAGTCTTCATCCGCGTTGGTGGCTAAATAGCTTCTGCTGAACAGTTTCACAGGAACATCCCCGCTGGTCCGCCCGCGGGGATGTTCTGTTTAACCAGCATGTGCCACATCTCGTGCCCACGGTCTGCTGCGGTCGATTCCGGGCGCGCGGCAGCGTCAACAGCCGCTGCTCCCGGACAATTGAAAGTTCCCGCCACATGTCCGGTACGTGAACTTTGCCCGACGCAGCGCCGGAACCCATCCACGGATTCGTTGATCTGGCCTCCGGGTGTTTACTCTTGTGATGTCGATCCACAGCCCGTACATGCAGAGGGCAGCCGGCCCTCGCGCCCCTGACGGGTGCGGCCGTGAAGAGGTACGTGCATGCGCACACTCGTTCTGAATGCTGGATATGAACCGCTGGCGGTAGTAACCTTCCGCCGGGCGCTGGTCCTTGTGCTCACCGGAAAAGCGAGCGTAGTGGCCGAAGGCGACGAGCCTGTCGTCGGGCCACAGGAGATTCTCGGACGTCCCTCCGTGATTCTGCTCAATCGCTACATCCGGCCGAGGTACAACGCGATCACGGCGGTTACACGCCGCGGCGTCTTGCGCCGCGACGGTCACCGTTGCGCCTATTGCGGGAAAGCAGCCCACACAATTGACCACGTCCACCCCAAATCCAGGGGCGGCGCGGATTCCTGGGAAAACCTGGTGGCGGCGTGCCTGCGCTGCAACAACGCCAAGAGTGACCACACACCGGCCGAAATGGGCTGGAAACTGAGGTTCACTCCGGCGGCGCCAACCGGGACTATCTGGCAAATCAAGGAGCTTGAGAAACCTGCGCCCGCGTGGGATCCCTTCCTCCTGCCTGAATCGGCGGCCTAACCGAACTTAGCCCGCCCCCGGTAATCTGGGCTGGTGGACTTTGATGCGGTGATCTTGGCGGGTGGCAAGTCCTCCCGCCTCGGTGGCGTGCCCAAAGCCCAGCTTATGTACGACGGCGCCACGCTCCTCGAGCGCGCCCTCGCGGCCGCGTACGGGGCCGGGCGGATCGTCGTCGTCGGGCCGGATCCCGGCACCTTGCCGGATGGCACCATGACCGCCCGCGAGGACCCTCCGTTCGCTGGGCCGGCGGCGGGGATCGAAGCCGGACTCTTTGCGCTCGAGAAGCATGCCCGCCAGGGTCTTTCCGCAAAAGAAACATCCGCACCATGGGTGCTCGTCATGGCGTGCGATATGCCCCTCGCGGGCGCAGCCGTTCCGGTTCTCATCCGGGAACTTGCCGGACACGAGGAAACGGAAGGGGCCATGGCCGTATCCGCCGATGGCCGGAGACAGCCATTGCTTGGAATCTATCGGTTTTCTGCTTTGCAACGGGAAGTGCTGGCCGCTGCGGAACAGGGTGGCCTCGCCAACGCCGCGGTGTTCCGCCTGCTTGCTAGGCTTGATCTGCTGGCCGTACCTGTTCCTGCTGGCTCCACCGATGACGTGGATACCTGGGACGATGCCGCGGCGCTTGGAGTGGACGGCGACCTGCCGTGACAAAAGCTGTATCGGACTTTGGAGGCGGATCGTGAAGAGCCAAGAAGAAACGCTCGAGGAGTGGTGCAGGAGCCTGCTGCAAGCATATGAGCTTGAAGGTGTCGAGATCGACATCAACGAGATCCTGTCCTTGGCGGGCGTCGCAGCCCATTCCGTAGTTCGGCCGGCGGCTCCCCTGACCACCTTCATTGCCGGTTTCGCGGCCGGACTTGCAGCGGGTTCGGGACAAGCGACGGAAACCGCGTCGATGGACGCCGCCATGGGCCTGGCACGCACGCTCGCCAACGACTACACGAACCCCGGAACCGACGCCGGATGACAGATGCCTCTGAACAGGGCGCCGAGAATCAGGGCGCCGAGGACCTGGGCGCCGGGAACCAGCACCCTTCCGCCGTGACCGATCCGGCACCGAACGTTGAGCATGTCCCGCACGCCGACCACCTCTGGGCGGAAGCCCGGCAGCTTGCCTTCGACTGTGCCACGCCCATTCCCGCCGCACCTGTTGCGCTGAAGGATGCCGTCGGCCGGACGTTGGCGTCCGATGTCCTCGCCCTGCAGGACCTGCCGCACTATGCGTCCTCGGCGATGGATGGCTGGGCTGTCAACGGCAGCGGCCCATGGATCCTGGCCGAGCCGGGCCATCGGCTGGCCCCGCATCAGGCGAGCCCTATTGTCACGGGTGGCCTTATCCCGCCGGGGGCCAAGGCGGTGCTACGTAGCGAAAGCGGTATCCTGACCACCGACGAAGACGGCCTGCCTGTCCTCGCGCTCGGCGGAAACGCGAGGCCTGGCGAACCGCGCAACGGGCAACACATCCGTAACGCCGGAGAAGAAGCCGGGGCTGGCGAGCTCCTGATCAAGTCCGGCGTCGTCCTGAACCCCGCCCACCTCGCCCTTGCCGCGCTGGCCGGCCGGGATGAACTGGATGTCCTGGGCAAACCCCATGTGAAACTGCTCCTGACCGGCTCCGAAGTGGTGACCGCGGGTGTCCCTGCCCCTGGGAGGGTGCGGGATACCTTCGGGCCGCAGCTTGGCGCCGTCGTCGAACTCCTTGGCGGGATCCGCGGCGATCAGATCAAAGTGGGCGACTCCTACGAGGAATGGCTCGCGGGCCTCGAGGAAGGCGAGTTGTCGCCGGACACGCTACCAGCCGACGTCGTTATCACCACCGGGGGAACGGGCCGTTCGGGAACGGACCACTTCCGGAGGGCAGTTGCGGAACTCGGCGGTCGCTTGTTGATTGATGGCATTGCGATGCGGCCGGGACACCCCGGCGTCCTGGCTGAGTTGCCGGACGGGCGCTTTGTCTTAGGGCTGCCCGGCAACCCGCTCGCGGCAATGATGGTTCTCTTCACGATCGGCGCACCGCTGCTCGCGGGACTGGGTCACGGCAAGCTGTCCGAGGTGGGGGAAGTGCCTTGCGGTGCAATGCTCGACGCCGACCCCGGGCGCACCCGCTTGCTTCCCTTCAGGTTCGTGTACGGATTGGCCTCGCCGGCGCAGCACGCGGGGCCGGGGATGATGCGCGGCCTCGCCAGTGCGGACGGCGTCATGGTGGTCCCGCCACACGGCGTCCAACTTGGGGAACCTGTGCCTGCCTTCCCCCTTCCGTGGGGGCCGCCGCTTCCCCAGCCGAAGCCTTCGCAGGACAAAACCAAGAAAACTCCCGCCAGATCCGCCCGCAAAGTTTCGTCAGGGCCAGTGGATTGGAGCGCCCTGACTGGCTGAGAACTTCCGGTCCCAGATGGACACGGGTGGAATAGAGAGACAGGCCTTGCAATGATGGGGACATGAACAGGCATGCTCCCGCGCAGGACATCAATGAAGATGACCTCCAGATCCACCCGCCCAAGCGCTCCGCCGCCGGTGTCAAGGCAGTCACCGTGGCTTTGGAACGAGGTTGGGCCCAAGCCGGTGTGAGCCGGACCGTCAAGTCAATGCTCCGCGTCAACCAGCGGGACGGTTTCGACTGTCCCGGGTGCGCCTGGCCGGAGTCCATTACCGGAAAACGCAGCCCCGCCGAGTTCTGCGAAAACGGGGCCAAGGCCATCGCCGAGGAGAGCACCACCCGCGTGGTCGACGCGGCGTTCTGGGCCCGGCATTCCCTTGCCGAGCTTGAGGACAAGACCGAATACTGGCTGGGAAGCCAGGGGCGCATCGCCGAGCCCGTCGTCATCCGCCCCGGCGAGACACACTATTCTCCGATCAGCTGGACAGATGCTTTCGCCTTGATCGGCGAGCACGTTAATGCCACGACGCCGGACCGCTGCGTTTTCTACACCTCCGGCCGCACGGCCAACGAGACAGCCTTCATGTACCAGCTCTTCGCCCGTAGCCTCGGCACCAACAACCTGCCCGACTGCTCGAACATGTGCCACGAGTCTTCCGGCAGCGCCCTCAACCCGACCATTGGCATCGGCAAGGGAACTGTCTCCCTGGAGGACATCCACGAGGCGCAACTGGTACTGGTTGTGGGCCAGAACCCGGGCACGAACCACCCGCGCATGCTCTCCGCCCTGCGTGATTGCAAGAACAACGGCGGCAAGGTCGTGGCAGTCAATCCTTTGCCGGAAGCCGGGCTCCTGAACTTCAAGGATCCCCAGTCGCTCAACGGCGTGGTGGGCGGCGGCACGGATATCGCCGATGAATTCCTGCAGATCAAGGTCGGCGGCGACCTCGCCTTGTTCCAGGCTCTGGGCCACCTCTTGCTGGAGGAAGAGAAGCGGCAGCCGGGAACCGTGGTCGATCGTTCCTTCATCGAGGCGCAGACCGATGGCTTCGACGCCTACGCGGAAGCCCGGGCCACGGTTGACTGGGCCGAGACTGAACGCGCCACGGGCCTGAGCCGCATCGAAATCACCAAGGTGGCGGGCATGCTGGCCGCTTCGAAGGGCACCATCATTTGCTGGGCGCTGGGCCTGACCCAGCAACCCCACTCCGTGGACACTTTGCGGGAAATCATCAACCTGCTCCTCCTCCAGGGAAACTTCGGCAAGCGCGGAGCCGGAGCTTGCCCCGTCCGCGGCCACTCCAACGTGCAGGGCGACCGCACCATGGGCATCTGGGAGAAGCCTTCCGAGGGCTTCCTCGCAGCCCTCGACAAGGAGTTCGGATTCACGATGCCCAGGGCACACGGCTACGACTCCGTGGAGACCCAACACGCCTTGGAGCAGGGCAATGTGGATGTGTTCGTGTCCATGGGCGGGAACTTCGCCGCGGCCGGCTCGGACACGGTGGCGCTGGAGGAAGGGCTGAAGAGGGCCGGGCTGACGGTTCACATCTCCACCAAGCCCAACCGTGCCCACGTGGTGCACGGTAAGACCTCCCTGATCCTACCCACTCTGGGCCGAACGGACACGGACGACAAGCACCCCGGCGGACGCCAGTTCCTCTCCGTGGAAGACTCCATGTCCGTCATCCACTCCACCCAGGGCCGCCTGGCTCCAGTCTCCGAGCACTTGCTCAGCGAACCCGTCATCGTCGCACGCATGGCGCAAGCAGTCCTGGGCGATGATCATGCGGTGGACTGGCGGGAGATGGCCGAGGACTACGACGTCATCCGGGACCACATCTCCAGGGTCATCCCCGGCTTCGAGGACTTCAACGCGCGTGTCCGCACCAAGAACGGCTTTGTGCTTCCCAATCCACCGCGTGACACCCGCACGTTCGCCACGGATATCGGCAAGGCACGCTTCTCCGTGAGCCCGCTGGAGTACCTTGAAGCCCCGGCCGGCCACCTGATCCTGCAAACTGTCCGTAGCCATGACCAGTACAACACCACGTTCTACGGGCTCGACGACCGCTACCGCGGTATTTCCGAAGGCCGCAGGGTCATCCTGGTCCACGAGGACGACCTCAGCGAACTCGGCTTCGAAGACAGGGACATGGTGGACGTCATCTCCATCTTCGGTGGAACGGAACGCCGGGCGGACAAGTTCCGGCTGGTCGCCTACCCCACAGCCAAGGGTTGCGCGGCCGCGTACTTCCCGGAGGCCAACGCCTTAGTGCACCGGGAACTCGTGGCGCGTGAATCCAACACGCCCGGCTACAAGGCCATGACGGTCCGGTTCGTCAAGCACGGAGAAACGGCCAATCACGGGGAAGCTGCCGCCGAGACGGTGGGTATCTGAGATGGGACGGGTGACCCAGCGCCGCAAGGTGCACAAGTTCGTGCTGGATGGCTCAGCCCAGGCGTTGGAGCACCCTGTCCGTTACCGCGAGGACTTCCTGGCAGTCGAGGAACCGCTGGAGGTGCGCCTGGGCCATATGTCCTTCTCCGTGACCATGAGGACCCCCGGCGACGATTTTGACCTCGTGGCGGGTTTCCTGGTTTCCGAGGGCATCATCTGGGACCCGGCCCAGCTCATCTCGTTGCGCTTTTGCGCCGGCGAGGACGAGAACGGCGTCCAGACCTTCAACGTGGTGGAAGCCCAGTTGCGGCCCGACGTCGTCCTTCCTGAGACCGGCCGCAATGTCTACACGTCCAGCTCGTGCGGGATTTGTGGCACAGACTCCATTGAGGCTGTGCGCAAATCCTCACACTTCAGCCCGGCGGACGACCCCCTGAGCGTGCCGGTGGAGGTTCTCGCCGGCTTGCCGGACCGTCTCCGCGAAGCGCAGGCGGTCTTTGACAAGACCGGGGGAGTACACGCCGCGGGCCTCTTTAGGATCAACGAGGACGGCGAGGCTGAGCTGCTGTGCCTGCGGGAAGACGTGGGCAGGCATAACGCTGTTGACAAGGTGGTGGGCTGGGCACTGCGTGAGGGTTTGTTGCCCCTGAGCGGCACTATCCTTCAAGTCTCAGGGAGGGCGTCCTTCGAGCTGGTTCAGAAAGCTGCGCTTGCCGGAATCCCGGTTCTGGCCGCCGTCAGCGCACCCTCCAGCCTCGCCGTGGAACTGGCCCAGGAGACCGGACTGACCCTGGTGGGATTCAGCCGGGGGACCAGCCTGAACGTTTATGCGGGCAGCGGGCGGATAGGCGTTCCGGCAAACTTTTAGGGACTTGTAGGGATAGCCGTCAATCACTTGGTTA
The DNA here is from genome assembly GCF_026683955.1 of Arthrobacter sp. MMS18-M83. Classification (NCBI taxonomy): domain Bacteria; kingdom Bacillati; phylum Actinomycetota; class Actinomycetes; order Micrococcales; family Micrococcaceae; genus Arthrobacter; species Arthrobacter sp. MMS18-M83. The sequence goes on along the minus strand of NZ_CP113343.1, from coordinate 1,992,805 downwards.
TTGCTCCGGAACAACGTAGATTTTATCCATCGAATGGAATCGTTGTTTCCACCTGTTGGTAACCTTGCTCGCTTAGTTTGCATGTAACGGCACGGAAGCCTCTCGACCCAGCCCAGCGCTAAAGGGGACTTGAATTGCACGACGACCGCCGGATCACTGAGAAGCGGCTCGAACGTTTTGTCCGGGAGCGGATCGCACCCGCCATCTATGGCCGCGCGCTGCCCCTGACCCTCAGCAGTTGGGATGTGCCGGGAGAGCCGGTCCCCGTCTCGGAAGCGCTCCGCCAGGTGTTTGGACCCCAGGAACATGGGGCTGCGTGGGGCAAAGCCTGGAGCACCAAGTGGCTGCGGCTCCAAGGTGAGGTTCCGGAGGGTTGGGGAGTCGCCGATGGCACCGCGGTGGAGATCGTCGTCGATCTTGGCTTCAGTATCGACGCCCCCGGATTCCAGTGCGAAGGCATTGCCTGGCGCCCGGACGGCACCATCATCAAGGCCATTTCTCCCCGCAACCAGCATGTCCCGCTTAAGCTCCTGGGTGGCGGACTCTCGGTGGACTTCTACGTCGAAGCCGCGGCCAATCCTGATCTGAGCCAGGGATGGAGCTTCTCGGCAACACCTTTGGGGGACATAGCCACCTCCGGAGACGAGCCCCGCTATCGGCTCGGGCGCATAGCCATAGCCGAACTCAACGAGGTGGTCTGGGAGCTCCACCAGGATATTTGGACGCTCAGCGGGCTCATGCACGAGCTACCCTTCGAACTGCCCCGGCGCCATGAAATCCTTCGCGCCTTTGAACTCATGCTGGACGTCATGGATCCCGACGACGTCGCGGGTACCGCTGCCGCCGGCAGGGAAGCCCTCGCCGAGGTCTTGAGCAGGCCAGCCTACGCCTCGGCCCATGAGCTGTTGGCCACGGGTCACGCCCACATTGACTCGGCCTGGCTATGGCCGGTCCGTGAAACCATCCGCAAATGCGCCCGCACGTTCTCCAACGTTGTCGCCCTCATGGATGAGAACCCCGATTTCGTCTTCTCCTGCTCCTCGGCGCAACAACTGGCGTGGATGAAGGAGTTCTATCCTGAGCTGTTCATCCGGATCCGGGAGAAGGTAAAGGCCGGGCAATTCGTGCCGGTTGGCGGCATGTGGGTGGAATCGGACACCAACATGCCCGGCAGCGAGGCCATGGCCCGCCAATTCGTCGAGGGCAAGAGCTTCTTCCTGCAGGAGTTCGGCATCGATTGCCAGGAGGCCTGGCTGCCTGACTCCTTCGGATATTCCGGGGCACTCCCGCAGATCGTCAAGTCTGCCGGTTCCCGGTGGTTCCTGACCCAGAAGATCTCCTGGAACCAGGTCAACAAGATGCCGCACCACACCTTCAATTGGGAGGGCATCGACGGCACGCGGCTATTCACCCACTTCCCGCCCGTGGACACTTACAACGCTGAACTCCACGGACGCGAACTCGCGCACGCCCAGCGCAACTACCGGGAGCATGGCCGGGGCACTATTTCCCTGGTCCCCTTCGGCTATGGCGACGGCGGTGGCGGACCCACGCGCGAAATGGTCGCCGCAGCCCACCGCACAGCAGATCTGGAAGGCTCGCCGAAGGTGCGCATGGGATCGGCGAAGGAGTTCTTCACGCAGGCCGAGGCCGAGTACCGGAATCTGCCGGTCTGGGTGGGAGAGATGTACCTGGAACTGCACAGGGGCACCTACACGAGCCAGGCCAACACCAAACAAGGGAACCGTCGCTCGGAACACCTGCTGCGCGAGGCCGAGCTTTGGTGCTCGACGGCGGCAGTACGGACTGCCGGTTCGTTCGCCTATCCCGCGGCGGACCTCAAGCGCTTGTGGCGGCTTGTGCTGCTGCAGCAGTTCCACGACATCCTGCCGGGAAGCGCCATCGCGTGGGTCCACCAGGATGCGGAGCGGAACTATGCCGCGATCTCCCGGGAGCTGGAAGGCATCATCGCGGGTGCCGCGTCAGCCCTGCTGGGTAAGGGGGACACGATGTTCCTGCTCAATGCGGCCCCGCATGAGCGCAGCGGCGTACCCGCGCTCGCCGCTGCAGAGCCGGTCCACCCGGACAGTCCAGTCAATGTCACAGAACGCGCAGGCGGTTATGTTTTGGACAACGGCATCATCCGCGCGGTGCTGGACGCCAACGGATTGCTGACCTCCCTCTCGGACTACGCAAGCGGCCGGGAAGCCATTGCCCCCGGTCAGTTCGGCAACCACCTTGAACTCCACCGGGATACCCCCAACGAGTGGGACGCGTGGGATATCGACGAGTTTTACCGCCGGAACGTCGTCTCCATTGGCGAGGCGCGTTCGGTGACGCTGGAGAGCGCCGGCTGGGACGCCGTCGTCGTCGTTGAGCGGACGGTGGGTTCCTCCACCATCACCCAGCGGATTTCCCTCGAAGCCGGCGCGGAGTCCCTCGGAATATCCACCACTGTGGATTGGCAGGAACGCGAGAAATTGCTGAAGATCGGGTTCCCGCTGGACGTCCGTGCGGACCGTTCCGCTTCGGAGACCCAGTTTGGGCACGTCTTCAGGCCCACCCACACCAACACGTCCTGGGAGGCGGCCAAGTTCGAGTTCTGCGCCCACCGCTGGATCCACGTGGCAGAGCCGGGTTACGGGGTGGCCATCACTAACTCGTCAAGCTACGGGCACGACGTCACGCGGGCCATCCGCGACGACGGCGGAACCACCACCAACGTCCGCTTGTCCCTGCTGCGGGCACCCAAGTTCCCGGACCCTCAATCCGACCTCGGTGTCCACGTCCTGGAGCTGAGCATCCGGCCCGGCGCGAGCATTGGTGATGCCGTGGAAGAGGGATACCGGACCAATCTCAAGCCGAGGTTGCTGGCGGGCGCGAAGCCTGTGGAGCCCCTCTTCACGGTGTTCAACCAAGCGTTGGTGATCGAGGCCGTCAAGCTGGCTGAGGATGGCTCGGGAGACGTGATCGTGCGGCTCTACGAATCGCTGGGAGAACGTTCCATAGGCATGATCACGGCCAACTTCGATTCCAGCGAGGTGCGCGCCGTGGACCTTCTGGAGCGCCCCGTCGAGGCTCCCGGCGTGATGCCCGGAGCTGGCGCGGCCGAACTGACGCTGCGTCCGTTCCAGCTGGTCACGTTGCGCTTCAGCCGCTGAGCTTTTGCGTGCCCGGCCAACCCAACTGGCTCGCATTAGATGTCGTTTTGAGCCCTCTAAACGACATCAACTGCGAGTCAGTTGGGCCTCAGACGTCGTGCTGCAGGCGCTTGACGAATTGCTTGGTGCGTTCCTGCTGCGGCTCCCTCAAGACCTCCGCGGCCGGCCCACGCTCCACTACGACGCCGCCGTCCATGAAGATGACTTCGTCGGCGACTTGGCGGGCGAAGGCGAGTTCATGGGTCACGATCACCATGGTCCACCCTTCGTCGGCAAGTTCCTTGATGACACCGAGTACCTCACCCACGAGTTCCGGGTCCAGCGCGGAGGTGGGCTCGTCGAAGAGCAGCAACTGGGGTTTGAGGGCGAGGGCGCGCACGATTCCCACCCGTTGTTGCTGCCCGCCTGACAACTCGAAGGGGTAGGCGTCGCGTTTGTCCGCGAGCCCTACCCGGGCCAGGAGCCTCTCGGCCTCGGCCACCACTTCCGCCCGTGGCCGTTTCTGGACCTGGACCGGTCCCTCGATGATGTTCTTGAGCACCGTCATGTGCGGGAACAGGTTGTAGTGCTGGAACACCATGGCACTGCGGTCACGGAGGGCAGCGATTTCCCGTTTACCCACGGTGCCGGCGAAGTCGAGCGTCAGTCCCGCGCCGGATCCGCGGACGGTCCCGGCGTCGGCGTCCCCGAAGGTGACAGTCCCGGCGTCGGGCACTTCAAGGCCGTTGAGCGAGCGCAGGACCGTCGTCTTTCCCGAACCGGAAGGCCCGATCAAGGCGACCACCTGTCCGCGGCGGACATCGATGTCGATGCCGCGCAGCACCTCATTGCTGCCGAAGGCTTTGGCGAGGTCCCGCGCGGACAGCACCAGCCCGGTGCCTGCTTGCGAGGCGTTGCTGCTGTCAGTGGGCGACATAGCGGTCCAATCTGCGCTCCAGGGCCGACTGGCCCGTGGAGAGGACGAGGCAAATGAGCCAGTAGACCAAGGCGGATTCGAGGTACAGGATCATGAATTCCTGGCTGAACGCGGCGATCTGCTGGGCATTGCGGAAGAGTTCGGTGACCAGGATGAGGGAAGCCAACGAGGTGTCCTTCACGAGGGAAATAAAGGTGTTGGACAGTGGGGGCACCGAAACCCTGGCAGCTTGCGGGAGGATGATCCGCACGAGCGTTTGAGGCCGGGACATGCCGATGGTGTGCCCGGCTTCCCATTGGCCCTTGGGCACGGACAGGATTGCGGCGCGGATGACTTCCGCCGCGTAGCCGCCCACATTGAGGGAAAACGCGATGATGGCGCTGGGCCACGGCTCCAGCTTCACGCCGAGGCTCGGGAGGCCATAGAAGATCACGAACAGCTGCACCAGCAGGGGAGTTCCGCGGATTACGGAGACGTAGAAGCGTGCGACCCCGGAGAGCACCCGGTTGGGGCTCAAGCGCAAGAGGGCAACGAGCAGTGCCAGTGCCAGGCCCAGGGCGAACGATGCCAAGGTCAGGGGGATGGTGCCCGTGACGGCGCCGCCGATGATTGGCCCGAACGAACTCCAGACGAGATCCCAGTTGAAGGTCATCTGTTGGCCCCCGGCTACTTGCTAACGTCTGCGCCGAAGTACTTCTGGGAGATCTTTGCCAGGGTGCCGTCTGCTTGAAGATCCGCCAGGGCTTTGTCCACCGCGGCCTTAAGCTCGGTGGATCCCTTGCGGAAGACCAGGGCGCTTTGCGTTTTGTCCGTTGTTTCCGCCGCGATCTTCAAGCCGGAGTCCGGAGTGGTCTTGGCGTAGTCGAGGTAGGTCAGTTTGTCGTTGACGGTTGCGTCGACGCGGCCCTGGCGGACCAGGGTTGCTGCCTGCGCCCAGCCTTCGACGGCCTGGACGTTGGCGCCTGCGTCAACTGCCATCTTGTAGAAGTTGCTGGTGAGTGACTGGGCGGTGGTTTTGCCTTTGAGGTCGGCGAAGCTGTTGACGGAGGTGTTGTCCGACTTGGTCACCACCACCCCGTTGGAGACCGTGTATGGCGCCGAGAAATCGTACTTGACCGTGCGCTCGGGGTTGATGGAGATCTGGTTGGCGATGGTGTCGAAGCGCTTGGAATCAAGGCCGGCGAAGATGCCATCGAACTGGGTTTCCTGGAAGGTCGCCTTGACTCCGAGCTTGCCGGCCACGGCCTGTGCGATTTCGACGTCGAAGCCCGTGAGCGAACCCGCTCCGTTCTCGTGGAAGCTGAACGGCCGGTATGTGCCTTCAGTGGCAATAACGATCTCGCCTTTGGACTTGATGGCGGACAGCGAGGTGTCTCCGCCCGATGTCGACGACGGCGATGATCCGCCCCCACAAGCGGACAGCGCCAGCGCGACGGCGGCAAGGGTTGCGGACAGTGCTGTGCGGCGAGTGGGCAGGCTCTTCATGAAAGCCATCTTAGTCACGGGTCCGTTCCAGCTACCGTACCGGCTGCCGGGGGCGTACATAGAAGGACGCTTAAAAGGCTGAGTGGGGGCGGTCCCCAACAGCCCGCCACCACTCATCCCCCCAAATGTGCTCCAGCACGCGCCACGAACCCTGGAAACCCGTTCATTGATTCGAAGGTCAGGCTGCTTCGCCTTCACACATTCATGATTATGCCACGATATAATGGATTTGTGAAAGAGGTTACGCGGTATGTTTATCTACTGCGTTGACGTTACCGCGCCGCTAGCGCGGTGCGCAATGGCCTTGGATAGCCAGATGCCTCCCAAACCAAGCGTGCTCGCCAACGCTGCCGAGTAGTTGATGAGTGGCCGCAGCCACCCGACCGACGCCGGGATGAGCGGAAAGACCTGCGAAACGATGAGCAATCCGAGGCCCAGGAGCAATGTCGCCGAGGCGGCCCGGAGCAGAACAGGACCCGAGCCTCGAACGGACCGCCACATGCCCGGGATGAGGCACACGGCAACGTAGCCCGGGTAGAACCGTCCCAAGGCCGCATAAATATCAAGGGCTGGCCCTGGATCCAGGTCGTTCAGGCCAACAGTGGAGTCCGAGGTGTCCATCGAGAAGAAAAAGAAGGCGGTGAGGACCGCGGTGACTCCCAAAACAGCCAAGCCGATTGGTCCCCTGATGGCGCGTTCCCCGCCGGGCGAAGCAAAGGCCCTGGCCACCTTGATGCCCATGAGCAGGAACGTCCCATAGAGCAGGAACCGGAGAAGCAGGTTGGACACATTGAAGTCGCCCAGCCACCCGTCGATTAACAAATAAGGACCCTCGATGCTGAGCAGGATGTCCAGGGAAATCAGTGCGAACAGGACGAACATCATCCGGTTCTCGCCCCGGATGGCGCTGGGAATGCGAATGGCCGTCAAAATGAGGCAAACGGAGAGCGTGGCCCACGCTAACACGGTGGTCATCCCAGGTTCTCCCAGATTCTATTGGTGTTGTCGAGTTCGTGCTCTTGGCGACGCAAGCCTTTGCCCAGGGCCTGTAGGCGCTCGCTGGCCAGCAAGGCCAGCTCGCCTTCCGTCATCCTGTCCAGGGCATCCCGCCGTGCCCCAGGGGGCCAACCGGCTTCGGCCTCCGTGACGAGGCCGCTGGCCACAAGGCCTCCGGCGGGTCCGACGCCGGCGGCCCGTGACGTGGCCAGCGCCAGTTCCGGGGGTAGCCGGTTGGCTGTCAGGTGCGCGGAGAAGTTCTGCGGCGCCATCCCGGTGGCATGGCTGACCCGGTGACGCAACTCGCCGTCGTCGATCGCGTCGACCCAGTTCCTGACTGACGTCGCGTGCGGCGTGTCCGCTAGGACGAGGGGCGCGAGGCCGTCGCGGGGTTCGGAGCGCTCCACGACCGCCCGCAATAGATCCATGGTGGAGACCTGGCTGACGAGTTCCGCGTCGGTGGGCGGAATCGGGGTCCCGCGAAGCGCCGCGTAGGCCTCGAATTGTGCCAGCGCATCGAAGGGATTCATGTCGAAGGCCCGGCTGATGCTCACGAGCGACGTCTCCGCCACCTTGCCGCGGACCAATTGCTGGGCGAGCGTGGTGCGTTTCACTCCTGAGAATCGGCAGACATCGGCCGTGCTGGTATTCGGGGCGATCCCGTGCAGCCAGCGCTGGAACGCCTTGGAAGGGAGGGACATGAACCACTTTCTGATAGACGGTTTCCGGCAGACAGTCTCTGACAGGACAGCGAGGTCGATTTTACGATGCGGGCACATTGAATTATGCTTGATTCTCGAACCCGCTGGTCCGCACACCCCCCAAGTACGGACCAGCGGGTTCTTCCATGCCCCCGCCCTTTCCGCACGGCGGCACTTTCCGCTGAGGGGCGGAGCAGTGAGAGGATAGACCAATGACTGCAACGCTCGTCGCCAAAGAGCTCTCCGGCGGCCACGGTCACCGCACCCTGTTCTCGAAGCTCTCCCTCACAGTGGCGCCCGGAGACGTCGTGGGTGTTGTCGGCGCCAACGGTGCCGGGAAATCCACGCTCTTGCGTATTCTTGCCGGAGCTGACCGTCCCCAAGAGGGCGCGGTCAGCCTCGCTCCCGCCGACGCCTTTGTCGGGTGGCTGCCCCAGGAACACGATCGCACTCCCGGTGAAACGGTTGCCGCCTACATTGCCCGCCGCACAGGTTGCTCCCAAGCCACGGCCGACATGGAAGCGGGCGCCGAGGGTCTCGCCGCCGGGACTCCGGACGCCGATGACACTTACTCCCTGGCTTTCGACCGCTGGATGGCGTCGGGAGCGGCAGACCTTGAGGACAGAATCCCCGCGGTCCTGGCGGAACTGGGCCTGGAATCAGGTCCGGATGCGCTGATGACCGGCCTGTCCGGCGGACAGGCAGCCCGGGTCGCCTTGGCCGCGCTCCTGCTGAGCCGCTTCGATGTGGTGCTCCTCGACGAACCCACCAATGACCTGGACCTCGACGGACTCGCCCGGCTTGAGTCCTTCGTCCAAGGCCTGAGGGGCGGTGCCGTGCTGGTCTCGCATGACCGGGAGTTCCTGGCCCGATGCGTCACCAGGGTCCTGGAATTGGACCTGGCACAGAACAGTGTGGCGGTCTACGACGGCGGTTACGACGCCTTCCTCGAAGAGCGGGCGGTAGCGAAGAGGCACGCCCGGGAGCGGTACGAGGAGTTCGCCAACACCAAGGCGGATCTTGTGTCCCGGGCCCGGACCCAGCGCGAATGGAGCTCGCAGGGCGTCCGCAACGCCATGAAGAAGAATCCGGACAACGACAAGATCCGCCGCGCGGCCAGCGCTGAGTCTTCGGAAAAGCAGGCCCAGAAAGTCCGGCAGATGGAGTCCCGCATCGCGCGGCTTGACGAGGTGGAGGAGCCGCGGAAGGAATGGCAGCTGCAGTTCACCATCGGCCACGCCCCGCGCTCCAGTTCCGTCGTCGCAACCTTGCGCGACGTCGTCGCGCATCAGGGCGATTTCACGCTGGGACCGGTCAATCTCCAGCTCAACGCGGGCGAACGCATCGGCATCACGGGACCCAACGGCGCAGGAAAGTCCACCCTCCTGCGGCTCCTGCTGGGACTTCAACAGCCCGACGCCGGGGATGCCTCCATGGGCGTGTCCGTGGCGATCGGCGAGATAGACCAGGCCCGAGGGCTGCTGGCGGGGCACCTCACCCTGGCAGACGCCGTCGAATCCGTCCTGGTCGAATGGAACTCCGCGGACGTCCGCACCCTCCTGGCAAAATTCGGCCTCAAAGCGGACCACACGTCCCGGACCATGGATTCCTTGTCCCCGGGCGAACGCACCCGGGCAGCGCTTGCACTGCTGCAGGCCCGCGGCGTCAACCTGCTGGTCCTGGACGAACCCACCAACCACCTCGATTTGCCGGCCATCGAGCAGTTGGAAGAAGCACTTGACAGCTACGAAGGCGCGCTCCTGCTGGTCACGCACGATCGCCGCTTGCTCGAAAACGTCCGGCTCGATTCCCGTTGGCACCTCGACAACGGCACCGTGACTGAACTGCAGCACACTTCCGGAATGGGGAATCACAAGTCATGAGCATGGATGGCGTCGCCTGGCGCTCGCTCTACAACATCACCCGCGCGAAGAGTGGCTCCCAGCCGTTCTCCCGGGAGACCATCAAACGTGTGCTGGCGTTCGCCAAACCGCACCGGAACAAGTTGATCGCCTTCGTGCTGGCCTCCATTGTGGGCGCGGTCCTTGCCGTAGCCACGCCGGTGTTGGCTGGCCGGGTGGTGGACGCGATCATTGCCCGCTCCGGGGTAGACGTAGTGATAGGGCTCGCCGCGCTCATCGCAGCCGTGGCCGTCGCCGATGCCGGGCTTGGCTTGCTGACCCGCTGGCTGTCTTCGGTGATCGGCGAAGGCGTGATCGTGGATCTGCGGACCCGCGTGTTCGACCACGTGCAGCGCATGCCCATTGCGTTCTTCACGAGGACCCGTACCGGAGCCCTTGTCAGCCGTCTCAACAACGACGTCATCGGAGCCCAGTCGGCCTTCGCGGGCACTCTCTCCGGAGTGGTCAGCAACGTCGTGTCCTTGGCGCTGACCCTCGTGGTCATGCTCAATACCTCCTGGCTGGTCACCGTCCTGGCGATGGTGCTGCTGCCGATCTTCCTCATCCCCGCACGCCGCATGGGTTCCAAGCTGGCCGACCTGCGCCGCGAAGCCGCGTCCCACAACGCGGCCATGGGAACCCAGATGACGGAGCGTTTCTCCGCACCCGGCGCTACGCTCGTCAAACTGTTCGGCCGTCCGGACGAAGAATCCGCCGAATTCGCCCTGCGCGCCGGCCGTGTGCGGGACATCGGCGTCCGCACCGCCATGTTGCAGTTCACGTTCATCACGGCACTGACGCTTGTTTCTGCCCTCGCCCTCGCGCTCGTTTACGGACTGGGCGGTTGGCTTGCGCTGGGCGGGCAGTTGGCAGCGGGCGACGTCGTCGTGCTGGCGCTGCTGCTCACCCGCCTCTATGCGCCGCTCACCGCGCTGTCCAGCGCCCACGTGGAGGTCATGAGCGCGTTGGTCAGCTTCGAGCGGGTCTTTGAGATCCTGGATCTTGAGCCGCTCATCCAGGAAAAGCCCGACGCCGTCGCGGTGCCTTCGGGACCCGTTGCAGTGGAGTTCGACGACGTCCGCTTCGCCTATCCGTCCGCGGACAAGGTGTCCCTTGCGTCGCTGGAGGAAGTGGCCACCCTGGATACCCGCGGCGGCGAGGAGGTCCTGCACGGAATCAGCTTCCGCGTTGAGCCCGGGCAGACCGTGGCGCTCGTGGGGTCCTCCGGCGCAGGCAAGTCCACCGTGGCCCAGCTGCTGTCCCGCCTGTACGACGTCGACTCCGGCACCGTGCGCTTGGGCGGGAGCGGGCAGGGTACCGGCCTGGACATCCGCGACGCTACGTTTGACTCCCTCCGTGCGACGCTTGGCATGGTCACGCAGGACGGCCATCTGTTCCACGAGAGCATCGCCTCCAACTTGCGGCTTGCCAGGCCGGGCGCGACGGACGAGGAAATGTGGGACGTGCTCCGGCGGGCCCGGCTCGAAGCCATGGTCCGTTCGTTGCCGGACGGACTGGAAACGGTGGTGGGGGAGCGCGGCTACCGCCTTTCGGGCGGGGAACGCCAGCGCCTCACCATCGCGCGCCTGCTGATCGCGCAACCGAGGGTTGTCATCTTGGACGAAGCCACGGCCGCCTTGGACTCCACGAGTGAAGCCGCCGTCCAGGCGGCCTTGGGCGAGGCGCTCGCTGGACGCACCGCCGTCGTGATCGCCCACAGGCTCTCCACCATCCGGGCTGCCGATGTGATTCTGGTGGTGGAGGACGGATCCATCGTTGAGCGCGGCACGCACGCAGAGCTTCTCGCGGCGGATGGGCGCTACGCCGAGCTGTACAACACCCAGTTTGCTGAGGCCACGGCTGTGGCAGAGGAAGCTGTTCCGAAGCTGTAAGGCCTCGGTATCCAACTTCAGTTTTGGGTGTGTTGCCGAACTTCTGGCGCAACTTCCACGCGGTTTCTGCCAGCTGACTTGGCTGCGTACAGGGCCATGTCGGCCTCCTTGAGGAGCCGTTCGCTGCTGACCCGGTGGTCGGGAACGTAGGCCGAGACTCCAGCGCTCACCGTGAGGGTCCCGGAGGGATTCCCGGAATGCGCGATGCCCAGGCCATGCACAGCCGCGAGTGCACGCTCCAGCCTCGTTTCTGCCCCGGACACAGTCTGACCGGGCAGCAGGAAAAGGAATTCCTCTCCGCCGAACCGGTAAATTCCATCGCTTTGGCGCCCTTGGCGGGCGAGGGAAGCCGCGACGGCCTGCAGCGCCAAGTCACCGGCTTGGTGGCCGTAGATGTCGTTGTAACTCTTGAAATTGTCGACGTCGCAGATGGCCAGGCTGTAGTCCGTCCCGTAACGAGCGCATTTGTGGTGCAGCTGCTCCAGATCCTCCGAGAGCTTCAGCCGGTTATGGAGCTTCGTCAAGGGATCGGTCCGGGCTTGCTCCGCAAGCGCGGCGCGGTAGCGCGCAAGGTCCGTGTGCAGCGAAGTAACCCTTTGCGCCACCAGAAGGCGGGTATGCAGGGTGAAGGGATCAAGGGGCTTGGCAACATAGTCGTCCGCGCCGGCACGCATGCCGGCGACCACGTCCTCGCGTGAGTCCTTGGATGTGACAAGGACCAGATAGGTGTAGGAATCCTGCTCCGCGGACCTGATGGCCCTGCAGAGGTCGAGCCCATCGAGTCCGGGCATCATCAGATCAGTCACGACCACCTGCGGGCGGTGTTGCCTGTACAACTCCCAGGCGGAGCTGCCGTCCGCAGCCACGATGCACTCGTGGCCGGACTGCTCCACTGCTGCTTTCGCTACCAGGCGGGAACCTAAGTCGTCATCCACTACGAGCACCTTCATGGGGCCACCGCCAAAGCATCGTCCAGTGCTTTGTCAACAACGGCCAGTTCGGCTTCAAGACCGGCGAGGAGGGCGCGATCGCCAGGCGCTCCGTCTGAAGAGCCGTGTTCCATCTCTTCGCACATCCGGGCCGCGCGGGCGGCTCCAATGTTGGCTGCCGAGCCTTTCAATTTATGGGCTACCTGTCTGAAAGCGTCTCCGCCTCCGTTGTCCAGAGCCTGGCGGAGTGCCTCCAGGCTTGGTTGGATGTCTTGCCGGAAGGCCTGTGCTGCGGCGTGCAGCAACCCCAGCCCGTCCGCCGGGCCGAGGGCTCGCAATGTTTCCAGCCTCGCGGGGTCGAGGGCAGGTTCGGTGCCTTCCTTCGCCGGCTCGGGTATCCACCGTGCGAGAACCTGGTTCAATTTGTCCATGTCCACCGGTTTGGTGAGATAGTCATCCATGCCGGCGGCAAGGCAGCGGTCACGGTCCTCATCCAGGGCCCCGGCGGTCATGGCAATGACGGGGAGCCTGCGGTGTCCATTTTGCCGTTCCCGAATGGCTTTGGTTGCTTCGAATCCGTCCATGACGGGCATGTGGCAGTCCATCAAGACCGCCGCGTACTTGGTCGCCCCAGTTGCGGCGACTGCCGCACTTCCGTCAGCGACGACGTCGGCCTCGTACCCTAACTTTGCGACCATGCCCCGGGCCACGAGCTGATTGACCTCGTTGTCCTCCACGATCAAAATCAGGCCGCGCGAAGGCTGGCTGAAGGTGACGGGGACAGCGGGAGAGACGCCGGGAGCGCTGACCGGATGGGTCGCTACAAGGCGCATGAGCCGATCGTAGAATTCAGAGCCGCGCACGGGCTTCGTGAGCCACTCCTGAACCCCGGCCGCCACGAGTTCGGCCTTGTCCACATTCATGGTGGACGTCAGCATGATGATCCGGATGGAGGCCAACGCGGCGTCGGTACTCAGTGTGCGCGCCAGCTCCAGCCCGTTCATGTGGGGCATGCACATATCGAGGACCGCAATGTCGAAAGGACGTCCGGCGGCGGCTTCCTCGCGGCAACGGTCCAAGCCCTGTTGGGCATCGCCTACAGCCTCCGGTTTCATCCGCCAGCCCGCTAGTTGCCCTTCGAGCACCAAGCGGTTGGTCGCGTTGTCATCCACCACCAGGACCCGGAGTCCGGTCAGCTGATCGGGAGAGATCGACGACGGAGCTGCGGCGGGACCTGTCACTCCCAATGGAAGGGTGGCCCAGAAAGTGCTGCCATTTCCCAGCGAACTGTCCACCCCGATCTCGCCGCCCATCACCTCTGTGAGCCGCCGCGAGATCGCCAGTCCCAAGCCGGTTCCGCCATACCGCCGGGTGGTGGAGGCATCGGCCTGTGAGAAGGACTCGAAGAGCCTGAGATGATCTGCTGCCCCGATCCCGATCCCGGTGTCACGGACTTCGAAGCGCACCCAGACGTTTGCGGGGTCCTTCTCCACGACCTTCACGCTGATGACGACTTCACCGGAAGGCGTGAACTTCACGGCATTCGAGGCCAGATTGAGGAGAATCTGCCTGATGCGGCCTGCGTCGCCCACCAGCATCGCCGGAACCTCCGGGCGGCAGTACGCGATGAGTTCCAGGCCCTTGGCCTGGGCGGCTTCCGCCAGGAGGGCTGCGAGCTCCTCCACCAGGGTGCGTGGATTGAACGGTGCGGGGTCCAGGTCAACCTTGCCCGCTTCGAGTTTCGAGAAGTCCAGAATGTCGTTGATCAGGGCCAGCAGGGCTTCGCCCGCCCCTTTGACGCCCTCGGCATATTGCCGCTGGGTTTCTTCCAAGGGGGTGTCCAGTAGCAGGCCGGTTAATCCAATGACGCCGTTCATCGGCGTGCGGATTTCATGGCTCATTGTCGCCAGGAACTCAGACTTCAAGCGGCTGGATTCCTCGGCGGCTTCCCGCGCGGTCACCAACTCGGCCTGCGCGAGCCGACGTTCGGTGATGTCCCGGGATATCGTGGCAACTCCGTGGATGCCGCCAGCACCGCGGATGGGGGACATCGTCAGGGAGATGGGCACAATGGAGCCGTCGCCTCGTAGTCGTTCCGTCTCGTAGCTGCGCGTTTCCCCGCCAGCCGCGATCGCCGCGAGGAGGCCTTCTTCCTCGTCCTCAAGATCGTCCGGAATGATGAAGGAAACATGCCTGCCAATTGCCTCCGCGGCGCTGTACCCGTAGATCCGTTCGGCGCCGGGATTCCAGCTGGTGATGACGCCGTCCGGGGTCTTGCCCACGATGGCATCGGCCGATGAGTTCACAATGGCGCCCAGACCTTCGAGTTCAGCCGTGCGCTGGGCAACCTTGGACTCGAGATCCCGCGTCAGGGCGATGTTCTCCAGGATGATGAGAATCTGTCGCGTAACGGCCAGGGCGAGCGCAGTAAGGCCTACGGTCTGGAGGAAAGGGTCGCTGGGACGCCCAACACGTATGGGCGCCACCATGACGGCACCGAAGACGGGGACGTAGGGGAGGAGTTCCAAGGCCAAGGTGTAGAGGCGCCGGTCGGTCCGTGGACGCGGGGCGTAGGGGACCAGCGGGGCGAGGGCGATCAGCAGGAACGCTGCGATCCAACCTGCGGCCAGGGGTGTTCCGGTCAGTCCAGTGACGCCGTCGGAGGTCAGGTCCACGTAGGTACTGTCAGTGATCGCAAGGATCAGCAGCCCGCCACCTAGGCAGACCCACCTGAGGCGCTCCCCTGGTGCCCTCCTCATCATGAGCATGAGGACTATGGAGACCATCACGATATCGGCAACCGGATAAGCAAGACCGGTGAGATAGACAAGGGTTTCCTGCCCTCCGGCCCTGTACATGGAACCGAGGACGGTGGCCCAGCTCATGAAAAGCACGGCGGAGGCGATTACTGCCGCATCCAGGAGTCCGCGCAGGAAAGCAACCCGGGAAACCCGGGGACGGGGGAACAAGTAGAGGCCGATCGCGGCCGGGATCGAATAGCCGACGAAAAGGGCGTCGGCTACCGAGGGGTAGGGATAGTCGTGGTCTAGGGTGAGTCCGAAGAACGTCCAGATTGATTGGGCCACGGCCCAGACGAGCGTGGCCAGGGTCATGAACCACCAGGCGCGGGCACTTTCGTCCTGCCGCATGGCGGCGCGGGCGCAACTGGCTGAAGCGATCAGTACGGCTGCCAGGATAGCGAAATCGCCGACGGTCTGTGACGCCCACGTCCCTTGGTTTGCGTCGAGGATCATCGCCAGGATGACCACGGCCGCCCCGGTGGCCACCACTATCCAAGCAAGGGCGGGCTTTCGAATCTTGTACCGGCTCATGCTGACTCCCGAGTTGCGATGGCAGGAACGCCGGGAGGAAAGCCGGGCAACACATTATCG
The DNA here is from genome assembly GCF_026683955.1 of Arthrobacter sp. MMS18-M83. Classification (NCBI taxonomy): domain Bacteria; kingdom Bacillati; phylum Actinomycetota; class Actinomycetes; order Micrococcales; family Micrococcaceae; genus Arthrobacter; species Arthrobacter sp. MMS18-M83. Next base: position 1,977,432 of record NZ_CP113343.1, on the reverse strand, counting down.
GGAGTGTGGAAAAGCCAGAGTGCGAGGCTTCGATAGGCGTTCCAGTCGCCGTCGTGAACCTGCAGTGACGCCGTGCGGCCGTTCCTTGACGTGGACCAGACCCGAACGATGTCCAAGGCAATCGGTTTGGCCCCCGGCAGCGCCAGGTGAACGCGGCCAGCCTCCGGCAGCGCGTCGGCCTCCACTTGAACTGCGGCGCCACCCATGGAGATATCAAGCAATTCGCCAGGGACACCCTCAACCGTGACGGGTATGTTGATGGTGGCCCGGTGGGCGTTCCTTCGTGATGTGGCGAATTCGGCGGCTCGGATCCGGAGCGTTCCCAGAACGAGGACCACTCCGGCCAACACCAGCCACACGCCGGCGGCAATAGTGGAGCCCGGACTTGTCCGCCAGGGCACCCATCCCAGGACTCCCGCGGCTGCGTAGAGAATGATCCCGGCCACGATGAAGATCAACACAAGGAGGACCCACGGGGCACGCCCGCGGAGTCGAAGCTCTGCAGCGCCTTTGGGAGTGACTTGGAACTCGAGGGTCTTGCGCGAGACGAGCCACCAGAGGCAGGCCATGCCAACCGGGACCCGGAAGATCCGCAGGGCGAACGCCGTCGGCCAGTGGATCTGGTGGCGCATGAGTCTTTTTGCGCCCCACAAACGGACCCAGAACATGGCTCCAAAGGCGAGGGTGAACTCCACGGGGCCGGCGGTCGAGGTCTGGGCTCCTGAGATCATCACCGCCATCGGAATAATGAACGCAATCAGGGTAGCAATGCCTTCCAGCCACCATAAGGTTCCGTTGATGTATTCCTGGAAGTTCCGCCAGGTCATCCAGCTCTTGGCGGCCCACAGGCGCTCGTAAGTAAGGATCTGCATCGCGCCCATGCCCCAACGGCGGCGTTGCAGCAGGTACTGATCGGCCGTTGCCGGGGCCAGGCCCACTGCCAGGGTTTGGTGGTGGTACACGGTCTTCCGCCCGATCCGGATGAGCTTGAGGGTGGTGTGCATGTCCTCGGTGATGGTTTCGGTGGCTACACCACCTACCTCACGAAGTGCCTTGACGCGGAGCAAGGATGTTGACCCGCACCAGAAAGGCCCCGCGCCGGGAACGTTGCGTGAGGGCATGAGGACGTTGAAGAACAGCCCCTGCTCGCCGGAGATTCCGTCGTCGTCGAAGGCTCCGGAGTTATAGAACGCCTGCGGCCCTTGGACAAGGGCGATTTCCTCGTCGGCGAACCAGCCCAAGGTGGCCGTCAGGAATGTCGGGAGGGGTACGTGGTCGCAGTCCAGCACGGCAATGATGTCGATTGGGTCTTTGCCGGCGGCTTCCTCGGCGGCCATCAGATCCAGCGCGTGGTTCATGTTGCCCGCCTTGGCATGATCATGCTCGGTGCGGGTTACAAAGCGCGCGCCGAAGGACGCGCACATCTCGTCAACCCACGGGCGGGATCCGTCATCCAACACCCATGTCTCGTGGTTCGGTTGAAGGGCGCAGGCCGCGGCGATCGTGGGGGCAAGGACCTCCACCGGTTCGTTGTACGTGGGGATCAACACGGCGACCCTCATGCCATTGGGCGGTTCGGCTACCGGCTCCGGGGCATGACAATCGATGTTCCACAGCGTGATGGACTTCAGGACGAGCCCCACAAGGGGGAGGGCCTCAAACGTCACCAGCGTCCAAGCGATGACATGGTCCCAGCCACCAAGCGGCATGGTGAACGAGATACGCCACGTCAGGTAGAGCAACAAAGCCGCGATCGAAACTAAGCCGCCGGTCCTCGCCATTCTGCGGGAACGCGGAGCCTCCGGCGCGGGGGGACCCAGTTGCGCCGCCCAAGCGGCGATTCCCGCAGCCGAGTAGGCCCTGACCTCGCGTGGAGTGTCACGGAACTTTGTCCGTTCTCCACCGGGCTCTTCAGTGGCGCGCCCGTCTTCAGCGGCGCGCCCGTCTTCAGCGGCGCGCCGGCGCTGAACAATAGATTGCATGCGATCCCCCAGCTGGACCTGACAATGCAGCCTGTATCAAGTTAAAACAAACTGTGCGACCACTATAGTCAGTTCTCGCTGGATTTTCATGGGAAAACCGCGAAGTTTAGGCGGTGTTAGACGCGGATTTTCCTTGCGTGCGTAGCCTCATCTTTTCGCAAGCATCGGCAAGACATGGTCCGTCAGGAGCGGGGCCAGATCGTCCGGAAGTTCAACCGTGAGGTCCAGCCAGCGGATCTCTGCTATTTCGGCCGAGGGATGGGCCTCCCAGGTGCCCGGAGCGATGAAGACGGTGGCCTCGATGTCCGTGGCGGCCTCATTGGCGGCGACGGCGAGCCAGCTGCCCAAGGGCTGCAGGTCCGCGGGGTCGATGGCGATTCCGACTTCCTCGGCCAGCTCGCGGGATGCCGCCTCGGCCGCCGTTTCGCCGGGTTCCGGCTTGCCTCCCGGGTGCATGAATTTCTCCGTGCCGCGCTTTCGGACCGTCAGCAGCCGCCCGGCGTCGTCGTAGACGCAGACCGCGCTGACTACGATCAGGTCCTTGGCTGGGCTGTCAGGGGTCATCGTTCTCTCCTCAGCTGCGATTCCAGCAGCAGATCCTTGGCTGGTCCGTGGACGTCCCAGGCGAAGCTAAAGGCATCCGGCCCGCCCCAGAGGTAACTGACTTTGTAGTCATCAGGATCGCACCAGTGACGGTCTTGGTTGGCATGAGCTGTGAAGCTCATGCGATGGAAGGGTTTGCCATCAGGGAAGTAGACGTCCATCGCGGCGGGCGAGTCCGAAGGCTTCAGGAGGTATTCGCGGAAGGCCGGGCCGGTGTGGGTGGGCCAGGTCATGGTGCCGTCTTCGCGGAGGAGGAGCCCGCCGTCGGGGGTTTTTGAATAGCGCACGACGCCGGTGAACGCGCCACGAGTGCCGCTCGCCCTGTCCCACAGGGACCGGTCCACGGTCCAGCTGCCCAGCAGGTAGGCCCGCAGGTCTTGCGTCGGAGACGATCTGTGCGGCTGGTCTTTCAAGTGCCCTCGATTGGAATCGAACCAACGACACCGGCTTTAGGAGAGCCGTGCTCTATCCACTGAGCTACGAGGGCCTGTGCGCGTGCCGGAAGCTCCTGGGAGCCGCTGGCCGGGCACGCATACAAGCATACAAGCTGCCGGGGCAGCCCTCGAACACCGACAAACCGTCGCCTCTCCGTATGTGCCGCTAGGCTGGCCCGCATGGGAGATCAGATGACGGTGCCGGCCGCCCCCGGCGACTACCTGCCGGACCTGGCCTCGACCCGATCGATCATTGGCGGCTGGGCGCAGTTGAGCGTGGTGCAGTATTTCGTGGCCGAATCGGCAGTGATCGAAGCCTGGCGCGGGCCCGAGGCGTACGATCGCCGGACTGGTTTCATCAGCGACCTTGGCGCCATCAACTGCGGGATCTACGAGCACCGTGACATCTGTTCGCCGCTCCATCTGCTCATGAATGCGTCCTTTGTGGTGCAGGGCCTTGGAATGCTGTTTGGGGCGCTGCTGCTCAGCTCCGCGCTCCTGTGTATAGCGGCCCGTCCCGGTGTGCGGATCCAGCAAGGCGCCGCCTATCGCAAAGCGTGGACGTCCGCCGTCGCGGTCCGCGTTTTCACGGGCATCTCCGGGCTGGGAACTGTCATTGTCGGGTGTGTGCCGGAAGACCTCAGGTCTCCCTTGCATCTTGTTGGCGCACTCATGTTCTTCATCGGCGGAGCGTTCGCCCTGTTGCTCCTCGGGCTGCTCTGGCTGCCGCATACGCCCATGAGTTGGTTCATTCTCGTGGCTGGAACGGTGTCGCTGGGCGCCCTCGTGGTGGGCGGCCTGACCCGGATGGATGTCCCGGAACCCGGAACCTTGGAACGCCTGATGGCCTATCCGATCACCGTCGGATTTTGCGCTGCGGGGCTGGTGGTGGCGCAACGGGTCCGGGAAGTACGACGGACAGCGGCGCGGTTTGCAAGACGCTGACTTTTCAGGGGTAGCCTCATGTCAATGGGAGGGCAGTCTGTGCATTATCATGAGTGCACTCACCGGAATGGCGCCGGGCTGAGGGTTCCACGCAGCTTGGCGCTGAACTAGATTGATCGACACGGCAGAACCTAGGACCCATGACTCATCAGCTTGTTCTGCGTCGCACGGGACACGCAGGCTTCATATTTCCCATAAAGGAAACATCCTACCTCCTGGTTCGTGCCTTTCAGGACCTTCGCGGGCTGATTGCCCGACGCCGGCGGGCCACACAGCGATGAGCGCCCAGACCCTGCCTGCCCAGGAATCCCGGCTTCCCGATGGTGCGCTTCATGTTTCTTCGGAAACGGTCTTCGGTGTTACGGAACAGATCACGGTCGACTTGTCGCAAGACGGCATCGTTGAGGTCACCCTGCCGCCCAACACCGTGGTCCGCTCGCCGGAGGCCCGGGCTGCCGCCGCGGCCGTCCGGGCTTTTGCGGAAGGACGGAGGCTGCCACTGCTGCTGACGGTGACCGGAGTGCTGTCAGTGACGAACGAGGCGCGCCTGGCTTACACGAATTCAGTGTTTGTTTCGGCATGTGCCTTGCTGGGGGAAAGCCCCGTCGATCGGGTGATCGCGCACTACCTCCTTCGCGCAAAGCCGGAATCAGTTCCGGCGCGGTTCTTCACCTCCGAGGCGGAAGCCCGCGACTGGCTGAGAGAGCGCCACCGTGAATCATGAGCCCCAGGATCCACGACTCCTTGCCCTCGTTGAAGGGGTAGCCCGGATTGCGGACGGCGACCTCAGCACACGGATCCCGGTCTCGGGTCCGCGAGACGAAGTGGCTGCCGTCATTACCGGCATCAACCTCATGGCGGACGATCTTCAAGCCATCTACCAGGAACTCGAGGACCGGGTCGAAAACCGCACAGCCATGCTGCGCGAGGCCCAAATCGAACTCGAGAGGATGGCCCTCACAGATCCACTGACCCAGCTGGCCAACCGCACTGCCCTCAACAGGGCACTGAGCCACGAGCTGGCGGAGTCCGAACGGGGAGAACTTCCACCCGCATTGCTCGTCTTGGACCTGAACTCGTTCAAGGGCATCAACGACACCCTGGGGCACGGTGCCGGCGACACTGTTCTGCAGGTCACCGCCAATCGCTTGCTCGCGGCGGTCCGCGAAGGAGACACGGTGGCCAGGCTCGGCGGGGACGAGTTTGCCGTCATGCTGCCAAAATCCAACGCGGCGCACGCGCGCGGAGTGGCCAAACGGATCCTCCGGGCAGTGGGCGAGAGCATCGAAATTGGCGAAGTGCGGATCATCTGCGGAACAAGCATCGGGCTCACGGTTGGCGAACCTGGGCAGTCAGTGGACGACCTCGTGATGGAAGCCGATACGGCGATGTATGCGGCCAAGGCCGAGCAGCGGAGCACTGTGAGGGTCTTCGAGCCCGCCTTGTTGTACGCACGCCGACTCCAAGGCCTCATGATCTCGGAGCTGCGTGAAGCCATCCGGACAGATCAGTTGGTCCTCTACTACCAGCCTGTTGTCGAGTTGAGCTCGGGCCGGATTGAAGGCGCGGAAGCGCTGGTGCGGTGGAACCACCCCGACAGGGGATTGCTGATGCCGGATGCGTTCATTCCGTTGGCCGAGGAAACCGGCATCATCATCGATCTGGGCTATTGGGTCCTTCGCCAAGCGATGCGGCAATTGCGCGAGTGGCAGGACGGCCCGGGGGTGGAAGAAGACTTCAGCATGCGGGTCAATATTTCAACAACTGAACTTCAAAGCCTCGACTTGATCGAGCATGTGCGGGAAGTGCTCGCCGAGACCGGAGTGGAAGCAGCCAGGCTGGTCATCGAACTCACGGAGTCGATGGCCCTGAACGGCAGCGATATCGACAAATACTCGCTGACCGGCCTCCGGCGCCTGGGGATCCGCTTGGAGATTGATGATTTCGGCACTGGCTATTCGTCCATCAGCTATCTACGCAACCTCCCGGTCAACGTGGTCAAGATTGACCGGTCCCTGATCCAGGGCTTGGGCACGGACGACAAGGAACGTGACTTTGTGGCGGCGGTTCTTCAGCTCATCCACGCCTGCGGAATGCAGGCGGTTGCTGAGGGTATCGAAACGGCAGACCAAGCGGCTGAGCTTTCCCGTCTCGGTTGTGCCAGCGGCCAGGGGTACTACTTCGGCCGGCCCATGCCACCGGAGAAATTCGCGGAACTGCTGCGCGGCGCCTGAGCGGAGTTGCGGCGGCAACTAAGCGGCAACTGAAAGGCACCGGACCTTGGTCCGGTGCCTTTCAGGTATTGCTAGTTGGACGGGGTGGAGTTGGGCCACCAGCCGGTGGCCTGAGGCGAACCCTGAGTGGTGGAGTTGGGCCACCAGCCAACGGCCTGGGCCGAACCCTGGGTTGCGGCGTTGGGCCACCAGCCAGTGGCTTCTGCCGAGTTCTGGGCGAAGTTGGGCCACCAGCCAGTGGCTTCCGTCGAGTTGTGGGCGAAGTTCGGCCACCAGCCAGTGGCTATGGACGAGTCGTTTGAGGGACTCTCGCTGCTTGCGGAAACGGCTGCCGAGCCGGAAATTCCGGCAAGCAAGATTGCTGCGGCAGCGAGGAGAGCGGCGATAGTTCTTTTCATGCGGAAGCTCCTGATATGAGTGACTGATGCGACTGGAGTGAACGAAGTGAAGCATGCTCATTATAAGAGTAGCGACACGCCGTGTCATCAGTGTTCGTCCGCGCGGTACAGAAACATGCTAAACGCTCGCCTGAATCATCGGCGGAGTGTCTCAGAGACATAATGGACCCATGGGAGAAAAGAAGGTTGCGCCGTCGTACGCCGCCGCTGAACTGCAGGCGAGGGGGCACCGGGCCAGCCACGACTTCGCTAAGGCCGCCGATGGTGCGCGCTCGGCCGCTGATATTGCCCTTGATGAGGGCGATTCCACCGGGTGGTGGAACATGACTTTCCTTCAAGCGGAGAATCTGCTCGACGCAGGTGATTTCGCTGCGAGCACTGAGCTGGCGAGGTCCCTTTTTGAGGCATCGTTGGCTGCGGCTTCACCCCAACACCGGGCCCGGGCACTCATTTTGATGGCGAATTCCCTGCGGGGTGAAGGGCTCCTTGAGATAGCCACCTCGGCTGCGGCGTCGGCAGTTGGACTGGTCGATGATGACGCCGACATGGAAATCGACGTCCATGCCAGGCAGGCACTGATTGCCGCGTTTGGCGAGTCCGGCAAGCTGGAGGAGGCCTGGGAGGAGTGCTTGTCCCTCTCGGCAAGAATCTCCGATGAAATGGATGACCAGCTAGCCGGCAAGGCGTACTGGGTGATCGGCAATGTGGCCTTCCTTTGCGACAAGGTCGATGAAGGGCTCCACTACCATGAGCTTGCAGCGGAAACCTTTTCCCCTTCCCGGAACCTTGATGTCTGGGCCAAATTCAACAAGGCATCGGCAGCGATGAGGCTGGCCGCCGAAGTGGCAGATGCCGCCACCCTGCGGTGCATTGAACGGGCGGAGCTTGCCACGGATGTGGTGGGCGGCAACGAAGAGGAAATTCTCCTGCTTCGGCTCAACCGCGCGCATTGGACCTACCTCGCGGGCGACGCCGGCGCGGCAATCGAGTTGCTGGACGAACTCAGGGGCCGTGCCGACCAACTGCCACCGCAGATGGCAGGCGAAATATTCCTCTTAATGGCCCGTGCCCAAGCCGATACCGGGAGCAAGCAGTCAGCAAGGGAAAGCCTGCTCGAAGCGGCTGACCGATTCGACAAAGCCGGCGCCCACCAGCGTGCGCTCCAAGCCCGGGAGATGCTAGCCCCGGAAACCGGTCCGGAACAGGAGTAACGCCCGCGGACCGGGGGCCCCTTCGTTTCGGAGCGTCTTCTTTCCCGGGTCTTCGTTCCCGCACCACGGGCGGCTATTCTGGCGCTATGACGACGGCGGGCCCCCCGCGGGCCGGGAACCCTTTGTCCGAAGAACGTGGTTTGCTCCCGGACATCGCCGGAAGACGCGAGCTGGTGGGGGCATGGGCCTCCCTCAGCCTCATCCACTACTTCATTGTTGAAGCCGCCGCCATGGCCGCTTGGCAAGGCACTCCTGGCTACGATCGCCGCGCCTATGTCATCAGCGACCTCGGCGCAGCCAAGTGCGGGCAGTTCAACGGCCACGAGGTCTGTTCGCCACTGAACTGGCTCATGAACGCCTCCTTCGTCCTGCAAGGCCTTGCCATGGTGCTAGGTGCCGTGCTGCTGAGCTCGGCGGTGTTGTCCGTGGCTGCGCAACCGGGGCAGCGATACGTCCGTTCCGGCCCCGGAAAGGTACCGTGGCTTGCTGCCTGTGCTGTGCGCGTACTGGTGCTGGTGGCCGGCATCGGCCAAACCATCGTGGGACTGGTTCCGGAGGACACTGCGCTGGCTTGGCACTTGACGGGAGCGGGGCTGTATTTCATTGCGGGACCGCTGGCACTGGCATTGCTGGGCCTGGTATGGCTGCGACGGACCACGATGTCCTGGATGGTGCTGCTCTTCGGTGTGGTGTCCTCGGGCGCAACGATTTTTGTCCTTGCTTCGGCGCTGCGCGTGGACGAGCCCGGCGCCATCGAACGAACCATGGCCTACCCGATCATCCTCGGGCTCTCGCTCGTTGGCCTGGTGGTGGCGCAGCGAGTGCATCGGGAACGCAGGATCGTCAGGCGCTCGTTGAACGCCGACGCCCCATAAACACAGCCGCGCCGCCAGCAAAAATGCTTAGCAGGAAAAGCACCCAGCCCAAGACAGTGAGCATGGACGCCAAAGCCACCTGTCCGGCGTCGGGCACGGCCGATCCCAGCGCAGCGTCAACCGCAACGTTGCTCCACAACCGGACCACCGCGAACAGCAGGGGAGCCGCCCACAGAATCCAACGCAGTGCCTTGCCGGCCACGTTGGTGCCGATGAGCAGAAGCCAGGTGAAGCCGAAGATCAGCGGAAAAAGGGTTCCCGCGGTTTTGTGGATGTAGCTGAGCTGGCCACGGGCGTCATCGTTCATCGCGGAGTGCAACTGCTGGATGTAATCCGTGGAGAATCCGCCAATGAGGGAATCAGGCATGGCCATGCCGCCCGACAACTGGGTCATCTGGTTGAGGGTCAGGAGATGCACGTACCAGAACAGCAAAAGGCTGGCCACGACCCCGGCGATCACCACGAGCTTCGCGTTGCTTTGTGCTTTCTCGGGGGACCGCTGCGTGGTGGGATTGACCACTGACGGCAAGTGGTGCTGCGGGACGGCAGCGTTGGCGCCGTGTTTCTTGATGCGTTGGGCAGGGGTCTTGGCCATATGAATCATTATCCAGCCACATAAGCTGGACTCATGACCACAGGCAGGCACTCCGCCACAGAACTTGACCCATCGCTGGACGACTACGAACTGGCTGCTGCCCTGGTCCGGGAAGCCGGGCAACTTGCCCTGCTGATGCGGATGGGCGGGTTGCAGGGAGAACGCAAGACCTCGGTTTCGGACGTGGTGACCGCCGCGGACCATGCGGCCGAGGCCTATGTCCTTGAGCAACTGCGCCGCTGCCGTCCGGACGACGGCATCCTTGGCGAAGAGGGAAGCTCGGTGGCAGGAACCAGCGGCCGCATGTGGGTGATCGACCCTGTGGACGGTACCTACAATTTCCTGCACGGCTCCACGTACTGGTGCTCGGCGATCGCCTTGAAGCACGAGCGGCCGGCATCGCACGGTGTCGCCTCGGATCCCGACGTCATCCTCGGAGCCATCTACCAGCCCGAGTTGGACAAGCTCTGGATTGGCGGGGAAGGCCACCCCGCAGTGCTCAACGATGAACGGATCTCCGGACCGTCGGGGGCGGACCTCAGTGAACTCGGCGCCGCTACCTACATCCACCCCAAGTGGCTGGCCGATCCCCGCGCTGCGATGCCATGGCACGCCGCAGCGGTGTCCACAGCCTCGCTGCGCATGTTCGGATCCGGCTCCTGCGATCTCGGCAGGGTGGCCGACGGTGAACTGGGCTGCTGGTTCCAACACAGCTGCCCCGAGTGGGACTGGCTCCCCGGCAAGGCGATCGTCCGCGCGGCCGGCGGGGACACCGACGTCGTGCGCGTCAACGGCCTCGATTGGTTCATCGCCGGAGGCGCGACGGCGGTCCGCGAGTTGCGCGTGGCGCTCACCTCGGTGCCGCAACTCATGTGAGCATGCTCTCTCCTTAGCATTCGGGTTGGACATAGTGCTCGGGTTCCACCGAGCATGCGCTCTCCTTGGTGTGAGGGGTGGACATAGCGCTGTTATGTCCAGTGGTTCAAGCGAAGAAGGGGCATGTCCCTTCGGGTGGATTGGCCAGGGCTCGTGAGTGGTATCCGGACATCCGGTGTCAGAGCCACCGCCTAGACTGGTAAACACCATGGATATGTTGTTTGACCCGTACGCGGATGGCCCTTTCAAAGTTGCCAGCAAAGCTGCCACCAAGGCCGCCCCTGCCATGCTTTCGCGCGCCGGAGGTGGGATGCCGGACTTCGAACGAGGCTTGCCCGACGCCAGCGGCCAGCTTGGGCACGACGCCGGATCCGGTGCGCCCGGTGACGGTGCGCCCGGACCCGGTGCACCCGGTGGTCGCGCGTCCGGCGGAGTGTCCTGGGGCGGTACGCCCGGCGGTGATGCGGCCAGTGGTGGACACGGTCGGGGCCACTCGGGCCTGCCGTCCGCCGAGGCACTGCTTCAGGGGTTGAACCCGCAGCAAGAGGAAGCCGTCAAACATGCCGGCAGCCCTTTGCTGATCGTGGCCGGCGCAGGTTCGGGCAAAACCCGCGTGCTATCAAACCGCATTGCCTACTTGATCGCCACGGGTCGGGCCCATCACGGCGAGATCCTGGCCATCACGTTCACCAACAAGGCAGCCGCGGAAATGCGGGAACGCATCGAAGCCTTGGTAGGCGGCCGCGCCAAAACCATGTGGATCTCCACCTTCCACTCCTCCTGCGTGCGCATCCTGCGCCGGGAGGCTGCCAACGTCGGGCTAAACTCCAACTTCTCCATCTACGATTCCGCCGACTCCCTGCGGCTCATCACGCTCGTCGCCAAGAACCTGGACATCGACCCCAAGAAGTTCGCCCCCAAGGCCATCCAGCACAAGATCTCGGCCCTCAAAAACGAGCTCATCGACGACGACGCGTTCGCCTCCAGCGCCAACTACAACGAACCCTTCGAGCAGGCCGTGGCCGAGGTTTTCAAGGGCTACACCCAGCGCCTGCGCCAGGCCAACGCCATGGACTTCGACGACCTCATCGCGCAGACCGTCTACATGTTCCGTGCCTTCCCCGCGCTCGCAGAGTCCTATCGCCGCCGTTTCCGGCACGTCCTCGTGGACGAATACCAGGACACCAACCATGCCCAGTACGCCTTGGTCCGCGAAATCGTCGGCGAGGGTCCCCACGCGAGCGAGCTCACCGTCGTCGGCGACTCGGACCAATCCATCTACGCCTTCCGTGGTGCGGACATCCGCAACATCGTCGAATTCGAGAACGACTACCCGGAAGCCCGCACCATCAAGCTGGAGCAGAACTACCGTTCCACGCAGAACATCCTGAGTGCGGCGAACTCCGTTATTTCACGCAACCCGAACCGTCCGGATAAGAAACTTTGGACGGCCGAAGGCGACGGCGAGAAGATCATCGGCTACGTGGGGGAGAACGAGCACGACGAGGCCCAGTTCATCGCCAAGGAAATCGACCGGCTCCAGGACGAGGACGGACTGCGTCCCGGCGATGTCGCCATCTTCTACCGCACGAATGCCCAGTCCCGCTCCATTGAAGACGTCTTGGTCCGCGTGGGCCTGCCGTACAAAGTGGTAGGTGGCACCCGATTCTACGAACGCAAGGAAATCAAGGACGCCCTCGCGTACCTTCGCGTCCTGGTGAACCCGGACGACGACGTCAATTTGCGTCGCGTCCTCAACGAACCCAAGCGGGGGATCGGCGACCGCGCCGAGGGCGCCGTGGCGGCTTTGGCCGAGCGTGAGCGCACCTCGTTCATGGCGGCGGCGCGCAAGGCGGACCAGGCTCCCGGCATGGCCACCCGCTCCGTGAACGCGGTCCTGGGCTTCGTGAAGCTCCTGGATGACCTAGCCGAGGTGGCTTCCGGATCGGGGGCTGCGGCCGCCCTTGAGGCCGTCCTCGAACAAACCGGGTACCTTGCGGGGCTTCGCGCCAGTACGGACCCGCAGGACGAATCGCGCGTGGAAAACCTCGCCGAATTGGTGGCCGTGGTGCGCGAATACGAGCGTGACAACCCCGAAGGCTCGCTGGGGGAGTTCCTTGAGCAAGTCTCGCTCGTGGCCGACGCCGACCAAATCCCGGACGCCCCGGAGGGATCCTCCGAGGACGCAGCCGCCGCAGTGGCAGAGGCCAAGCGGATGGGCGTGGTCACGCTTATGACCCTCCACACGGCCAAGGGCCTGGAATTCCCGGTGGTCTTCCTGACCGGCATGGAACACGGGCTCTTCCCGCATCAGCGCTCCGCAACGGACCCCAAGGAACTGGCAGAAGAGCGCCGCCTGGCCTATGTGGGCCTTACCCGTGCCCGGAAGCGCCTGTACGTGACCCGCTCAGAAGTCCGCAGCATGTGGGGCCAGAGCCAATACAACCCCGCCAGCCAGTTCCTTGAGGAGATCCCGAACGAACTCGTGGAGTGGAAGCGCGAAGGCACCTCCCGCCAGGTCAGCGGCTGGGGCAACGCGCCCATCGGTTCCGGGCGTTACGGCGGTTCCTTCTGGGGTGCGGGCACCTCCCGCGGGGCCGCCGCTAGCCCAACTGCCGGCTTCAACGCCGACGTGCCTGCCGCCGTCGCACGCAACCGTGTCCAGCCGCAAAAGGAAGTGGTGGCCGTCGTCGTGGGGGACAAAGTGAACCACACCAGCTTCGGCAACGGCACCGTGATCGGCGTCGAGGGCGCCGGTGACAAGACTGTGGCGAAGGTGAAGTTCGACGTCGGGGAGAAGCGACTCCTGTTGCGTTACGCGCCGCTGACCAAACTGGATTCCTAGCGACCAACTGCGTCCTGTCGTCCTAGAAATGCGTTTGCTCGATGCTCGGGAAAACCGCGTCATATAGCGGTTTTTCTACGGTCGATAGAAGTGTGTGGTTACTCACTTAACGGGTACTGTAGAACCGGCTGGCCTCCCCGGGGGGCTAAAGTTCGAGAGGAACTTGCGCAATGTGACCGGCTGCTTGGCGGCCGTTCGATGCGCACCTATCCGCAGCCGGTTCTCGCGGTCACCGTGGTTTCCGGCTGTACAGAAACTACTTCGACGTAGAAGGACACTAAACCGTGGACCTGTTTGAATATCAGGCGCGCGATATGTTCGAAGCGCACGGTGTACCCGTGCTCGCCGGCATCGTGGCGCACACTCCTGAAGAAGCAAAGGCTGCAGCCGAGAACATTGGCGGCGTGACCGTCGTCAAGGCGCAGGTAAAGGTCGGTGGCCGTGGCAAGGCTGGCGGTGTGAAGGTCGCAAAGTCCGCTGACGAAGCGCTCGAGCACGCCACCAACATCCTTGGCATGGACATCAAGGGCCACACCGTCAACAAGGTCATGATCGCCCAGGGCGCAGACATTGCTGAGGAATACTACTTCTCCGTCCTTCTGGACCGGGCCAACCGCAACTACCTGGCCATGTGCTCCGTTGAAGGCGGCATGGAAATCGAGCAGCTCGCCGTAGAACGCCCCGAGGCCCTCGCCAAGGTTGCCATCGACCCCGCAGTCGGAATCGACCAGGCAAAGGCCGACGAAATCGTTGCCGCTGCAGGTTTCTCCGAGGAACTGCGCGGCAAGGTCGCCTCCGTCATCCTCAAGCTCTGGGACGTCTTCAAGAAGGAAGACGCAACCCTGGTTGAGGTCAACCCCCTGGTCAAGACGGGTGCGGGCGACATCGTTGCCCTCGACGGCAAGGTCTCGCTGGACGAGAACGCTGGCTTCCGCCACCCCCACCACGCCGAACTTGAGGACAAGGACGCAGCTGACCCGCTCGAGGCAAAGGCCAAGGAGCAGGATCTCAACTACGTGAAGCTTGACGGCTCGGTTGGCATCATCGGCAACGGCGCCGGTCTTGTGATGTCCACCCTCGACGTCGTTGCTTACGCAGGCGAAAACCACGGCAACGTCAAGCCCGCCAACTTCCTGGACATCGGCGGTGGAGCTTCCGCTGAGGTCATGGCCGCCGGCTTGGACGTCATCCTTGGCGACGAGCAGGTCAAGAGCGTTTTCGTGAACGTCTTCGGTGGCATCACCGCGTGTGACGCTGTGGCAAAGGGCATCGTCGGCGCACTTGCCGAGCTTGGCGTCCACGCCAACAAGCCGCTGGTTGTCCGACTCGACGGCAACAACGTCGAAGAGGGCCGCCGCATCCTGGCCGAGGCCAACCACCCGCTGGTTACCCTGGCAGCCACCATGGACGAGGGCGCCGACAAGGCCGCCGAACTCGCCAACGCAGCGAAGTAAGGGACGCAAGACTATGTCTATCTACCTCAACAAGGACTCCAAGGTCATCGTCCAGGGCATCACCGGCGGCGAAGGCACCAAGCACACCTCCCTGATGCTCAAGGCCGGCACCAACATCGTCGGTGGCGTCAACGCCCGCAAGGCAGGCACCACGGTGGTGCACGGCGGCAAGGATATCACCGTCTTCGGCACTGTGAAGGAAGCCATCGCGGAGACTGGCGCGGACGTCTCGATCGTCTTCGTTCCGCCGGCATTCACGAAGTCTGCCGTGGTTGAGGCCATCGAAGCAGGCATCGGCTTGGTCGTTGTCATCACCGAAGGCGTGCCGGTTCAGGATTCCGCCGAGTTCTGGGCACTCGCCCAGGCCACGGTGGACGCTGACGGCAAGCAGGTCACCCGCATCATCGGGCCGAACTGCCCCGGTATCATCACCCCGGGCGAAGCCCTGGTTGGCATCACCCCGGCAAACATCACGGGCAAGGGCCCCATCGGCCTGGTTTCCAAGTCCGGTACCTTGACCTACCAGATGATGTACGAACTGCGCGACCTCGGTTTCTCCACTGCCATCGGCATTGGTGGCGACCCCGTCATCGGTACTACCCACATCGACGCCCTGGCTGCGTTCGAGGCTGACCCGGAGACCAAGGCAATCGTCATGATCGGCGAAATCGGTGGAGACGCTGAAGAGCGCGCAGCCGACTTCATCAAGGCCAACGTCACCAAGCCGGTTGTCGGCTACGTTGCTGGCTTCACCGCCCCCGAGGGCAAGACCATGGGCCACGCAGGCGCCATCGTCTCCGGCTCTGCGGGTACGGCGCAGGCCAAGAAGGAAGCCCTCGAAGCTGCAGGCGTGAAGGTCGGCAAGACGCCGTCCGAGACCGCCAAGCTGCTCCGCGAGGTCTTTGCGACCCTCTAGCACCACGGCAGGGCCCTTTCGGCGGCGCCTGTCACCTTCCATGTGAAGGTGACAGGCGCCGTCGTCGTTTAACCGTTGGACGGCCGGTGATCGTTGGCCACGACCCACGCTCGCTCACGTTTGAAGGCTTTTGGCCGCACGCTCGCTCACGTCTTGTGAGCGAGCGTTGGCGGTTAGGGCCTGCTAGGTGAGCGGGCGTTGGCGGGGAAGGGCGGTTATCTGAGCGAGCGTTGGCGGTTAAGGCCGGATAGGTGAGCGAGCGTTGCAGGGGGAGGGGTGTTAGGACCAAGGCTTGTGGCCCGAATCGATAGTTTGTTAGTATGTCAGGACAAACTATCTCAGGAGAGCATATGCCCCTCGTCCGCATCGACGTCAACGAAGGCCGTACGCCGGAGCAGCTCGGCGAACTCAGCAAGCGAATCCATCACGCCATCCTTGCCGAGTACGGCATCCCGGAGCGTGACTACTTCCATGTCATCACCGAGCATCCCCGGGGCCAGATCTTCGCCCAGGATGCCGGGCTTGGTTTTGAACGAAGTTCCGGGGTGGTCATGATCCAGATATTCACCCAAGGCGGGCGTAGTCGCGAAGCAAAGCAATCTTTGTTCGCTGCCATTGCCGCCCAGCTCGGCGAGATTGGTGTTGCCGGCGAGGATGTCTTCCTCGGTTACGTGGAAAATACCGCCGATGATTGGTCCTTCGGCTTTGGTCGCGCCCAGTATGTCACTGGAGAGCTCGCCGTTCCTACCCGGTAACTCCGTCGGTTTGGCGCGGATTCAGGCGTACGCCGCGCAGTAGTTTAGGCCATCACGTTTCGTTGTAAATATGTCAGTACAAACCTTTGACAGGACATGAATTCTGGTGCAAAGTAGTGCTGTGGCCCCGCTCGTGCGGGCCGGCAAAAGCACCGGAGCTCTCACCGTCCCGCAAGAAGAGTTCACTACAGAAAGGTCCGCGATCACCGTGACCCACGAACTGCTCACCATCGGGCGCATCAGCGTTGATATCTACCCGAACGACATCGGTGTGGGACTGGAGGACGTGCAATCCTTCGGCAAGTATCTTGGCGGCTCGCCGTCCAACGTGGCCGTCGCTGCTGCCCGCCACGGCCGCCGCAGCGGCGTCATCACGCGTACGGGCGACGACCCTTTCGGCATCTACCTGCACCGCGAGCTGCGCAAGTTCAAGGTCGACGACGCTTTCGTCACCCCGGTGCCGGGCCTTCAAACGCCGGCCACCTTCTGCGCGATCCAGCCTCCGCACGACTTCCCGTTGTACTTCTACGGACGGTTCCCGACGGCGCCGGACCTGCAGATCAAGGCCGAGGAACTCGACCTGGACGCCATTAAGGACGCCGGCATCTTCTGGTCCACGGTGACCGGCCTCTGCCAGGAGCCTAGCCGCTCCGCCCATCTGGCAGCTCACGAAGCCCGGCCGCGCACCGGCTTGAGCCAGGGCCAGTACACCATCCTGGATCTGGACTACCGGCCCATGTTCTGGGCGTCTGAGGACGAGGCCCGGGCAGAGGTCGCCAAGATCCTGCCCCACGTCACCGTGGCCATCGGCAACGACAAGGAATGTGCCGTGGGCGTGGGCGAAGGAACACCGGACGAGCAGGCCGACCGCCTCCTGGCCGCGGGCGTCGAGATCGCCGTCGTCAAGCTTGGCCCCGAAGGTGTCATGGCCAAAACCCGCACGGAACGCGTCGTCTCCGCACCGGTCCCCGTTGAGACTGTCAATGGCCTGGGCGCGGGTGACTCCTTCGGCGGCGCTTTTTGCCACGGCCTGCTGTCCGGCTGGCCTTTGGCCCAGATCCTGGACTACGCCAACGCTGCAGGCGCGATTGTCGCCTCCCGGCTTTCTTGCGCCGACGCGATGCCGACGCCGGAGGAAGTCACCTCGTTGCTCGCCGAACGCGGCCGCCTGACCCCGGCCGGCACCAATCCAGCTTCTCACGCAGCAGTTTCAGAAGGAGCAACACGTTGAGCTTCAATGATGATCCCCGCCGTTACGAGCACCTGAGTGCGCTCCGGCTTGAAGATCCCGACGCCGTTGCTCGCGCCGCCGCCGCACGTCGCCGCCATCCGGGGCTGAAGTACGGGACCCAGAATTTCATCGTGGCGGCCGACCACCCGGCCCGCGGCGCCCTGAGTGTCGGTGCTGATCCGGTGGCGATGGCGGACCGCCGGACCCTGCTGGACCGGCTGCAGATCGCTTTGGCGAATCCCGCCGTCGACGGGGTCCTGGCGTCACCGGACATCATGGACGACCTGCTCCTGCTGGGTGCGCTCGAAGGCAAGCTCGTCTTCGGTTCGATGAACCGCGGCGGCCTCGCCGGACTAGTCAACGAAATCGACGACCGCTTCACGGGCCATACCGCAGCCGCCTTGGACGCCCTCGGCGCCGATGGCGGCAAGATGCTCACCCGCATCTGCCTTGGCGACCCGGATACGGCGTCGATCCTGGAAGCCACTGCCAAGGCCGTGGACTCCCTCGCGGCGCGCAAGTTGATCGCCATGGTGGAGCCCTTCCTGTCCGTCCGTGAGGCAAACGGCAAGGTCCGCAACGACCTCTCGCCGGATGCCGTCATCAAGTCCGTCGCGATCGCGCAGGGCCTGGGCTCCACGAGCGCCTACACCTGGATGAAGCTGCCTGTCGTGGCCGAGATGGAACGGGTCATGGCCGCCACCACGCTGCCCACAGTCCTGCTCGGCGGGGATCCGGACGCAGGCCAGGATGAGGTCTTCGCAAGTTGGCAGGCCGCGCTTGCCTTACCCGGAGTCCAAGGCTTGACTGTGGGACGGACCCTTTTGTATCCGGCCGACGGAGACGTGGCCGGTGCAGTGGCTACGGCCGCCTCGCTGCTGAAGTCACCTGCGAAAGTATCGGAATAGACCCATGGGGAAAAATATGTCAACGCGCAGAATGACGGTCGCCCAGGCGGTTGTCGAGTTCCTGTCCAAGCAGTACACGGTGGATTCCGTGGGCGGGAGTGAGTACCGGGAACGCCTGATTCCGGGCACCTTCGGGATCTTCGGCCACGGCAACGTCGCCGGTGTGGGCCAGGCACTCAAGCAGTACCAGCAGCTCGATCCGAGCATCATGCCGTATTACCAAGGCCGCAACGAGCAGGCCCAGTCGCACCAGGCCGTTGGCTACGCCAGGCACACGCGCCGCCGCCAGACCTTCGCGATCAGCACCTCGATCGGGCCCGGTTCCTCGAACCTGCTGACCGGCGCTGCGCTGGCCACCACCAACCGGCTGCCGGTCCTGCTGCTGCCGAGCGATACCTTCGCCACCCGTGCAGCTGACCCCGTGCTGCAGCAGCTCGAGCTGCCCTACGCCTACGACATCACGGTCAACGACGCCTTCCGTCCGCTGTCCAAGTTCTTCGACCGGGTGTCCCGTCCGGAGCAGTTGTTCTCGGCATTTCACCACGGCCTGCGCGTCCTGACAGACCCGGCCGAGACCGGCGCGGTGACCATTTCGCTGCCGCAGGATGTCCAGGCCGAGGCCTTGGATGTTCCGGAGGAGTTCCTCGCCGAGCGTGAGTGGCGGATCCGCCGGCCCGAAGCGGACGACGACGACATCCGCCGCGCCGCCGAGGCCATCCGTGCCGCCAAACGTCCGCTCATCATCGCCGGCGGCGGGGTCCTGTACGCGTTCGCCAACGAGGAACTCGCCAAGTTCGCCGAACTGACCGGCATCCCGGTGGGCAACACCCAAGCTGGCGTCGGCGTCCTGCCGTGGGACCACCAGTTCTCGCTGGGAGCCATTGGCTCCACGGGCACGACGGCGGCGAACGCCATCGCGGCCGTTGCTGACGTGATCATCGGCATCGGTACCAGATATGAGGACTTTACGACGGCGTCGCGCACTGCTTTCCAGAACCCCGATGTCAAGTTCATCAACATCAACGTGGCCGCGATCGACGCCTACAAGCACGGCACCACGCTGCCGATCGTCGCGGACGCCCGCAAGGCCCTGGTCAAGCTGAACCAGGCGCTCGGCGGATACCGTGTGGGCGCGGACCTGGAGCAGAAGATCGCGGCGGAGAAGAAACGCTGGAACGCGATCGTGGACGAGGCCTTCGACACCCGCCACACCCCGCTGCCGGCGCAGAACGAGATCATCGGCGCTACCAGCCGGGCCATGGAAAAGCAGGACGTTGTCATCTGCGCCGCTGGTTCCCTGCCCGGCGACCTGCACAAGATGTGGCGCGTCCGGGATCCGTTCGGCTACCACGTGGAGTACGCCTACTCCTGCATGGGCTACGAGATCCCCGGCGGCCTGGGTGTCAAGCGTGCCGCCCTGGCGGAGGCAGCAGCAGGCGGCGAGAAGCGCGACGTCGTGGTCATGGTGGGGGACGGCTCCTACCTGATGATGCACACCGAACTGGTCACCGCCGTCGCCGAACGCATCAAGCTGATCGTGGTCCTGATCCAGAACCACGGCTACGCCTCCATCGGCTCGCTCTCCGAGTCGCTGGGCTCCCAGCGCTTCGGCACGCAGTACCGGGTCCTGGACAAGGAACAGCACTCCTTCGACGCCGGCGAGAGGCTGCCCATCGACCTTGCCCTTAACGCCGAAAGCCTCGGCGCGAAGGTTATCCGGATCGAACCGGGGGAGAAGGTCATCGCCGAACTGGAACAGGCCATCCGCGACGCGAAGGCGGCACCGGAGGAGTCCGGGCCGATCGTCATCCACGTCGAATCGGACCCCTTGCTGGACGCTCCGAGCTCCGAATCCTGGTGGGACGTTCCCGTCTCGCAGGTCTCCGAACTCGAATCCACCCAGCAGGCCTACCAGACGTACACAGACCACAAGAACCGGCAGCGCAAGCTGCTCGGCTAAGCCCCTCAAGCTCCCTTCAAGCAACAGACAAGGAAGTCCGCACATGTCGACGACCACACTGACCACCATCAAGCATTTCATCAACGGTGTTGAAACTGCCGGCGCAGGCGATCGCAGCCAGCCGGTCTACAACCCGGCCACCGGCGCAGTCTCCGCGGAGCTGCGCCTGGCGAACCGGGCCGATCTTGACGCCACCGTTGCCGCCGCCAAGGCCGCCAGCGAAAAGTGGGGCGATTTCTCCCTGGCCAAGCGCACCGCGGTCCTGTTCAAGTTCCGCGAACTCGTCGCCTCCCACGTGGACGAACTCGCGGCCCTGATCACGGCAGAGCACGGCAAGGTCATTTCCGATGCGAAGGGCGAGATCGGCCGTGGCCTGGAAGTCATCGAATTCGCCTGCGGCATCCCGCAACTGCTCAAGGGCGACTACTCGGACCAGGTCTCCACCGGGATCGACGTGTTCTCCTTCCGCGAGCCGCTCGGCGTCGTCGCCGGCATCACCCCGTTCAACTTCCCGGTCATGGTGCCGCTGTGGATGGCACCCATGGCGATCGCCACCGGCAACGCGTTCATCCTCAAGCCCTCCGAACGCGACCCCTCCGCGTCCATGCTCCTGGCCAAGCTCTGGAAGCAGGCCGGCCTGCCCGACGGCGTGTTCCAGGTCTTGCACGGCGACAAGGAAACCGTCGATGGCCTCCTGACCCACCCGGACGTGGACGGCATCTCCTTCGTCGGCTCCACCCCGATCGCCCGGTACGTCCACGAAACCGCCACCGCGCACGGCAAGCGGGTCCAAGCCCTGGGCGGCGCGAAGAACCACGCGATCATCATGCCCGACGCCGACCTGGACAACGCGGCCGACCACCTGGCCGCAGCCGCCTTCGGTTCCGCGGGCGAACGCTGCATGGCCATCTCTGTCGCGGTCGCCGTCGGCGATGCCGCCGAGCTGCTGGTCAAGAAGGTCGAAGAACGCGCGCTGGCCGTGAAGGTCAAGAACGGCACCGAGCCCGACGCCGAAATGGGCCCGGTCATCACTCCGGCCTCCAAGGAACGCATCGTGCGGATCGTCACCGAAGCCGAAGCCGCGGGCGCGGCGATGGTCGTTGACGGCCGCGACCTGGTGGTCCCGGGCCACGAGGACGGCTTCTGGGTCGGCCCCACCGTCATCGACCACGTCAAGACCGAAATGACCGCTTACACGGAGGAAATCTTCGGACCCGTCCTGGTGGTGGTCCGCGTGGGCGACCTGGACGAGGGCATCAGGCTCATCAACTCCAACCCCTACGGCAACGGCACCGCCATCTTCACGTCCTCCGGTGCCAACGCCCGCAAGTTCCAGCGCTCCGTGACTGTGGGTATGGTGGGTATCAACGTGCCCCTGCCGGTTCCGGTGGCCTACCACTCCTTCGGCGGGTGGAAGGCCTCGCTGTTCGGCGACAAGCACATCTACGGTCCGGAAGGCGTGTCCTTCTACACCCGTGGCAAGGTAGTCACGTCCCGCTGGCCCGAACCCACCCACGCCTCCGGCGCCTCCTACAACTTCCCCTCCAACTAGGCCCTCCCACCCAACTAGCTCGCAGTAGTTGTCGTTATGAGCCCTCATAACGACAACAAATGCGAGTCAGTTGGGCCGGCCGAGCGCCGTTTTGAACAAGGATTGAGCAATGACAGAGAACAAACTCATCATCGGCACGGCCCCGGACTCCTGGGGCGTCTGGTTCGCGGATGACCCCAAGCAGACCCCGTGGGATCGTTTCCTGGACGAAGTGGCTGAGTCCGGCTACAAATGGATCGAACTTGGCCCCTACGGCTACTTGCCGAACGACCCCGCCCGCCTTGCCGAGGAACTCAAGCAGCGCGACCTCAAGGTCACAGCTGGAACGGTCTTCACCGCCTTCCACCGCGGTGCCGCTCAGTACGAGGAAGCCTGGGAGCCGGCACGCAAAGTCGCGGAGTTGACCGCGGCCATGGGCGGCGAGCACATCGTGGTCATTCCGGCCATGTGGCGCGACGACGTCACGGGCGAGGCTGTAGAGAGCGGCGAACTGTCGCAAGAGCAGTGGAACGATCTGTTCGCAGGCCACAACCGCATGGGCAAGGTGCTGCTGGAGGACTTCGGCCTGAAGCAGCAGTTCCACTCCCACGCAGATTCCCACGTTGGAGCCCAAGCCGACATCGAGCACCTGCTCGCCGAAACCGATCCGCAATACCTGAACCTGTGCCTGGACACTGGACACGCCGAATATTGCGGGGCGTCCAGCCTTGAACTGATCAAGAACTACCCGGACCGCATCGGCTACCTGCACCTGAAGCAGATCAACCCGGATGTCCTGAGACAAGTCAATGAGGAGAACATGACCTGGGCCGCAGCCAACCTGGCCGGTGTCATGACCGAACCGCCGAGCGGTCTCCCGGACCTGCGCGCCGTCATCGAGGCCGTTGAAGGACTCAACCGCCCGATCTTTGGCATTGTGGAGCAGGACATGTACCCCGTGGCCCTCGACGTCCCCATGCCCATCGCCAAGCGCACCCGCAACTACCTGCTCTCGTGCGGCTCCCGCACCACCGTGCAGTAGGACAGAACCCCCTTAACCTCGCAGGCACTGACAACTAAGGACAGAACATTGACTGACATTCTCCGCGTGGCCGTCATCGGCGCAGGCCGCATGGGCGCCGACCACATCAAGCGGCTCAGCACCCGGATCCACGGCGCTGAAGTAGCCGCCGTCGTCGACGTCGACCTCTCCCGCGCACAGGCCGCCATCGCAGGGATCGACGGCGCCGTGGCCCTCGCCAGTGCCGAAGAGGCCCTCAACAACGGCGACGTCAACGCCGTTCTGATTGCCACCCCGGGGTTCCTGCACGAGGAAATCCTCTACAAGGCGCTGGAGAAGGACTTCCCCATCCTCTGCGAAAAACCGCTCACCCCGGATGCCGAGAGTGCCTGGAAAGTTGTCAAGGCCGAAACGGCGCTCGGCCACAAGCGCATCCAGGTGGGCTTCATGCGCCGCTTCGACGCCGAATACGCCGCCCTGGGCTCGGTGATCCGCGACCATGAACTCGGCGAGCTGCTCATGCTGCACCACCAGCACCGCAACCCGACCACGCCGCCGGGCTTCACCAATGAGATGCTCATCAACGACTCCGTGGTCCACGAATTCGATGCCATCCGTTTCTTCACCGGTGAGGAAATCACGTCGGTCCAGGTCCGTCTGGGCAAGGCAACGCGCAACGCCCCGAGCGGCCAGCACGACCCCCAGCACGTCCTGATCGAGACCGAGTCCGGCGTCCTGGCCGACGTCGAAATCTACGTCAACGCCAAGTTCGGCTATGAAGTCGCGACCCAGGCGTCCTTCGAGGACGGCATCGTGAACATCGGTGGCGACGGCGGTCCTTACGTCCGCAGCGCTGGCCGCTGGGGCGGCAAGGTCACGCCCGGCTTCGAAGAGCGCTTCGGTGCCGCGTACGACGTCGAGGTCCAGGCTTGGGTGGACGCCGCCCGCCGTGGCGAAATCGGCGGTCCTACCGCCTGGGATGGGTACGCCACCGCCGCTTGCTGCGAAGCAGGCGTCGAGGCCCAGAAGTCTGGCGAAAGAGTCGCCGTACAGCTCAACAGCAAACCCGATCTGTACAAGTAATATCTCAGCGATCGCGAGGAAGGGTGGCTGGCCGGCAGCGGAGCGGCCGGCCACCCTTTTCGCAGAATCACCACAAAGGAGTGACCATGAAGATTGCCCTCGATCCCACCCCGTTCCACCACACCCACAGCCTGCTGGAATTTCCGCGGCTCGCCGCCGATCTCGGCTACAAATACCTCCAGCTGACCCCGCATGCCGATTTCATCCCGTTCTTCAACCACCCCAAGGCTGACGCCGAGCTCGTGGGCCAGCTAAAGAAGGCCTGCAAGGACGCCGACGTCGAGATCGCCTCGGTGCTTCCCGTGCTGCGTTGGTCCGGGCCCGATGAGGACGCCCGCGAGGCCGCCGTCCGCTACTGGAAGCGCGCCATCCAGATCACCGTTGATCTCGGCGTGCAGACCATGAACACCGAATTCAGCGGGCGTCCGGAAAAGGCCGAGGAGTCCGAGAGGGCCTTCTACCGCTCCATGGAAGAGCTCCTTCCGATCATCGAGCGCGAGGGCCTGGACGTCCTCATCGACCCGCACCCGGACGACTTCGTGGAGGATGGGCTCGCCGCGCTCCGCGTCATCCGTGGCGTGAACTCGCCCAACATCGGCATGGTCTACGTTGCCTCCCACACCTTCCACATGGGCAACAAGCCGCTCGACATCATGCGGGCCGCGGGGGACAAGCTGCGCCTCGTCCACGTGTCTGACACGATGGACCACCACGCCTCCCACGGCCTGCGCTACATCACCAACCCGCCCGGCAACGCCATACGCGTGCACCAGCACCTGAAGATCGGCGACGGCGACGTCAACTGGGACGAGTTCTTCGGCGGACTGAAGGAAATCGGCTTCCTGGACAAGGGGAACACGGTCATGGTGTCCAGCGTCTTCGCCGAGGACGACAATGCCAACGAGGTCTCCCGGTACCAGCTGGAGACTATGGGCAAGTACATTTCCAAAGTCCAGTAGGGCTACGGGTTCTTGTCGGGGTTGTGGGTGGCGCGTGCGCTGGCGGCGCGGGCGACGTGGCTCCGGGCGTGTTCCACGGCGGGGGCCAGTTCGGTGAACAGGTGTTTGTGGTGGCGAAGGGAGTCCAGGACCCCCACCTGGGTGACGAGCCGAAGGTGTCGCTCCTGGATCCCTTTGATCAGCACGGTGGTTCCGCGGCGTTCTAGAGCCTGGACGATGTCTGTGATTGTTCTGGCCCCGGTTGCGTCCAGGATCTGCAGTTGCGACATGCGGATGATCACGACGTCGACGTTCCGGATGGCGCTGACCCGCTCGAGGACGCGCTCGGCGGCAGCGAAGAACAGGGCCCCGTCGAGCCGGAACACGGCGATGTGCTCGTCCCCTTCGTGGACCGGGCCGGGGATTTCCTCCCGGTGCACCCCGCTGGACCGGACCAAGGCACGCAGGGCGAAGAAGGCGGCGACCGCGATCCCGATTTCCACGGCTTGGATCAGGTCGAAGGACACCGTGATCAGCGCGGTGACGAAGAACACGACCGTGTCGGCGCGGGTTGATCCGATCACGCTGCGCAGCGTCTTGAGGGAGACCATGCGTGTCGCGGTGACCATCAGCACCCCGGCCAGCGCGGCAAGGGGGATGCGGGAAACCGGGCCGGTGGCCAGGTACACCACGGCCAGCAGGACCAGCGCGTGGGTTATGGCGGCGAGGCGTGTCCGGCCGCCCGAGCGAATGTTCACCGCGGTGCGGGCGATGGCACCTGTGGCTGGCATGCCGCCGAAGAATCCGGACGCGACGGACGCCAGGCCCTGGCCCAGGAGCTCACGGTCCGCGTCGTAGGGGCCGGTATCGGAGATCGACGCCCCGACCCGTGCCGAGAGCAGCGACTCGATCGCGGCCAGGGCCGCGATCGTGGCCGCGGACCCGGCCAGTGCCGTGATCGTCGCCAGGTCCAGGGAGGGCATCATCGGGGCTGGCAGGGAAGCGGGCAGGGCTCCGATCCGGGTCACGGGCAGGTCGAGGAACTGCGCGGCCGCAGTGGCGATGATGATCGCGATGAGCGAGCCCGGGATCCGTGGGTGGATCCGCGGTGAGGCAACCATGATCACCGCCACCAGAGCTACCACGGCAACCGGGGCAAGAACCGAGGTTGGGGACACAGTGCCGATGGCCTGGATAGCCGAGACGACGGCGTTGCTGCTGGGCCCGGGTTTGGCGCCGAACGCGGCAGGGACCTGCTGCAGGAAGATGATTACCGCGATTCCGACGGTGAAGCCCTCGATCACCGGCCAAGGCAGGAGCGTCACGACCCGCCCGAGTTTGAGTAGCCCGGCGGCAACCACTATCACACCGGCAAGGACCGAGACTGCGGCCAGTGCACCGAGCCCGTGGGCGGCGATGACCGGGCCCAGAACCACCACCATGGCGCCGGTGGGTCCGGAGACCTGGATATTGGAACCACCGAAGACGGCCGCGATCACGCCGGCGATTACGGCGGTGATCAGTCCGCTCGCCGCACCCGCGCCGGAGCTGACACCGAACGCGAGGGCCAGCGGCAGCGCGACGATGCCGACGGTGACCCCGGCGACCAGGTCTCCTTTCCAGGTACGCGGCAGCAGCGCGTAATCCCGCCGTACGGGCAGGAAAGCCCGGGCCGCGACCAGGGCCTTCACCGGGTGCTGGCCGCTGCGGATGGAACGGGTGCAGTCGCTTCTGAGGACTCAAGCTGCGCCCGGGTGCTGTGCAGCATGTCGTTGAGCAGCAGTCTCGCCACGGAGAGGAGTTCCGCGACCTGTGGGTACGCCAAGGTGTAGAACATCTGCAATGCCCGTCGCTCTCCCTTGACGAGGTGATATCGACGCAGCACCGACAGATGCTGGGACAGGTGCGAAGCCTCCAGGCCCGTTGCGGCCAGAAGCTCTGTCACCGACACCTCGGGTGCCGCCGACAGCAGCTCCAGTACCCGGATCCTGACCGGGTGAGCCAGCCCCTTGAAAAGATTGGCCTTCACCTCGTACAGCGGTGCCCGGAAGTCCGCGAACTCTTCCATGACTGCCTCCTTGCCCGTTAGTACAAATCCTTGCTTGACTATTTTATGGATTCATCATCCAGCATACCAAGGACGGGAATGGAAGGCCTTGCGTGTCAGCGCCGAGGGCCCCATCCGATTTTTCGGATGGGGCCCTGTGATTCGGTGAACTGTCTAGGCCGTGACGTTCAGCGACGCCGAAAGCGCAGCGTCAGCATCGCGCAGGACCTTGGCTGCCACCTCGAGCCCTTCGATCCTGCCAAGGGAGGTGTCTTCGTGTTCGATGTTGACCAGCATGCCGGGATCCACCTCGTGGAGCGCACGCAGGAACTCGGTCCAGTACGCCGTGTCGTGCCCCCGGCCGAGGGCAACGAAGTCCCAGGCCGAGTTTTTGGGCCACTCGTTGGCCCATTCGTCGCCACCGAGGTTGGTGCGGCTTTCCTCCGGTGAGAGCCGGCGGAAGCTGTTGTCGAGGACGCCGTACAGAGCGGCATTCGAGCTGTTCACACGGACATCTTTCGCGGCGGCCTGGAAAACCAAGGGTCCGAGTTCGCGGACCACGGCAACCGGATCCATCTGCTGCCAGAACAGGTGCGAAGCGTCCAACTCGACGCCGACGTGCGTGGCGCCGGTCAGTTCGATGAGTTTGTGCACGTCGGCTGTGTTGAACACGATGTTCTGCGGGTGCAGCTCGAGGGCTACCTTCACGCCATGGTCAGCGGCCAGACGGTCAGTCTCGCGCCAGAACTTCGCGGCGATGTCCCACTGGTAATCCAACACATCCAAAGCCGCAGAATTCCAGGCGTTGACAATCCAGTTCGTCACGGTCGCGCCTGGCTCACCGCCGGGCAAGCCGGACATGGTCACCACCCGGTTCTGACCGAGACGTTCCGCGAGCCGGATGGACCGGCGGATGTCCTCGGCATGTTTCTCGCCGATCTCACGCTTCGGGTGCAGGGGGTTGCCGTTGCAGTTCAGGCCTGCAATGGCGACGCCGGTCCCCTCGAAGATCCCCAGGTAGTCGTCCCGCGCGGCATCCGATACCAGGATGTCGTCAAACGTGGGGACGTGCACGGCCGGCAGG
Source organism: Arthrobacter sp. MMS18-M83 (assembly GCF_026683955.1). Taxonomy (NCBI): domain Bacteria; kingdom Bacillati; phylum Actinomycetota; class Actinomycetes; order Micrococcales; family Micrococcaceae; genus Arthrobacter; species Arthrobacter sp. MMS18-M83. Next base: position 1,949,506 of record NZ_CP113343.1, on the reverse strand, counting down.
AATCCGCCCGTGTTGATTTCGATTCCCGTGAGGCCCAGATCAGCGATGACCTTGAGGGCCTCCGGAAGCGGCCGGTCGTGCAGGATTGCGTTGTAGACGCCGAGTTTCATAGCGTGATCGTCTTTCCGCCGTTGAGCGCGGATTCCGTGACTGCGCCGAGCAGTTCCATGTTGCGCACTCCCTCGTCGAACGTGGCGCAGCGGGGGAGCGACTCAGATTCCGGCAAACCGGCAACCTCTTCGAGGAACGCGCGGGCCTGGTAGCCGAAGGCGTCGTTCTGGCCGAAGCCAACCTCGGGGGCGTCCATCGCGAGGCCGCCGGCGATGTAGGGGTGGCCCGGGCCGAGGATGACCTGGCGGTAGCCGTTCTCATTGCCGGAGCCATCGTTGAGGAACAGCTGGATTTCGGAGGGACGGCGCTGGTCGAACTTGGCCGCACCGTTCTCGCAGAACACTTCGAAGTTGAGGCTGTTGGCGTGTCCGGCTGCGACGCGGGAGACTTCAAAGCTGCCGGCGCCGTTTTCGAACTCTGCGTTGAAAGCCGCGTAGTCGTCGTTCTCCACGGCCTCGAAGGTGTCGCTGACAGCTGCGTGGTCGTGGCCCATGACGGCTGCGAGCGGCAGTGGGCGCTTGCCGATCACGGTGCTCAGGCGCCCGCCGCTGATGGACTTGATGTCGCCGCAGAGGAACTCGGAGACGTAGGCCAAGTGGCTTCCGACGTCGGCCAGTGCACCCGAGCCGGGGCCGCCCTTGTAGCGCCAGCTCATCGGAGCGGAAGGGCTGAAGCCGTAGTCGGTCCAGTAGCGGCCGCTGAAGTGCAGCACCTTGCCGAGGACCCCGGTGCGGATCAAGTCGCGGATGTAGGCGATGCCTGGCGTGCGGCGGAACGTGAAGCCAATGCGCGCGATGCTGGAAGCGTTGTTGGCTGCGTCCGCCATGGCGCGGGCATCCTCGAGGGAGTCGCTCAGCGGCTTCTCGCACAGGACGTGCTTGCCTGCGGCCAGGAGTCCCTCGACCACCTCGCGGTGGAGGGAATTCGCGATGACGACGCTCACGACGTCGATATCGTCCGCTTCTGCGATCGCCTGCCACGAGGTGTCATTGCGTTCGTAGCCAAAACGTCGGGCAGCGAGGGACCCGAACTCTGCGTTCACATCGCCGATGGAGACGAGGCGCACCGGCGGAAGCACGGGGCTGTAAAGGGCGGACGCTGTGCGGTATGCCGCCGCGTGTGCCTTGCCGGCCATTCCTGCGCCGATGACGGCGACCCCTAGGCTCTCAGCCATTGATTTCTCCTTCGAAATTCAGCCTGGGTGCCGAACACCCCTTTTGGCGTTTTGGAGCGCTACAATTTAGCACTGGACTCAAATCCTAATCATGTGAGTATGTCCTGTCAATGTCTTGCGAAAGCCCTTGACAACAGAGTAGAAAGGTTTGCGAATCGTGAGTGCGACCCGTCCCGAACCCCGCCGCCCGACCATCTATGACGTTGCCAAGCATGCCGGCGTCTCGCCGTCGTTGGTGTCCTTGGTCCTCCAGTCGCCGGAAAGGGTCAGTGACAAGCGCCGTGAAGCCGTCCGGGCGGCAATGTCCGAGCTCGGCTACCGCCCCAGCCGGGCCGCGACCACGCTTGCGAGCAATCGGACCAAGAGCATTGGCCTGCTGATTGACGACTACAGGAACCTCTGGTTCGTCGATCTCCTCAGGGGCATGGAGTCGGTTCTCTCGGAGCTCGGTTACCACGTGATGCTGGCCGACTCCCAGCCCGGCGAGAACCGCATCAAGGAAGCCGCCGACGGGTTGCTTGCCATGCATGTTGACGCGCTTGTCATCGCCGCGGAACCGAGCGAGTCCATGCTCGCCCGGACGTGGGTCCCTACAGTGGTGGCCGGGTGGCGCAAGGGGGTGCCGGCCGGCGCTGATCTCATAACGAACGACGACGACGGCGGGGGCGGCATGGCTGCTGACCACTTGTTGGGGCTCGGCCATACCCGCATCGGTCATCTCTCAGGGTCCGACGGCGCGTCAGCCCACCGGCGCGCCGGTTTCCGGCGGCAGATCCAGGCGGCCGGCGTCGAACTTCTAGTTGCCGAGTCCCAAGGCACCTCGGAGGAGGACGGTTACATTGCCGCCTCTTGGCTCCTGGACCACCATCCGGACGCGACCGCGATCTTCGCAGCCAATGACACCATGGCCGTGGGCGCCTTTGCCGCACTCAAGGCGCGCGGGCTGGGGGTGCCCGGCGACATATCGGTGATCGGCTATGACAACTCTCCGCTGGCCAAATCGAGGTACCTGGACATCACCTCGATCGACAACCGCAGCGACCTTGTCGGGATTGATGCTGCGCACAGGCTGCTCGCCAGGATTCAGGATCCTGCCATAAGTCCCCGGCAGACCTTGATCGATCCCGCCCTGGTTGTCCGCTCGACGACGGCCCGCGCGGCACGTTAGTCCCCACCGGCCCCCAGCCTTCGCAAGCCCAGGCAGGGGCCCACGTCATCAAACGAGCCTTCACGTAAAAACATCCTAATGTCAGGACAAAGTATTGACATCTGTGAGGCTAGTCACCATGATCTGTGTAGAGGGCTTTGAGCTCCTGCAGAGTGGCAGGGCCACAACCCCAATCAAAGGAGATAAATCGTGAAGAAGTTTTCCTGGCGGAAGGCGGCACTTGTAGCGGCCGTCGTTCCGATGATGGCTCTCAGTGCTTGTTCCAGCCAAGGCGGGAAGCCGGCTGACAGCGCCAATGCCGCCGGCGGCGGTCAGGCCGTGAGCACTCCGCGCATGAAGGTGGCTCTTATCACCCACGCAGCGGCAGGCGACACGTTCTGGGACATCGTCCGCAAGGGCGCTGAGGAAGCGTCCGCGAAGGACAATGTTGACCTCCTCTACACAAGCGACCCCGAAGCTGGGCGCCAGGCACAGCTCGTCCAGCAGGCCATTGACCAGAAGGTTGACGGCATTGCAGTCACCCTCGCCACCCCGGATGCCCTCAAGGACGTCCTCAAGAAGGCCACTGATGCCGGCATTCCCGTAGTGAGCCTCAACGCCGGCGAGAGCGTCTCGGCACAGCTCGGGGCATTCACTCACTTCGGTTCGAACGAGAAGCTCGCCGGCGAGGCCGTGGGCACCAGGCTCGCCGCACAGAGCTTCAAGCATCCGGTCTGCGTAATCCAGCAGCAAGGCCACGTTGGCCTTGAGGCCAGGTGTGCCGGTGTCAAGGCGAAAGTGCCTGGAACGGAAATCCTTTACGTCGATGGCAAGGACATGACCTCGGTCCAATCCACCGCCACCGCGAAGCTCCAAGCAGCCAAGGACGCGGATGTCATCATTGGCCTCGGCGCACCGATCACCCTCACGCTCCTCAAGTCGGTCACTGACGCCAGCAGCTCGGCAAAGGTTGCCAGCTTCGACCTGAACGCAGACCTCGCCCAAAAGATCGTGGATGGCGCCGTGATCTTCACTGTGGACCAGCAGCCGTGGCTCCAGGGCTACATGTCCGTTGACTCCCTGTGGCAGGCCAAGCGTGGAGGATTCAAGCTCGGTGGCGGCCAGCCTGTCCTGACCGGACCGACCATCGTGGACAAGTCCAACGCTTCCGACGTCCTCAAATTCGCCCAGCAGGGCGTCCGCTAGATCCAGGATTCTGGCCGCGCGGCGGGTGACCGCCGCGCGGCCTGACCAACAAGGAGTTCTTCCTATGGCAAACACAGCAACCCTGCCGCCGGCACCGGCTTTGGCCCCCGGCGATGAGCGGATCGGACGCCGCAGCCCGATCCAGAAGTTTCTGGGGAGGCCCGAAGTCGGCGCCCTCGTGGGGGCCGTCGTCCTCTTCATTTTCTTCGCCTCGGTGTCGCAGACGTTCACCCAGCCAAATGCTTTGGCGACGGTACTGTATGGTTCCTCGACGATCGGGATCATGGCGGTGGGGGTGTCGCTGTTGATGATCGGCGGCGAGTTCGACCTTTCCACCGGTGTGGCCGTGATTTCCTCGGCACTGACCGCTTCCCTGTTCAGCTGGTATTTCTCGATGAACGCGTGGGTCGGCGTCGTGCTGGCGCTCGTCGTTTCGCTCGGCATCGGCTTCATCAACGGGTGGATCCTCGTCAAGACGAAGCTGCCCAGCTTCATCGTGACGCTGGCGACGTTCCTGATGCTCACGGGTCTGAACCTGGCTCTGACCCGCCTCATCGGGGAGTAGTGTCGTCCCCGTCGATTTCCAAGTTGGACGGTTTCGATTCGGCCCACGCGGTGTTCGCGTCCTCGATCAGCATTGGCGGGGTTGAGGTGAAGATCACGGTGTTCTTCTGGATCATCCTGGTCGCGATTGCCTCCTGGGTGCTGTTGCGCACGAAGGTCGGGAACTGGATCTTCGCCGTCGGCGGTGACGCGAACGCGGCCCGCGCGGTGGGTGTCCCGGTGACGAAGACCAAGATCGGCCTGTTCATGGCGGTCGGCTTCTGCGGCTGGATCCTGGGCATGCACAACCTCTTCGCCTTCGACGCAGTCCAGTCCGGTGAAGGTGTGGGCAACGAGTTCCTGTACATCATCGCCGCAGTCATCGGCGGCTGCCTGCTGACCGGTGGTTACGGTTCGGCGGTGGGCGGGGCGATCGGTGCGTTCATCTTCGGCATGGCCAACAAGGGCATCGTCTACGCGCAGTGGAACCCTGACTGGTTCAAGTTCTTCCTGGGCTTGATGCTGCTGCTGGCCACCATCGTGAACCTCATCGTCAAACGCCGCGCAGAGCTCAAGTAAAGGGGCGGACCAATGAATGCAAAACAGATCGACCAGCAGACCCTGCTCAAGGACGAAAAGGACCCGCTGACCCACACCCCCGTGCACCTGCTGTCCCTGGACAAGATCGGAAAGCACTACGGGAACATCATCGCCCTGCGCGACGTGACCATGGCCGTGGACAACGGCCGCGTCACCTGCGTCCTGGGCGACAACGGCGCGGGCAAGTCCACGCTGATCAAGATCATTGCCGGCCTGCACCAGCACGACGAAGGCGCGCTGCACGTCATGGGCGAGGAACGGAAATTCAACTCTCCCCGTGACGCCCTCGACGTCGGCATCGCCACCGTGTACCAGGACCTCGCCGTGGTCCCCCTGATGCCGATCTGGCGGAACTTCTTCCTCGGCTCGGAACTGACCACCGGGTTCGGGCCCTTCAAGTCCATGGACGTCCAGAAAATGAAGGACATCACGCTCAAGGAACTGGCCGAGATGGGCATCGACCTGCGCGATGTGGAACAGCCCATCGGCCAGCTCTCCGGCGGCGAGCGCCAGTGTGTGGCGATCGCGAGGGCCGTGTACTTCGGGGCGAAGGTCCTGATCCTGGACGAACCGACGGCCGCGCTGGGTGTCAAGCAGTCCGGCGTCGTGCTCCGCTACATCCTGCAGGCGCGCGACCGCGGGCTCGGAGTCATCTTCATCACCCACAACCCGCACCACGCCTTCCCCGTGGGTGACCGGTTCCTGCTGCTCAAGCGCGGCAAGTCGATCGGCTACTACGACAAGAAGGACATCACCCTGGACGAGCTCACGGCGCAGATGGCAGGTGGCGCCGAACTGGCCGAACTGGCCCACGAGCTCGAACAGCTCGGCGGACACAGCGACGTCGTCAAGGAAGTCCAAGCCGAAGTCGCCGAGGTCACCGAGGCCGCCGACGTCGCCGACGTCGCCGACGTCGATGACGCCTCACGGGAAAGCAGCCCGCGGCACGCCTAGCGCGCATGGACACGGCGCGGAGGGAGCCGGGGGTCCGCCGGAAGACCGGACGGGCCCCCGCTCGCCGTGCCGCCGCGGGAACCTGAACGAAGTAGTAGACGGGAAGACAGCATGCCGATCCGGGTTGGCGTTATCGGCGCCGGTGTTATGGGCGCAGACCACATCAGGAACCTCTCCACCACCATCAGCGGGGCCGAAGTCACCTTTGTGGCAGACCTCGACACCGGACGTGCGGCGGCCGCCGCGCCGCCATCCGCACGCATCACCACCGATCCTTCCGAGCTGATCAACTCCAGCGAGGTTGACGCCGTCGTGGTCGCTTCCCATGACTCCACCCATGCCGGACTGGTGCTGGAATGCTTCGAAGCAATGACCCCGGTACTGTGCGAAAAGCCGCTGGCTCCCACGCTCCTTGAAAGTCGCGAAGTTGTGGAGGCCGAGGCCGATATCGTCGCCGCCACCGGTGCCAGGTTGCTGTCGATGGGTTTCATGAGGCGCTTCGATCCGGGCTATGTCGCACTGCGCGAATCCACCCGGGCGCGCACCCAAGGCGAACCCTTGCAGGTCCATTGCACTAGCCGGACGGCGTCCGCTGGTCCGGGTGCAAGCTCGGAATCCGCCATCACAAATTCCGCCATCCACGAGCTCGACATCATCCCCTGGCTGCTGGACGCACCCATCACGGAGGTGTCCTGGCAGGCGGGGCGCAGTTCCCGGCACACCACCGGTGATCTGAGGGACCCCGCCTTCATGCTCCTGCGCGCAGCCGACGGCACGCTGGCCACCCTCGAGCTGTTCCTCAACGCGCAGTATGGCTACACCACCCAGTGCGAGGTCGTTTCAGAGTTTGGCACCGCCGCGTTACCGGAACCGGCCGCGCTGGCCGTGCAACAGGACGGACAGCGGCGCTCCACCATTCCCGCTGACTGGCGGCCACGTTTCGCTGACGCCTACCGCTTGCAGCTTCAGGCCTGGATTTCTGCCCTCGAAAAGGGAGAGCCTGCGCCGTTGGCTACGGGGGAGGACGGCTTACGGGCATCGCAGCTTGCCCAAGCCATGATCCGTTCGCTCCACAGCGACGGAGCCTACACGAAAGTGGTCTACTGATGGTCGCCTCCGGCCTTCCAGCATCTGGTCTTGCGGGGTCCCGCGTTCCGGATTCCCGTGACGCTCCCGCGTTGCGCTGGGGGATCATGGGACCTGGATGGATTGCCGAAAGATTCACGGAATCGGTGCAGGCCCATTCAACGCAGGTGATCGCCGCCGTCGGCTCCCGTTCACTCGACCGGTCCAAGGCCTTCGCGGACGCTTTCGGCGTGCCTGCCGCCTACGGGAGCTACGAAGAGCTGGCAGCGGCTCCGGATATAGACATCGTGTACGTGTGCACGCCCCACAACTTCCACCACGGCGCTGCCGTGCTCGCTCTCGACGCCGGCAAACACGTCCTGATCGAGAAACCGATCGGCCTCAACGCGGCCCAGGCTCGGGATATCGCGGCCCGGGCCAAGGCAGCCGGCGTTTTCGCCGCCGAAGCCATGTGGAGCTTCTTCCTTCCGAAGTTCGACGTGATCCGGCAAGTGCTCGACGCCGGGACGCTGGGTACCGTGACAACTGTCCTGGCAGAATACGGCGAGCACTTTGAGCGCAGCCACCGCATCTTCGATCCGGCACTGGCCGGCGGCCCGCTGCTGGACCTGGGCACCTACCCGCTGGCCCTCATCACGGAGGTCCTGGGGGCGCCGGAGCGCTTGTGCGCTTTCGGCCAGCAACACGAATCCGGCGTCAACGCCCAGCTCTCCGCCATCATGCAATTCCGGGGCGGAAGCCAGGCCGTGATGAACACCCATCTGCATAATTTCACCCCCACCGCGGCAACGATCGTCGGCTCCGAGGCGACGTTGACCATTGACGGCCCCTTCAACATGCCAGGCGGCTTCGAGATCCGATTCCCGGACGGCACGCGGCTTCGCTATGCCGAACCAGCCGGAGGGCATTTCGAAGGCCTGCACTACGAAGCGGCGGCAGCGGCTCGTGCCATCGCCGCCGGTGAGAGAGAAACCCAGCAGCGGACCCTGGCTTCCTCGATCCGGACCATGGAAGTTGCCGATGAGATCCGCCGTCAGGTGGGCATTGAATTCCCGGGCGAAGGCAACCCGCCCGCTTGAGCAATTGTTGTACTGACTATCGAAAGGACGGGCCCATGGCCTACATCGAACAGCACTCCGCCGGACTTCCCACCCCGGTTAGGCTTGGACTCATAGGCTCCGGCTGGATGGGGGCGTTCCACGGCGAAAGCATAGCCCGCAGGGTTCCCGGTGCGGTCCTGGCCGCCGTCGCCGATCCCAACGTGGATTCGGCAGCGTCCGTGGCTGCCCAGCTCGGCACGGCGAAGGTCACCGCTGACGCCGCGGACATCATGGCCGATCCGGACATCGACGCCGTGATCATTGCCAGCCCGGCACGGTTCCACGCTTCCCTGATTGCCCAGGCCGCTGCCGCCGGCAAGCATGTGTTTTGCGAGAAGCCTGCCGCGCAGAGCCTCGGAGAGCTCGACGCCGCACTGCTCGCCGTCGAAAGGGCAGGAGTACATTTCCAGATCGGCTTCAACCGCCGCTACGCCACCGATTTTCAGGCCGCCAAGAAGGACCTGGCCGAGGGAATTGTGGGAGTGCCCCAGCTCTTGCGCTCGCTGACCCGGGATCCCGGCACCGGGAGCATCGGACACGCCGCCAGGATTCCAGCCTGGACGATCTTCCTGGAAACCCTCATCCATGACTTCGACACCCTGAACTGGTTCAACGAAGGCGCCGAGCCGGTGGAGGTCTACGCAGTTGCGGACGCGCTGGTGGAACCGAGCCTGCGTGATCAAGGATTCCTGGACACCGCCGTGGTCACCATCCGCTACAGCAACGGAGCCCTGGCGGTGGCCGAAGCGAATTTCAGCGCTCTCTACGGCTATGACGTCCGGGGAGAAGTCTTCGGTTCCAAGGGCATGGTGCAGGCAGGACGGCCCACTGAAACTGCTGCCCTGAGGTACACCGCCGAGGGTCTTTCTGCCGAGACTCCTAGGCTCAACGTGGAGCTGTTCCGCGAGGCCTACACCGATGAACTCGTCGACTTCGCAGCGGCAGTCCGCGCCCGTCGCGATGGCACGCAGCCGCCGTCGCGCGCTTTCACCCTCACGCCGGGAGCCGCTGACGCTCGGCGCGCCTTGGCGATAGCGTTGGCCTGCATCGAATCGGTTCAGCAAGGTGCCCCAGTGGCGGTCACCTCCGTTTCGAGCAACAGCAAGGCAGGCGTCTGATGCGCCTGGCCGTTTGTGCCGAAATGGTCTTTACGGAGCTTCCGTTTACCGAACGGGTGCGGCGGATCCACGAAGCCGGATTCGACGTCGAACTCTGGGACTCGAGGAGCAAGGACATTGCGGCGCTTAAGTCGAGCGGCGCGGTCTTTTCCTCCATGACCGGGTACACCTCCGGGAGTTTGGTTGACGCGGAAACAGCCGATGACGTGGTGAGGACCGCCGAAACGTTGATTCCCACCGCCCTGGAGCTCGGCGTCAGCCGCATGGTGGTGCACTCGGCCGAGTTGATCGAGGGGAAGGCAGCCCGTCCCGTCTACCGCTCCAACGGCAGCATGTGGATCACCGGGGTTCGAACCCTGGAGCGGCTCGGTGCGCTCGGGGAGAAGCACGGCCTGACCTTCTGTCTCGAGAACCTCAACACCGTGCTGGACCACCCTGGCATTCCGCTCGCCCGGGCCAAGGACACCTTGGCGCTGGTGGAAGCGGCCGGACACCCCAACGTGAAAATGATGCTGGACCTTTACCACGCACAGCTGGGGGAGGGGAACCTCATCGAGCTGGTCCGCACCGCCTTGCCACACATCGGTGAGATCCAAGTGGCGGACGTTCCGGGGCGCTGGGAACCCGGCACCGGCGAAATCAACTACTCGGCCGTGGCCCGGGCGCTCGCGGATGCGGGTTATGAAGGAACCGTTGGCATGGAGGCATGGGCCAGCGGAGACGACATGGAGGCCCTCGGGGCGTTCCGCCGGGCGTTCTCCGTTCAAGGCGGCCCGGTTCACGACGGCGCGGGTCAGGACACAACAGACTTTTCAACGGAGGTAGCACTATGAAAGACGTCGTTCTCGGACTGGTCGGAGTAGGGCGAATCGGCGTGATGCACGCCAACAACATCGCCGCACTCAACGGGGAATTGAATGCGCAGGGAATCAACGTGGAGTTGCGGCTCACGGACGTCGCCGAAGACCACGCCCGCAAGGTGGCGGCCGGTCTGGGCGCCGAGTTCCTGCCGTCGGTGGAGGCCTTGATTGCCTCCGGGGTGGATGGCCTGGTCATCGCTACTGGAACCGGCACGCATCCGGAATTGATCCGTGCGGGAGTGGACGCCGGTATTCCGGTCTTCTGCGAGAAGCCCGTGGCAATGAACGTGGCCGATTCGTTGCCCGTCCTCGAACACATCCGTGCCAACCACGGCGTGGTGCAGATAGGCCACCAGCGCCGCTTCGATGCCGGCTACCTTGCGGCCAGGCGTGCCTACCAAGCCGGCGAGCTCGGCTGGATTCACTCGCTGCGGGCGGTGACCTGCGACATGGCTCCGCCGCCCGTGGAATTCCTAGCAACGTCCGGCGGCCTGTTCCGCGATTGCTCGGTCCACGATTTCGACATCCTGCGCTGGCTGACCGGCCGCGAAATCGTGGAGGTCTATGCCAAGGGGTCCAACAATGGCGATCCCGCCATCGGCGAAGTGGGCGACGTGGACACGGCGCTGGCATTGATCACGTTCGACGACGGCACGGTGGGCACTGTGTCCGCCACCCGCTACAACGGGGCCGGCCACGACGTGCGCCTTGAAATTCAAGGCTCCAAGCGTTCCCTCATGGTTGGCCTGGACGACAAGACAGCCATGGAATCAGCGGAGGCCGGGATCGCGTTCCCATCCGGAGAACCCCACAAGACGTTCGCCGAGCGCTTCGACCAGGCTTACCGCTCGGAAATGGCAGCCTTTGTGGAGCTTGTCCTGGGCCAGCGTGAGAACCCTTGCACCCCGGAGGACGCTGTTGCTGCTTCCCGCGTGGCCGATGCCGCGCAGGAGTCCCTGGCACGCGGTGTTCCGGTCAAAGTTGCGCCGGCAGGAACGCTCCTCCACAAATGAGCAGGAACGCTCCTCCACAAATGAGATAAATTCCCACGACCCTCCTGCAGAAACACGCGCCTTTTCACGAACCCTCCTGCAGATTTCAGCCCGTTTCGAAAAACCCTCCATCACAAAAGCGCTCCTCCGGATCTTTCGTTCCGGAGGAGCGTTTTTGCGTTCACTTCGAGCGGCGCGAGCCGCCGAATCGCCTCAGGCGCCGAACGGCAGGCGGGGGTCGATGTCCAGTCCATCCCAGCTCTGCCGGACCCAGCCGTGGTGGGGATCGTCGCTGATGAGCCATTCGCGCACAGGCCCCGGACCGGCCATGACGTTCAGGTAGTACATGTCGTAGCCGGGAGCAGCCATGGCGGGACCGTGCCATCCATAGGGAACCAGCACGACGTCGCCCGTGCGAACCTCAGCGGCCACATCAATCGGGCGGTCATCGGAGGCATAGACGCGCTGGTAGCCGATCGCATCGGCGTCGGCAGGGGCCTTGGAACCGTCAGCCACGCGGGTCTCGAAGTAGTAGATCTCCTCGAGCTGCGTCTCGCCGTCCTTTTCCTCGTCGTGCTTGTGCGGGGGATAGGAGGACCAGTTGCCTGCGGGAGTGAGCACTTCGCAGACGATGAAACGGTCTGCCTCAAGCGCCGCTGGGGTGCCGAAGTTGTGGACCTGGCGGGAGCAATTGCCTGCGCCACGCAGCTCCACCGGGGTTTCCGCGGCGGTGACCAGTCGGGTGGGATATGACGCGTTCGCCGGAGCGGTGGCAACGGCGACGCGGCCGCCGTCGTACGAACTGATCGTGACGGCGGTGTTCGTACCGGAATACAGGACATCGCTGGGCCCATGGAAAACTGACGCCCGCCCCGTGAGGGGATACTCGACGCCGTCGGCTGTCACCGTGAAGGCGCCGTTGAGCGGCACAACGATCCGTTCCTCCGCCGCGGCGGGGAGTTCGACGGCGGTGCCTGCGGCGAGCGTGGCGACCTTGAGCCCGGTGTGGGCCCAACCATCCACGGCCAAGGCGGAATCGGAGGTTCCGAGCGAGATGTCCCAATCGCCGTCGTTGGCGGTTCCTAGTGGATAGACCCAGTTGGCCATGAAGTTATGTCCTTGCGTTAGCGCTGTACGAGTGTCATTTCAAAGCTGTAGGAATCTGCCCGGTAGACGTGGTGGCCGGTTTCCACCATGCGTCCGGTGTCGTCGACGGCGGTGCGCTCCATGGTGACCAAAGCCGAGCCGACCTCCGCCTCCAAGAGCGGTGCCTGGTAGTCGTTGGCGATCATGGCGCCGATCCGCTGCGAGGCGAGGCGGAAGTTGACGCCGCCTCGGCGCAGGATGGCGTAGAGGCCCTCCGCGGCCAGCATCGCTTCGTCCATGGCAGCGATGTCGTCCCGGACCCAGTTCTCCATGAGTGCGAGCGGCTTGCCGCCCACCTTGCGGAGGCGGGTGAAGTGGTAGACCTTCGAACCCGCCGGAAGCTGCAGTGCGGTCAGCGTGGCTGCGTCGGCTTCCATGTGGGAGAAGCTGAGGACCTGCGTTGTGGGCTTCTTGCCGTTGTTGGTCAGATCGTCGTAGAGGCTGGAGAGTTCCAGGGGCCGGCGAACCTGGCTCGAAACCACCTGTGTGCCTACGCCGCGCTTGCGGACCAATAAGCCGGAGCGGACCAGTTCATCCATGGCCTTGCGCATGGTGGGCCTGGACAGGTTGAGCTGGGCGGCGAAGTCGATTTCATTGTCCAAACGGCTGCCGGGTTCCAGCACTCCGCTGTGGATGGCGGCCTCGATGCCCTGGACCACCTGGTGGTACAAAGGCACAGGGGAAGAACGGTCGATAATGAGGCCAAGTTGATTCGCCATTGCATGCTCCCTCGCGTTCCGGGACTGTCCCGGACGTAGCTGCATGTCCGCTCATGTTCGCTTGATAGGACATACTGCTTTATCGATGATATCAGGAGACTTGGCTTGATCAAGGTTATTGGGGCGGGTCTATTGCACCGTTTTGCGAGCGGTGCGGGGTGCATGTCCAGACATCAGAACTAGGGGTGCAGTTGGCGGCGTCCCCGGGACCGAGGCCCCGTCGCCGGTCGGCCTGCGTCTCTTTCAGCGGCGGGGTGGGCCGTTCAGCGCCGGCGTCGCTGGGCGCTGCCGCGTTGCCTAAGGAACCCGACGCCGGCCAGGACGGCGCCTAGTCCCTCGGCGACGGCGCTGAGGGCCTTCTCAAAAAACCATACGGGCTCGTACATGGCCGGGATCGGGCCCAAGGCCGGTATGTCGACATACCGGTAGAGGAGGACTGCGATGAAGGCGCTGCCAGCGACAACCAAGGCGGCCGCATAGGCTGGCCGGCTGCCGCGGACCAGGACGTACAGGCCAGCGAGAACCGCGGCGACCGCTTCCAGGCGGAACAGGTTGCCTTGCCCGATTCCGCCCGGGGCGCCCAGCTGGTAGCCCGGGGCAAGCTGCCAATGCACCATTGCGTCGATGACCAAGGCTGCCACGACAAGCAGACGCAACACGATGTCCCTCGGCTTGCGGCGGACCAGTTCACGGGCGCTCATTTCGCTGTGCTCATTTCGCTGTGCTCATTTCACGACCAGCGTTCCATGCATATTTGAGTGGTAGGCGCAATGGTAGGGATAGCTGCCAGGTGCGCTGGGCGCAGTGAAGTGGGCTGTTCCGCCCCCGCCATCGACCGCGGCGTCGAAGGCCTTCCCGTCGTCTGAAGTGACTGTGTGGGCCTGGGCATCCTCGTTCTTCACCATGACTTTGGCGCCCGGGCTGACCGAGACGGGTCCTTGATAGCCAAAGTTCTTGATGGTGATGGTGGGCGATTGGGAGGTCCCAGACGGCGGAGCGCTGGAGGACGCGGCAGAAGGTGGGCTCGATGAAGCCCCCTGATAGCCACCACCGGACGACCCGCACCCACTCACGGCGATCAGGAGGGCCGCCCCGACGATGACCATCAAGGCCTTGGGGTTCTTTCCCATGATTGGTTCCCCGATTCTCATGTCCGGTGGCCGGAATGTGCTTGCCACACTGATGAGACGAATTCCAAAGCGGTCAGGTTCACCGGAACGGGCAATTGCCTCCGGCGGGCAGGGCCTCGCCGTCTCGGTCAGGCCAGGGGGCGCAGCGTCCTGCAGACCTCCACGAAAGCTTTGAACGGGGAGAGCCGTTCCTCGCCGGGCAGCTGCGATGCCTCGGGATGCCATTGCACGGATGCCACCCAGCGCTGTGGATCCTCAAGGGCCTCCACCGTGCCATCCTCTGCCACCGCAGTGACTACCAGGCCGTCGCCTACCCGGTCCACAGCCTGGTGGTGTCCTGAGGCAATCCGCACCGAGTCCCGCGAGCCATAGAGCCCGGCCACCTTGGAACCTGGAGAAAGTTCGACGTCGTGCCACGCCCAGGTGCTCAGCTCGCCCTCCGCCGGGGTCAGGCCGTTGTGCTGCACCGCCGACGGGTGCATGTCCTGGATGAGCGAGCCGCCGTACACCACGTTCAGGAGCTGGTGGCCGCGGCAGATGCCGAAGGTGGGCAAACCGGCGTCGAGCGATTCACGGGCAACAGCCAAGTCCAAGCGGTCTTGGTCCGGGTTGACGTCGTAGCAGGCCTCAGTCGCTTCTTCGCCGTAGAGTCGAGGGTCCAGGTCTCCTCCGCCGGGGAGTAGGACGCCGTTGAGGGAACGGAGCTCGGTGGCCAGCCGGCCGGCTTCGTCGGTGAAGGAGGCGTCCAGCAAGACCGGCTCCGCACCGGCGTCGCGCACTAGTTCGACGATGAAATCGAAGAGTTCATTCGCCTCTCCCACACGGGCATCGGCGTCTTCGGAGCTGCTGAGGCGGACGGGGATGCCGATCCGGGGCCGGACGCTGCTCTGCTGTTCGGAAGTCTGCATGCTCCATGATGCACCGGCCGGACGACTCCTACGCAACATCACCGCGGGCTTACGCTGATGCCATGAATCCGTCCCGCGCCCTGACTCCCAGTCCCCGCACGCTCGACATTGAGAGCGTGGCCCATTTCGACCGGCTGCTCAGCTCGGGCGCGGCGACCATGCATGGCTGGCACGCCCAGTCGCTGGACCTGCGGGGCCGGCGTGGCGACTTGGAGCGGCTGGATCCCCAGGGCGCCATCTTCCTGGGCTGCACCTTCGACGACGGTGTCGAGGACTCCCTGCGCAGCCGCGGTGCCCTCATCTTTCCGAAGCTGCGTGGTGTGCCGTTCAACCCCTACCGGGGCAGCCTCTACAGTGCCGCCGAACTGTACGAGGACATTGACTCGACAGAGTACGAAGCCACCCTGGATGCCCAGGTCTACCACTGGAGCATCACGCCGGGGCAGCGGACCAGCCTGGACGCCACCCTCGCCGCCGCGCTGCACGACCACGCCATCGGGGACGCCTTGGACGAGCTTCTGGGCAACGGGGATTTCTCGGGGAACAAGATCGTGGGCGTCATGGGCGGGCATGCCGCGCAACGCGGAACAGAGGATTTCGACGACGCCGCGCGCCTCGGGCGGCTCCTGGCACTGTCCGGTTTCACCGTGGCCACGGGTGGCGGGCCGGGTGCCATGGAAGCGGCCAATTTGGGCGCCTACTTGTGCGGCCTGCCCGACGTCGACTTCGCCGGCGCGCTCCAGGCGCTCGCGGCGGTGCCGGGTTTCCGTCCCTCGGTGACGGCTTGGGCGCGGGCCGCCGCCGCCGTCGTCGGGCACCATCCGCGCGGAACGACGTCGCTGGGGATACCCACCTGGTTCTACGGGCATGAGCCGCCCAACCTCTTTGCCACCCACATCGCCAAGTACTTCGCGAATTCCATGCGCGAAGCGATCCTGCTGGAATTGTGCAACGGCGGAATCGTGTTCCTCCCGGGTTCCGCCGGCACCGTGCAGGAAATTTTCCAGGACGCATGCGAGAACTTCTACGGCGCCCCGGAAACCGTCACTCCGATGGTGCTCGTGGGGCGCGACCACTGGGAGCACAAGTATCCAGCGTGGCCCATGTTGCAGAGCCTCGCTGCCGGGAAAGTGATGGAGGACTGGATTTTCCTGGTGGACACGGTGGAGGAGGCGCTCGCCGTCGTCGCGGACTAACTGCGTTCAGGGTTCCCTGGCCGTGGGGCCCCCCACCAAGGACATGCCCCGCCCGGCCCCGGCCACCCGGCCCCGGCAGCAAGGGACATTGCTCAGCCCCCGCCCCCGCGCCCCCGCAGCGGGGGACATGCCCAACCTTGCCTCGGAACAATGGACATATTGCGAATATGCCCATCCCTGGACTCCAAGGCTGGGCATGTCCTTTTGGGCGAGAGCGTTATGTCCGCTGCCAAGGCTTGGGACTGGGCATGTCCGGTGGATGACGAGTGCGCATGTCCATTTCTGGAGTCCTGAGCGGCACAGGTTCTGTGGGGGTGCCGGCAGCTTAGTGCGCTGCGCGGCCGCCCAGGCGCGTGGTGATCTTGCGGGCTGCATCTTGGCAGGCCTCGCCGAGGCTGGCGAGAGTGTCCTGGGAGACGCGGAACTTGGGGGCGGGGATCAGTACAGAGGCCACGATGTCTCCGCGGTGGTCATAGACAGGTGAAGCCACGCCCACTTCTTCGATGGATGTTTCGCCGAAGTTGACGGCCCATCCTCGCTTCACCGACTCCTTGAGCCGGAGCAGGTAGGCCTCGAGGGCTTCCTCGTCGAGGCCGGGCAGTGTGATCGAGCCGCTGCGCAGGAGCGTGCGCACCCGATCTGCGTCCTCGGCGGCCAGGAAGACCTGCACCGAGGAACTGAGCGCCTCGTTGTATCGGGCACCCAGCGGGGCGAGGTGCTTGACCTGGTGGCGGCTGGCAATTTGTTCCACGCACATGGATTCGTTCCCGTTCCACACCATGAGCGCGCTCGTCTCGCCGGTCCGCTCGCTGAGTTCGCGCAGCACGGGATAGGCCACCCGACGCTCTTCCAGCTCGGCGAGGAGCGGTCCCGCCAAGGCAATCATGCCCAGGCCCAGCCGGAAGCGGCGGGAGTCGGAGTCGCGTTCCACCAGGTGTTCTTGTTCGAAGGTCGCGAGGATCCGGGACACGGTGCTCTTGTGGAGGCCGATCCTGCCGGCGATCTCGGTGACGCCCAGCAGCGGTTCCTCGGCGGTGAAGCTGCGGAGCACGGCAATGGCGTTCTCGAGGACCGAAGCGCCTTTGGAATCGCCGTTGGCCGGGGTTTCGCTGGTGTTTTCTGAGGTCATGATGGTCACTATATGGCTCTTTTAATCGGGACATGCCCAGCCTTGGCCCAGGGCAATGAGCATATGCAGCATATGTCCATCGCCCCGACGCAAGGCTGGGCATGTCCAGTGGAAGGGTGGGTGCTAGGCGCCGACGATGTTGTACTCCGGGCCGAACGGGAACTTGGTGATGTTCTCGGCGCCATCGTCCCCAACCACCAGGATGTCGTGTTCCCGGTATCCGCCCGCACCCGGCTGGCCGTCGAGGACCGTGATCATCGGTTCCATGGAGACCACCATGCCTGGCTCCAGCACGGTGTCGATGTCCTCGCGCAGCTCCAGTCCGGCTTCGCGGCCGTAGTAGTGGCTCAGCACGCCGAACGAGTGGCCGTAGCCGAAAGTGCGGTTGGCGAGCAGTCCACGCGAAACGTAGATCTCGTTCAATTCCGCCGCGATGTCCTTGCAGACGGCGCCGGGCTTGATGAGTTCCAGGCCACGCTTGTGCACTTCCACGTTGATGTTCCACAGTTCCAGGGAGCGGGCGTCGGGTTCGCCGTAGAACAGCGTGCGCTCCAGGGCGGTGTAGTAGCCGCTGGTCATGGGGAAGCAGTTCAAGGACAGGATGTCGTGTTCCTGGATCTTGCGGGTGGTTGCCCAGTTGTGGGCTCCATCCGTGTTGATGCCGGACTGGAACCACACCCAGCTATCGCGGATTTCGGAGTCCGGGAACGTGCGGGCAATCTCGTGCACCATGGCTTCGGTGCCGATCAGGGCCACCTCGTACTCGGTGATCCCGGCCGTGATGGCGTTGCGGATGGCTTCGCCACCAAGGTCGCCGATCCGGGCACCGTGCTTGATCACCTCGATCTCCTCGGAAGACTTGATCATGCGCTGGCGCATCGCGGCCTGGGCGACGTCCACCAGTGTGGCGGATTCGAAGGCGGCCTGGATCTTGTTGCGGTTGTCCAGCGGGAGGGAGTCGTCCTCAACACCCAGGCGCCGGACGTTGATCCCGCGGGTCCGCAGCACTTCCTGGATGCCAAAGATGTAGTTGTCCCGGCGCCAGTCCGTGTAGACCAGGTTGTCTCCGTAGCTGCGGCGCCACGGCATTCCAGCGTCGATATTGGCGGTGACGGTGACTGTGTCCTCGGCCGTGACAACCATGGCGTAAGAGCGGCCGAAGTAGGTGAACAGGAAGTCTGAGTAGTACTTGATGGAGTGGTAGCTGGTCAGGACAACGGCGTCCAGTTCCTTTTCGGCCATGATCCGGCGGAGACCGGCAAGGCGCCGCTCAAACTCTGCGTCGGAGAAGGTCAGGGAGACCTTCTCTCCGTTGTTGAGGACCTTGAGGCGCTCAAGCTTAGCGACGTCGCTTACGGCTTCATTCTCGGTGATGGTCATGGATGGTGATCCTTTCAATGGGTGGGTTGGTTCAGTCCTGCTGCAGGGGCTTCTTGGAAGTCTCCACAGCGAAGAGGACCGCGATGAGTGAGATGACGGAGGCCGCCACGAGGTACCAGCCGGGGGCCAGCTGGTTGTGGGTCAGGCCGATGAGAAGGGTTGCCATGAACGGGGCAGTGCCGCCGAACAGGGCGTTGGAGAGATTGAAGCTGACGGCGAAGCCGCTGTAGCGGACCCTCGTGGGGAAGAGCTCGGCAAGGAAGCTGGGCAGCGTGCCGTCGTTGAGTGTGAGCATGGCGCCAAGCAGGATCTGCACCAGGACAATGACCAGGAAGTTGCCGGTATCGAGGAGCCTGAACGCCGGAACGGTCAGCACCACGAACAGCACGGAAGCCGTGATCAGCATGCGCTTGCGGCCGAACCTGTCCGAGGCGATCCCGGTCAAAAAGATGAATCCGATATAGCTGCCTAGGGCGATGGTGGTGGCCAGGAACGATTCGGCCGCACCGAAGTGGAGTTCCTCGGAAAGGTACGTGGGCATGTAGCTGAGGATCACGTAGAAGCCGACGGCGTTCAGCAGCACCGCGCCCGTTGCGATGATGAGCTGCTTGCGGTAGGTCTTGAACATGGCGAAGGCCGGGGCCTTGACTGCAGTATCTTTCGCAGCCATTTCGCGGAATGCCGGGGTGTCCTCGAGTTTGGTCCGGATGTAGCGGCCGATCAGGCCCATCGGGGCCGCCAGGAGGAAGGGGAGGCGCCAGCCCCATTCGCCGAGTTGCTGCGCGCT
Organism: Arthrobacter sp. MMS18-M83; assembly: GCF_026683955.1. NCBI lineage: Bacteria > Bacillati > Actinomycetota > Actinomycetes > Micrococcales > Micrococcaceae > Arthrobacter > Arthrobacter sp. MMS18-M83. The sequence continues at coordinate 1,930,220 of NZ_CP113343.1, read as the reverse complement.
CAGGACAGAGCTGAGCAGTGCCGCAAGCAGGGAACCGAGCAGCAAACCTGCCGCCGTGCTGGCGGGTACGACGGCGGCATAGAGTCCGCGCCGATTGGCCGGTGCGTATTCCACCAGGAACGCTGAGGCGCCTGCGTATTCGCCGGCTGCCGAGAAGCCCTGGACAACGCGGACGAGCAGCAGGAGGACTGGAGCCATGACGCCGATGGTGTTGTAGCCGGGGATAAGGGCGATGCAGAAGGTGGCCACGGACATGAGGACAATCGACAGGGACAATGCTTGTTTGCGTCCAAGCCGGTCACCGATGTGGCCCCAGATGAATCCACCCAATGGACGGACGAAGAAGGAGACGGCAAAGACGCCGAACGTGGCGAGCAGGGCGGTCTGCCGGTCCGATGCAGGGAAGAAGACGGTAGAGATGATCCCGGCGAGGTATCCGTAGACGGCGTAGTCGAACCATTCGACGAAGTTGCCGATGAAGCTAGCGGTGATGACCCGCCGCCGGGTGTCCCTGCTGACTATCTGGTTGTTGGCCGGCATTGAGGGGCCGCCCGGGGTGGCTGCTTCGGGAAGGGCGACGGATCCGCCTTTGGATCCGGTGCTTGAGCTTCCCGGGATTGCTGCCACGGAGGATGTTTCGTTTTTCATGAATCCACCAAGAATTTTTGGGTTGCATTCAACGCAACGCTGTTGCACCAGAATAGATGTGTTGTGCGTCACCGTCAAGGGTATTTTGTTGCCACCCAACCAGTCCCCACCACCACCCTCGCCTTGCAAGCTCGGCCAGGGAGCCCTGGCAGTGTGGGCCCACGCAGGAGATGTCGTATTGGGCGCTGTAAGCGACAACAAGTGCGAGCTAGTCCGGGAAGGGGTGCGCGCTCCCCGCAACACGGTTGCGTATAGTGAGCGGAGTCCCACCCTGGAACACAAAGAAGCTCCCCGGATCCATGGATCCGGGGAGCTTCAGAGCGAGATGGGTTCAGGGACTACTTGAGCCAGGCAGCCACCACGTCCGGGTGGGCTTCGACCCATTTCTTGGCCGCGGCGTCGGGCTTCATTCCGCCCTGGATATCCGTTGCGACGGAGTTCTGGTCCGCGTTGGTCCACGAAAAAGCTTTGGCCAGTTTGGCGGCGGGAGAGCCGCTGTCCGCGAACTTCTTGGCGATTACCTTGTTCAGTTTGTAATCGGGGTAGTCACAGGCCACCTTCTCGGCGTTGGAATCGCAGCCCGGTGTATAGGCCGGCAGGCTGACCTTCTTGAGGGAGACCTCGGAAAGGAACCATTGCGGTTCGTAGAAATACCCCAGCAGAGGCGTCTTGTTCTTCTCGGCCGAGCGGAATGACTGGATGAGAGCGGCTTCCGAGCCGGAGAAGACCACTTTGTAGTCCAGGCCAAGGTTCTTGACGAGGGCTTCGTCGTTGGTGACGAACGCTGGGTCCCCGTCAAGGACCTGGCCCTTGCCGCCTGATTCAGACGTGGCAAAGAGGGAAGCGTATTTATTCAGGTTCTTGCTGTCCGTGATGTCCGGGTACTTGGCCGCCATCCATGGTGGTACGTACCAGCCGATGTGACCTTCATTGCCGGTAGGGCCGGCGTCGACCGCTACTTTCTGATCGGTGATGTATTGCTTCGCGAGGTCCTCGTGGCCCCAGTTCTCAATAACGACGTCGACTTCGCCGGATGCGAAGCCTTGCCAGGAAATCTGTTCCGACAGGTCCTTCTGGACCACTGTGCAGCCGAGCTTGTTTTGGGCTATGTAGCTATAAACGGCCGCATTCGCCGTGTAGCCTACCCAGGCGTTGAGGGCCACATTGACGCTTCCGCAGGGGGTGCTTGAGGCACCGGCCGCGGCGGCTTGATTGACTGTTGCGCCGCCGCAGCCCGCAAGCAACAGGGCGGCAGCCGCGGTTCCGGCGAGGGTGGGAATTGTTCGTTTCAACAGCAGTCCAGCTTTACTCATGGTTGGGTCTCCTTGTTGGGCAGTGTGCGAGTGTCAGGGCCGTTAGTGGGTGGTTGATTTTGCTGAAGGGACTTTTCGAACGGGGTTGGCCGCGGCAGCCTGTGTCATGCGGTCCAACAGGATCCCGAGGAAGACGATGGCCAGGCCGGCGGCTAGGCCCTTGCCGAAGAGAGAGCTTTGGACAAAGCCGGCGACGACGTCGTACCCTAGGCCACCTGCTCCGACCAGCGCTCCGACGACCACCATGGCCAGGACGTAGATCAGGCCCTGGTTGGCGGCCAAAGCCAGAGATTGGCGTGCCATCGGGAGCTGGACCTTGGTGATGACCTGCCAAGGGGTTGAACCGCTGGATACTGCGGCCTCCATGACGGTGGGTGATATCGCGGCGATCCCGTCGGCCGTGATCTTGATGGCTACGGGTGCGGCGTAGATGATGCCGGCGATGATGGCGGTGAACCGTGTGGCGCCGAAGAGGCCCAGGAACGGAACCAGATAGACGAAAGCAGGCATGGTCTGTCCCGCGTCAAGCATGGGCCGCATGATCTGGTCCACTTTGTTGGACCTGCCCATGGCCACGCCGAAGATGACGCCCAGGACGATGACCACTGCGGTGGCAACGAGGGTGCCGGCCAAGGTGACCATGGCATCGCTCCACAGGCCAAGGTAGATGATCACGGCCAGGCATGATGCCGTGACTGCCGACAGCTTCCAGCCGCCGAGGGCAAAAGCCGCGATGACAATGACCGCGACCAGGAGGTAGAACGGTGTTTCCGTCAGAAGGGACTGGAACGGGTTCAGAATCCCGGTGGTGACCGCCTCGCGGAAGGACACTGTGAACAGGAAGAGGTTGGTCTGCAGCCATTCGCTGGCCGAGCTCACGCCACTGACGATGGCTGGGCCAATGTTGAGATCCTTCGGGAAGGCAGCTGCCCAGAGCATCGTGCGGGACAACTGGACCATGACGAGTGCCACCAGCAGGGTCGCTGCCAGCAGGATGTACCTGCTTCGCCGCGATATCCGGCGTTTGCGGTTCGCCCCGGGTTCGGCCCGGCGGCTGGCGGCCGTTGTGACGCGGTCCAGCACGATGGCGAGCAGGACGATCGACAGTCCAGCGTTGACTGCTGTGCCGACGTCGAGCGATTGCAGGGCGCGGACAACCACTTGTCCCAGCCCTGGTGCAGCGATGAGCGCCGCGATGGTGACCATGGACAGGGCAGCCATGGTGCTCTGGTTGATCCCCATCACGATGGTGCGCCGTGCCAAGGGGAGTTGAAGGGTGAGGAGCCGCTGCAAGCCCGTGGTTCCCAGAGAGTCGGAGGCTTCCCGGGTGTTCTCCGGGATGCATCGGATTCCATGCGCCGTCAGCCGGATGACCGGAGGTGCCGCGTAAATCACGGTGGCGATCACGGCGGAGGCGGGGCCGATCAGGAAGATGAGGGCCAGCGGAGCCAGGTACACGAAGGTGGGAAGGGTCTGCATGAAGTCGAGGACCGGAGTGATCACCTTGGCAACCCGGCCATAGACCCCCGCCAGGACTCCGAGGGGGATGCCGATAGCCAAGGTGAACAGGACGGCCGTGAGGACAAGGGCGAAGGTGTAAGCCGCTTCCGTGAACAGCCCTTGGAGACCGAAGAACACGAAGGCCGCCACCGTCAACAGAGCCACCCGGGCATTGCCCACCGCAAAGGCGATCCAGCTGAGCAGCGCGACGGTTCCCAGCCAGCCGATCTCCGGCAAGCGAAGCCCGGTGGAGCTCGCCGCGAAAATGCCGATGAACAGGTTTGCGACGGCGTCGACGGCGGCCCGGAGGGGAGTGAAGACGTACTGGAAGACTGGATTGTCCGCACGGTTCGCTGCCACCCAGGCATTGAATTGGTTGAGGGAGCGGTGCAGGTCAGTCAGTTCCGACGCCGGCAGCGTGAGGGTCGCGGTGCCGTGGAGGAACAGGAATCCAACGAGCCAGACGACGCCGGCCCCGCCCAGGAGCAGCGCGCGGCGGCTTAGCCGCTTGCGCGGCGCACGGACAGAGACGGGGCTGGTATGAATCGGGGCCCGGTCACGAACGAGGGTGGACATCACGCCGCTACTTCCGTGCCGCGGATGACCGAAAGGATGCTGTCTCGGTCGATCTGGCCGGTGATCTTGCCGGAGTCTTCCACTAGGACAGGACACGATGAGTTCATGACCGTTGGTATGGCCTCGCGGATGATCGTGCCGGAGCTCAGGACGGGAGCGTCCGCGGGAGTGCCGGGTCCTACGGGATCGGTGATCCACTTGAGCGTCAGGACATCTGCCCGGGGCACTTCGGAGACGAAATCGGCGATGTACTTGTCCGCCGGTGATCCGACGAGGTCATCGCCGGTGCCGCACTGGACTGTCTCGCCGTTCCGCATGATCAAGATGCGGTCCCCGAGTTTGAGCGCTTCGGACAGGTCGTGGGTGACGAACACCATCGTCTTGCCCATCTCTTTATGCAGCCGGATGACCTCTGCCTGCATATCGCGTCGGATGAGCGGGTCCAAGGCCGAGAACGGTTCGTCAAAGAGGATGGTGTCCGGGTCGCCGGCCAAGGCGCGGCCCAGCCCCACCCGTTGCTGCATTCCACCGGAGAGCTGATCAGGGAAATGCTGCTCATAGCCTTTGAGCCCCACGAGGTCGATGATTTCGCGGGACCTGGCGTAACGCTCATTCTTGGCGGCGCCACGGATCTGCAACCCGTAGGACACGTTATCCAGCACGGTGCGGTGCGGTAGGAGGCCGAAATGCTGGAAGACCATGGACATTTTCCGCCGACGCAACTCCCGAAGCTCGCCGGTTCCCGCCTGCATCACGTCCTTACCGTCTACCAGGACACTCCCCGACGTCGGCTCGATCAGCCGGGTGAGGCATCGGATGAGGGTGGACTTTCCGGACCCGGACAGGCCCATGACCACGAACACCTCGCCCCTGGCGACGTCGAAGTTCATGTCCCGCACGGCAGCATTGCAGCCGGTGCGTTCAAGCAATTCGGCGGAACTCAAACTCGACAGCTCGGGATCCTTGGGGATCTTTTCCCCTCCTGGTCCAAAGACTTTCCAGAGGTTACGCACTGATATGTCAGGACTGCTCATTGCTGTACTCCTGCCTGTGGCGGCTCGAACCAATGGCTGGGCCCGGGGCTGATGTTTTGCCAGATGTGTTTTGTTTCTCGGTATTCGGCCAAGCCCGCGAGCCCCAATTCGCGGCCATTGCCTGACTGTCCGAAGCCGCCCCATTCGGCCTGCGGAACGTACGGGTGGTAGTCGTTGATCCAGACCGTCCCGTGGCGCAGCGCCTCGGACACGCGCTGGGCCTTCGAGGCGTCTGCCGTCCAGACTGCGCCGGCCAGTCCGTAAACAGTGTCGTTGGCCAGCCGAATGGCCTCTTCTTCGGTAGAGAACTTTTCCACGGTCATGACAGGTCCGAAAGACTCCTCCTGGACCACGCGCATCGAGGTGTTGCAGCCGTCCAACACGGTGGGCGGGTAGAAGCTCCCCGGCCAGCTCCGGGCTGTCCGGAATGGAGCCGCCGCACAGCAGCCGGGCGCCTTCTGCAATCCCGGCCTGTACGTAGGCGTGAACCTTGTCCCGGTGGGCCGTGGAAATCAGCGGACCGGTCTGGGCTTCCTGGTCGAAGGGGCCGCCCAACCGGATCTGGCGTGCACGGCGGACCACCTCGGCTACGAATTCCTCGTGAATGGACTCTTCGACAATGAGCCTGGCCCCGGCCGAACAAACCTGGCCGGAATTCAGGAAGACGGCAGTCAAGGCGTTGTCGATCGCGGCCTCCCGGTCGGCGTCGGCGAAGACCACGTTCGGGTTCTTGCCACCCAGTTCGAGGGCCACGCGCTTGACCGTTTCCGCCCCAGCCACCATGATCCGCTTGCCGGTTTCCAGCCCGCCCGTGAAGGAGACCAGATCGACCCGCGGATCCGAACTGAGCACCGCCCCCACCTCCGGTCCCGTTCCCGTCACGAGGTTCGCGACGCCGTCGGGCACCCCTGCTTCCCGCAGGGTGTCCATGAGCAGGATGGATGTGGAGGGTGTCAGCTCGCTGGGCTTGAGGACAAAAGTGTTGCCGGCCAAGAGTGCCGGCGCAACCTTCCACGAAGCCTGCAGGAGCGGATAGTTCCACGGCGTGATGAGGCCGCAGACGCCTACCGGCGCGTGGATGACCCGGCTGATGGCGCCGGGCCGGCCGGTATCGATCACGCGGCCCGCGTCAGTACCAGCCACGCTTCCGTAGTAGCGGAAGCAGGCTATGACGTCGTCGATATCGTACTCGGCTTCGACCAGGCGCTTGCCGGTGTCCAGGGCTTCGGCTGCGGCGTAGGCGGCCGTGTCCCGCTGCAGCAGCTCGGCCACGCGGAGCAGGATCGCGCCGCGTTCAAGCTCCGGCGTGTTCGGCCAGCGGCCGCCGTCGAACGCCTCCCGGGCGCTCGCTACCGCCGCCTCGGCGTCCGCCGAGGTGCACTCGGCGACGTCGGCAACATGCGTGCCGTCCGCCGGGCAGCTGATGGTGCGGATTCCTCCGGCGGACTGCCGCCAGCCGCCGTCGACGTAGCTGCCGCGCAACGTGTGGGTCTGCGTGAGTTGTGGACTGTTCATGCCGCTCCCTAGTTCCGTGCCGAGCTGGCTTCGGGCCGACTCTCCGCGCTGTCCAGGCCGCCCAGGCTGTCCGGAACCGCGCCGTCCGGAATTGGGCTGGTGCCGTGACGGTAGAACTCGGCGGCGATCGGAGCGAGGGGTTCGCGGCCCTGAATCAAGTCGGCAGCCTTCTCAGCCAGCATCATGACCGGTGCGTAGATGTTGCCGTTGGTCACGTACGGCATTGCGGAGGCATCGGCCACACGCAGGCCCGAGGTGCCGTGCACCCTCATGCTGAGGGGGTCCACCACGGCCATGGGATCCGTGGCCGGACCCATCTTGGCTGTGCAGGACGGGTGCAGGGCGGTCTCGGCGTCGCGGGCTACCCAGTCGAGGATTTCCTCGTCTGTTTGGACTGCCGGGCCGGGGGAGAGCTCGCCGCCATTGAAAGGTGCCATGGCCGACTGTTCCAGGATGTGCCTGGAAATCCGGATGGCTTCGACCCACTCGCGCCGGTCCTGGTCCGTGGAAAGGTAGTTGAACTTCATGGACGGGTGGGCGGTTGGATCCGTGGAGGTGATCTTCAGGCTGCCGCGTGCGTCGGAGTACATGGGGCCGATGTGCACTTGGTAACCATGTTTGGCATCGGCCTTTTGGCCGTCGTAGCGGACCGCAACGGGCAGGAAGTGGAACATGAGGTTGGGGTAGGCCACCTCTTCGTTGGAGCGGACAAAGCCGCCTCCTTCGAAGTGGTTGGTGGCCGCCGGTCCCTTGCGCCCGAACAGCCACTGCAGGCCGATCCAGGGATAGCGCCAAAGGCTCAGGCTGGGCTGCATGGACACCGGCTGGGTGCAGGCATGCTGGATGTACACCTCCAGGTGGTCCTGCAGGTTTTCGCCGACGCCCGGGAGGTCAACCACCGGTTTGATGCCGAGGGACTTGAGGTGCGCAGAGTCTCCGACGCCGGACAACTGCAGCAGCTGCGGGGTATTGATGGCTCCTCCGCACAGGATGACCTCCTGGGCATCGACGCTGTGCTTCTTGCCGTTCCGGCGGTAGCTGACGCCGGTGGCGGTGGTACCGGTGAAGTTGATTTTCGATACGAGCGCCCGGGTCCTAACCGTGAGGTTGGGCCGGTCGAGGTGCGGCCGCAAGTAAGCCCGGGACGCAGAGAGCCGCTGGCCCTTGTGCACGTTGCGGTCGAAGGGGCCGAAACCCTCCTGCCGGTACCCGTTGACATCGTTGGTCCGCGCAAAACCGGCTTCTTGGGCGGCGCGGAAGAAGGCTTGGAAAAGGGGGTTGCGGGCGGGACCGCGCTCCAGGACCAAAGGTCCGTTGTGTCCTCGCAGTTCATCGTCGGGTTCCGCGGCGAGGGCGGTTTCCATCCGGTTGAAGTAGGGGAGGCAGTGCGCGAAGTCCCAGGTCTCCATGCCGGTGTCGGCTCCCCAGCGTTCGTAGTCCAAGGGGTTGCCGCGCTGGAAGATCATCCCGTTGATGGAACTGGAGCCGCCCAAGACCTTGCCGCGGGTGTGGGCGATCCGGCGTCCGTGCATGTGCGGCTCGGGGTCGGATTTGTAGCGCCAGTCGTAGAACCGGTTTCCGCTGGGAAAGGTGAGCGCGGCGGGCATCTGGATGAACAGGTCCCAGGGGTAGTCGCTGCGGCCCGCCTCCAAAACCAGGACGGTCTTGGTGCGGTCTGCGCTGAGCCTGTCCGCCAGCACCGAGCCGGCGCTGCCCCCACCCACAATGACGTAGTCAAACTTTTCGTTGGCCATTAGTTGAACTCCTTTGAAGTGATCCCCGTTGCTGTGTTCCGATAGCCAGGAGGGCGTTAGCCTCGCAGCTTTTCCATGTTTGGATCCACGAGGGGATCGGCGGAGATGGTGGCGGGGATCCGCTTGCCGAAGTATTCGATCTCGACGGCGTCACCCTCGCCCGCTTCGGCGGGCAGCCACGCGTAGGCGATCGGCTTGCGGACGGTGTAGCCGTAGGCGGCACTCGTGACGTAGCCGGCAGGCTCTCCCCGGAAATAGACAGGTTCCTTGCCCAACACCACGGACGTGCCGTCGTCGACCGTCAGGCAACGCAGGCGGCGGTTGACGGGCAGTTCGCGGCGGGCTTTGAGGGCCTCGGCGCCGACGTACCCTTCCTTGTCCTTGCTGACCGAGAAGCCAAGGCCGGACTGGAGCGGCTCGTGCTCAGGAGTCACGTCAGTACCCCACAGCCGGTAGCCCTTCTCCAGACGTAGGCTGTTGAACGCCCCGCGGCCTGCCGCGATGATGCCCTGCGCCTGGCCGGCTTCGAAAAGCAGGTCCCAGAGCCTTTGGCCGTTTTCCGCCGTCGTGTACAGCTCCCAGCCGAGCTCGCCCACGTAGGAGAGCCGCATCGCCGTGACCGGGATCCCGCCGATACGGACCTTCTTGGTCCGGAAGTACTTCAAACCGTCGTTGCTGAAATCGTCATCGCTCACCTTGGCGATCACCTCGCGGGCCAACGGTCCCCAGAGACCCACACAGCATGTGGAACCGGTGATGTCGCGGACCTGGACCCACTGGCGCACGTCCTCGGCGGTTTGCTTGCGGGCTTCGGTGGTGAAGTAGTCGAAATCGATGTTGCCATTGGCGCCCACCTGGAAGGTGGTCTCGTCCAGCCGGGCCACCGTGATGTCGCTGCGGATGCCGCCGTCGCCGTTGAGGAGCAGGCAGTACGTGACGGCACCCGGCTTCTTGTCGACCTTCCCGGCGCTGAGGCGCTGCAGGAGCGTTACGGCTCCCGGGCCGGAAACCTCCAGCCGCTTGAGCGGCGTCATGTCATAGAGCGCGACGGCGGTGCGCGTCTTCCAAGCTTCGGCGGCGGAAATGGGGGAGTGGAACATGGCTGCCCAGGGCTCGCGCTCCGGCGCCTGCCATTCTTCCGGGAGTTCTTCGAGCAAGCCGCGGTTGGCTTCGAACCAGTGCGGGCGCTCCCAGCCGTGGGCTTCGAGGAAGAACGCCCCGAGCTCCTTCTGGCGGGCATTGAACGGGCTTACGCGCAGCTCACGCGGGGAAATCCTCGGCTGCAGCGGGTGCAGGACGTCGTAGATTTCCACGAAGTTCTGTTGCGACGTTTCGCTGACGTAGCTCTCCGCGGTCTGGATTTCTTCGAAGCGGGAGACCTCGCATTCGTGGAGCGGAATGCGGGACTGGCCCTCGATGAGGCGCTCCGCGAGGGCACGGGCCACGCCGGCGGAATGCGTCACCCATACGGCCTCGGCCACGAAGAGGCCCTCAACATCCTTGGACTCGCCGACGAGGGGACCGCCGTCGGGAGTGAACGAGAAGATCCCGTTGAAGCCATCGGCAATCCGGGCGCCGGCGAGTGCCGGAAGGAGTTCCTTGGAGTCTTCCCAGCACGGCAGGAAGTCTTCTTCCGTGAACGGCAGGCGGGACGGCATCCGGTCCTCGGACATGTCCGCCGCAGCAACCTCGGGCAGCTCCCGGAGGTCCACGGGCATGGGCTTGTGGGCGTAGGAGCCGATGCCCATCCGGTCCCCGTGCTCGCGGTAGTAGAGGTCCTTGTCCTGATGGCGGAGGATCGGCATCCAGGCGCCGTTTGCCGGATCGAGCAGCCGCGAAGCATCGTTTCGGCCCACAAGGTCCGGCACCGACGTGGTCTTGACATACTGGTGCGCCAAGGGGAGGAGCGGCACGGACATGCCCACCATGGCGCCGATCTTGGGTCCCCAGAACCCGGCACAGGAGACCACGATGTCTGCCGGGATCACGCCGTCGGGCGTTTCGACGCCGGTGACCCTGCCGCCGGACTGTTCGATTCCGGTGACGGCGGTGGAACCGCGGAACGTGACTCCGGCGGCGCTCGCCTTGGCGATGAGCAGTCCGACCGCACGGGCGGCGGAGGCCAAACCGTCGGAGGGAACGTAGAGCCCGCCGAGCACCTTTTCCTGGTTGAGCAGCGGGTAGTGCTTGGCGCACTCGTCCGGATCGATGAGTCGGCCTTCCACACCCCACGACGCCGCGTAGCCCAGCTTGCGCTTGAGGTCCTCCAGACGTTCCGGAGTGGTTGCCACTTCGAGTCCGCCCACTTGGTTGAAGCAGGAGACGCCGGATTCGCTGAGTGAGAGCAGCTTGTCCACGGTGTAGGACGCGAATTGGGTCATGGTCTTCGAAGCGTTGGTCTGGAACACCAGGCCGGGGGCGTGCGAAGTAGAGCCGCCCGTTAGCTTCAGCGGACCCTGCTCAACCACGGTGACGTTGGTCCAGCCGCGGGTGGACAGCTCATCCGCGAGATTGGCGCCGACGATGCCGGCTCCGATGATGACGACGCGGGGTGTTGTGGACATGCGGGAAGCTCCTGAAGTAGAAGGACGGGGCTGGAAGTTGTGGGGTCGGCGGAAAGCCGGTGCAGGCTAGCGGCAGGCAAAGGTCGTGGAGTTGTGGAGAGGCCAACCGGGAAAATTCGGTGGAACAAGCGGTGGCGGGAACCTAGACGTGCCCGTCGACGGTCAGTCCGGGCGGCAGGTTGGGGGCGTCCTCGGATTCCTTGACCATGATGTGGCCGTCAATCACCAGGACTTCGTGGACCCTGATGGGCAGTTTGGCGGGAGGAGCGTCGGCTGCTCCGGTGCGGAGGTTGAACTTCGAAGCATGGAGGGGGCACTCGACCCAGCAGTCCTCCACCCAGCCGTCGGCGAGGGAGGCGTCTTGGTGAGTGCAGGTGTCGTCAAGGGCGAAGAGCTCGCCCTCTTCGGTGTGAAATACGGCAATGGGCGGGGACGTCTCAAGACGAATCGCGTCCCCCGGGGCCAACGAGCTGAGCGGGCAAGCACTGTGCATCTCAAGAACCTCTTTCACCGGATTGGTCAAAACCTGGGGCGGTTGTCTCATGATCAACGCTGATCACAATACGCAACAGAGTGATTGACCTCACAGTGGCTTGTCAAGAGGTTGAAGTTACTTCGCAGTTTCCTTGACACGCGGTGTGAAGTCCGTCACGCTGTTTCGCATAATGAAGGTTGTTGCGTAATGCGCAATAAAATTTCGAACGGCTCGGCGAGGAGGAAGCCATGGAGACACTGGCGATCGTGGGGGCATCATTGGCGGGTCTTTCCGCCGCCCGCGCTGCCCGGGCGCAGGGCTTTTGTGGCCGGCTACTCATCATTGGAGATGAGCAGCACCGGCCCTATGACCGTCCACCCCTGTCCAAGGAGTTCCTGGCAGGAAAAATCGGCACCAAGCACTTGCTCCTGGAAGCCGAGGAGACGGGTTCGGATGACCCCCTCCAGGCCGAATGGCTGCTAGGCACGCCTGCGAGGAGCTTTGACGCAGCCAGCAAGACCATCACTCTCGGTGACGGGCGCACGGTGGTGGCCGACGGCGTCGTCATTGCCACCGGAGCCTCAGCCCGAACGCTGCCCGAACTTGCGGGCCTATCAAATGTCTTTACCCTGCGGACGCTTGAGGATGCGCAGGATCTGGCTCCGGAACTCGTTCCGGGCGGCCGCCTGCTGGTGGTTGGCGCTGGATTCATCGGCGCGGAGGTGGCGTCAACAGCCAAGGGCCTGGGAATGGATGTGACAATCATCTGCAAAAGCCCGATGCCGCTGACCGCTCCGCTCGGTCCGGAGATGGCTGCCGTCATGGCCACGCTCCATGGGATCAACGGCGTGGAGCTGATTTGTGACACAGGAATCGACTCGTATTACAGCTACGAAGGAAATGTGACCGGTGTCCGGCTCAGCGACGGGCAGTACCGTTCCGCCGACGTCGTCCTCCTCGGAATCGGGGCAGTCCCCAACGTCGGGTGGCTGGCCGGTTCGGGCCTGGCGATCGACGACGGCGTCACGTGCGATTCGATGGGACGGACGAACGTCCCCGGAGTGGTTGCCGTGGGAGACTGTGCGGCCTGGTTCGACGCGCGCAGCGGGCGGTACCACCGCGTGGAGCATTGGACTGGCGCACAGGAACGTTCCGCCTTGGCCGTCGCCGGACTCCTGGATCACTCGGCCCCTCCCCAACAGCTCAACCTGCCGTACTTCTGGTCCGATCAGTACGGAGTGACGCTCCAGTTTGCGGGGCATGCCCGGGACGCAGAGCGCATCGAGATCGAAGCCGGGCAGCCCGATACGCACAGCTTCCTCGCGGTGTACTACCGGGGCGAGGATCCTGTAGCTGTCCTCGGAGTGAACCAGCCGCGTCTATTCACCCGTTGGCGCCGGCAACTCAACGCCCGCAACTCCCAGCCTGTCCTGGCAACCCCGTAAACATTCCCAAGCCTCAACCACGTTCATCACTGAATAGGAGTCAGCATGACCACTGAAGTTGTTTCCCCCAGCCTGATCCCCACTCTCCCCGGCCACACTTATGTCAGTGAAGACATCTTCCGCGCCGAGCAGGAGCACATCTTCGAACAAATGTGGTTCTGCGCGGTGCGGACCGCGGACCTGGAAAAGGCCGGATCGTTCAAAACCGTGCAGATCGGCCGCGAGAGCGTGCTCATCAACCGCACCCGCAAGGGAGAGATCCGCGCGTTCTACAACATCTGCCGGCATCGCGGCGTGAAGCTGTGCATGGAGGAATCAGGCGAGGCCAACCGTTCGTTCCAGTGCCCGTACCACGCATGGACCTACGACCTCGAGGGAAAGCTCATCGCCGCCCCCAACCTCACTAAGATGCCGGACATCGACCGCAACGAATACGGTCTGGTCAAGGTCCACGCCCGCGAATACATGGGCTACGTCTGGGTCTGCCTGGCGGATGAGCCGCCGTCGTTCGAGGAGGACGTCATGGGGGCCATCGAGGAGCGACTCGGGGACCTGCGCGCCGTTGACGACTACGACATCGCCAACCTGAGCCTCGGCCGGCGCATCAAGTACGACGTCAAGGCCAACTGGAAGCTCATCATTGAAAACTTCATGGAGTGCTACCACTGCGCCACGATCCACCCCGAGCTGACCGAAGTCCTGCCGGAGTTCGCCGACGGCCTGGCGGCCCAGTACTTTGTGGGCCACGGCGCCGAGTTCGGTGAGGATATCAAGGGTTTCACGATTGACGGTTCCGAAGGCCTGGATCGCATTCCCGGAGTCGGCGATGACCAGGACCGCCGGTACTACGCAGTGACCATCAAGCCGAATGTCTTCGTCAACCTGGTTCCGGACCATGTCATCATCCACCGCATGTTCCCGCTGGCAGCGGACCACACGATCGTCGAATGCGATTGGCTGTACCTGCCCAGTGTGGTGGAGTCCGGCAAGGACGTCTCGGCGTCCGTGGAGCTGTTCCACCGGGTCAACGAGCAGGACTTCGACGCCTGCGAACGTTGCCAGCCAGCCATGGGCTCCAAGATCTATGCCAAGGGGGGCGTCCTGGTCCCAAGCGAGCACCACATCGAGGCGTTCCACAGCTGGGTCACCAGCAAGATCACCGACGTCCCAGTGGAGGGCTAACCGCCACTGGCTGCGGTGTAGCCCATCTTGACGCTGATTGAATGCCCGGCCTGCTTGAGCGCATCAAGGAGGCCGGGTATTTTTTCCGGTTCGAAACGGAAGGCGGGGCCGGACAAGCTGATCGCCCCGATCACCGTGCCGCTGTGGTTGCGGATCGGAACCGCGACGGCGTTGAGTCCGCGTTCGAGTTCCTCATACGTGGCGGCGTAACCCGCCTCCGCGATGACCGGCATTTGCTGCTCCAGCTCGTCGCGGTCGGTGATGGTGCGTGGCGTGTACTGCGCCTGGCCGGCCTCCCTGAGGACACGGTCGCGCGTCGCGGGCGGCAGGGCGGCAAGCATGACCTTGCCGCTTGATGTGGCGTGGAGCGGCGTGAGGCCGCCGATCCAGTCCTGGGTACCGAGCGTGTTGGGGCCAATGGCCTGGTCCACGTTGACAGCGAAGTTTGACCGCAGCACGGCCAGGTTGGCGGTCTCAGCGAACTTCTCGGCCAAGGCCTCGAGGTCTTCCCGTGCTTCCCTGACCAGGCTGAGCCGGGCCGGGATGGCGCTAGCCAAGCGCAGGATGTTGAAACCCAGTTGGTATTTTCCGCGCTCGTGATTCTGCTGCACCATGCCGCGGGCATCCAAGGCGCTCAGCAGGCGCGACGCCGTTGATTTGTGGACGCCCATTTCCTCCGCGATCTCACTCACGCCGGCGTCGCCGTTGCGCGCCAGGATTTCGAGCACGGTGATGGCCCTGTCCACGGACTGCACACCGGCATGGTGCGCACCGGCGGGATCGGTATCGGGGTCGTTGGCAGGGCTTGCGTCAGCGTCCATGTGGTTCATCGTCTCAAACGCGGTCAAATGGGCCGTCACACTGGGCTGCGTGTCTTGGGATGCGGCAGGTTTTACCTGGTCATAGGATCGGGCAGTATGGCATTGCGACTTGTTCAGGTGAATTTCAAGGCTCGGGACGACTCGGCGCTCGGCCGTTTCTGGGCGGACGCCCTCGGCTGGGGCGTTTCCAGCGAGGGACCCTGCGTGACCAATCTTGAACCCGTGGGCCTCGTCTTGCCTGACCCCCTCGCCGTGTGCGTCGATGTTGTTACCGTCCCGGACCCCGAAACTGTGGGGTATCGCGCTCACCTCGATCTCGCCACCACCTCTGCGGCCCATCAGGCGGAGCTGGTCGCGCGCCTTTTGGAACTCGGTGCGATGCCCACCGACGTGGGCCAGGGGGAAGTGCCTTGGACGGTCCTGGCCGACCCTGAGGGCAACTTGTTCTGCGTGCTGGAGCCTCGAGCGATCTACCAGGACACCGGACCGATCGCCGCAGTGGTGGTCAACTGTGCTGATCCACGGGCCATGGCCCGGTTCTGGAGCGGGGCGATGGACTGGACTCTGGACGAGGTGACCGACGATCGTGCGAGGCTGCGTTCGGCCAAGGGTGTCGGGCCGTATCTGGAATTCGTTCGCACACCCGCCGCGAATGCCGTGTGTGGCCGTGTCCATCTCGACTTGAGGCCGTATCCGGGCGATGACCAAGCTGCAGAGGTGGGCCGGCTGCGGGCCCTGGGAGCTACCGACGCCGACGTCGGCCAAGGCGATGTGCCATGGGTGTGCCTTGCCGACACGGAGGGCAACGAATTCTGCGTCCTCACCCCCGGCTAAAAGCCGTTCCTTCTTCGGCGCCGTCGTGCCACACTTGGTGGACTATCGATTGACTGGGGGATCCGGGTCAGGAGATTGGTATGAGTGTTCTGATGCAACCCCGCACCTCGGGCCGCCGACTGGTGGTGATCGAGCTATGATCATCGGTTGGGCTTACTTCATGGCGGGAGTAATGACGGTTGATGCGCTCTTGCTGGGGCTGCTGCTGTTGAACGTGAAGTGGCCCAAACATTGGAAGAGAAACGGCTAGGCGCCAGGCTATGTGCCGAACCTAGAGCACCTTGCGGATCGTCTCTTCGAAACTCACCACGTGGTGCAGGGCGAGCGCCGCCGCGCGGTCCCCGTCGCCGTCGGCGATCGCGGTGAGCAGCGCAGCGTGCTCTGCGACGTGGCCCGTCACGGAAGGCATCTTGTCAAGCATGTGGCACCAGATGCGGGTTGCCAGGTTGTCGTAGCGGATCAGCACGTCCTCGAGGTGCGGGTTGGCCGCCGCCTTGTAGATGAGCCGGTGCACCTGGATGTCGTAGCGCATGAGCTCCTGCTGGCTGGCGTCGTGCGCCTCCAGGCCGCTTATGGCTGCGGCGACCTCGCGCAGTTCTTCCCGCAGCTTGGGGCTGGCCATGCGGGCAGCCCGCCGTGACGCCAAGGGCTCAAGCAGCTCCCGGATTTCGGAGACGTCCGCCAGCTGAGTGATGTCGACGCCGGTGGCGAAGGTTCCGCGGCGGGGATATGACACGACGAGGTGGTCGCTTTCGAGCCGCTTGATGGCCTCGCGCACGGGAGTCCGTCCGATGCCGAGTTCCGTGGCAATCTGCCCGTCGTTGATGGGGTCTCCGGGTTTGATGTCCAGCATGATGAGCCGATCGCGCAGGAGCAGGTAGGCGTTTTCCGCCAAGGATGTTCCCGGCGTGCCTGTGTCCAGTGCTTCCAGTGCAGTGCTCATGTGCCCTCTCCCGTTTGCCACAATTCCAAGTCTGGCGGATCAGTTGCTGCCGGGCTGTTGACGGTTGTGTGATCTCCAACATACTATGGCAACAGTTCTAATATATCAGTTGCTTATTAGTCGGTAAACATAAGTATTTCAAAAGGAGAACATGATGGTTGAACCGCTGATCCGCCCGCTCGCCCAGGCGGACCCGGAGGTTGAACAGGCGATCGCCCACGAACTCATCCGGCAGCAGTCCACGCTGGAAATGATCGCCTCCGAAAACTTCGCCCCTGCCGCCGTCATGGAGGCCCAGGGCTCGGTCCTGACCAACAAGTACGCCGAGGGCTACCCAGGCAAGCGGTACTACGGTGGCTGCGAGCATGTGGACGTCATCGAGCAGTTGGCAATCGACCGGGTGAAGGCCCTCTTTGGCGCTGAGGCAGCAAATGTCCAGCCGCACTCCGGCGCCCAGGCCAATGCCGCAGCCATGTTCGCGCTCCTTGAGCCAGGGGACACCATCATGGGCCTCGACCTCGCACACGGCGGGCACCTGACCCACGGCATGAGGATCAACTTCTCGGGCAAGCTGTACAACGTCATCCCGTACCACGTCCGCGAATCCGACCTCCGGGTGGACATGGCGGAGGTCGAAGCTCTGGCCCTGGAACACCGTCCGAAGCTGATCGTTGCAGGCTGGTCGGCGTATTCGCGCCATCTTGATTTCGCCGAATTCCGCCGCATCGCGGACCTTGTGGGCGCCTACCTCATGGTGGACATGGCACACTTCGCCGGCCTCGTCGCCGCCGGCCTGCACCCCAACCCCGTGCCGTACGCCGACGTCGTGACCACCACAACCCACAAGACCCTCGGCGGCCCGCGCGGTGGGGTGATCCTCTCCAAGGAGCAGTACGCACGCAAGATCAACAGCGCAGTCTTCCCCGGCCAGCAAGGCGGACCACTGGAGCACGTGATTGCGGCCAAGGCTGTGGCGTTCAAGATGGCCGCAGAGCCCGAATTCCAGGAACGCCAAGTGCGGGTGCTGGAAGGCGCCAAGATCCTGGCCGAACGGCTCCTGCAGGAAGACGTCGCCGCAGCAGGAATTTCGGTGGTCAACGGCGGCACGGACGTCCACCTGGTCCTCGTGGACCTGCGCCACTCGGAACTGAACGGCCAGCAGGCCGAGGACACACTTCACCGCATCGGCATCACCGTGAACCGCAACGCGGTCCCGTTCGACCCCCGCCCGCCGATGGTCTCCTCCGGACTCCGTATTGGAACCCCGGCACTCGCCGCCCGCGGCTTCGGGGCCACGGAATTCGTGGAGGTCGCGGACATCATTGCGACGGCCCTTATCGCCGCAGCCAGTACCGGCACAAACAGCGACGGTACCCTGGGCGACCACACCGCCGTCGAGCTCCGGGCGAGGGTGACCGCGCTCGCCGAACAATTCCCCCTTTACCCCCACCTTTCGCAGGAAGGCAGTGGCAATGACGCCGCGGCCACCGAACGCGAGGCAGAAATGATCGGAGCAGCCCAGTGAGCGCAGACCAACTCCCCGAACACCCGGATTTCCTGTGGCGGAACCCAGAGCCCAAAGCTTCCTACGACGCCGTGATCGTGGGCGGCGGGGGCCACGGTTTGGCCACCGCGTACTTCCTGGCCAAGAACCATGGAATGACCAACATCGCCGTGCTCGAAAAGGGGTGGCTGGCTGGTGGCAACATGGCCCGCAACACCACCATCATCCGTTCCAACTACCTTTGGGACGAGAGCGCCGCCATCTACGAGCATGCGCTGAAGCTCTGGGAGATCCTGCCCGAGGAGCTCGAATACGACTTCCTCTTCAGCCAGCGCGGCGTCATGAACCTCGCCCACACGCTGGGTGACGTCCGCGAAAGCGTCCGCCGCGTCGGGGCGAACAAGCTCAACGGGGTCGACGCCGAATGGCTGGATCCGCAGCAGGTCAAGGAACTTTGCCCCATCCTGAACATCAGTGACAACATCCGCTACCCGGTCATGGGCGCCACCTACCAACCCCGGGCCGGCATCGCCAAGCACGACCACGTTGCCTGGGCCTTCGCCCGGAAGTGCGACGAACTCGGCGTCGACATCATCCAGAACTGCGAAGTGACGGGCTTCCTCAAAGACGGCAACCGCGTGGTGGGCGTCAAGACCAACCAAGGCACCATCCACACCGAAAAAGTTGGCCTTGCCGCCGCCGGCCACAGCTCGGTCCTCGCCGAAATGGCCGGCTTCCGCCTCCCGATCCAGTCCCACCCCCTCCAGGCGTTGGTGTCCGAACTGCACGAGCCCGTCCACCCGACCGTGGTCATGTCCAACCACGTGCACGTCTACGTTTCGCAGGCCCACAAGGGCGAACTGGTCATGGGCGCCGGCGTCGACTCCTACAACGGCTACGGCCAGCGCGGCTCCTTCCATGTGATCGAGCACCAGATGGCAGCCGCCGTCGAACTCTTCCCGATCTTTGCCCGGGCCCACGTGCTGCGGACCTGGGGCGGAATCGTCGACACCACCATGGATGCCTCGCCGATCGTGGGACTCTCGCCGGTAGAGAACATGTTCGTCAACTGCGGTTGGGGAACGGGTGGCTTCAAGGGCACGCCCGCCGCCGGCCTGACCTTCGCCCACACCATCGCCACCGGCACTCCGCACGAGCTCAACAAGCCTTTCTCGCTGGAACGCTTCGAGACCGGTGCCCTGATCGATGAACACGGCGCCGCCGCCGTCGCCCACTAGCCGCAGCCCCTTTAGGAGACCAACCATGCTGCTCATCAGCTGCCCCAATTGCGGGCCACGAGACGAAACAGAATTCCACTACGGCGGCCAGGCCCACGTGGCCTATCCGGAAAACCCGGACGCACTGACGGACCGCCAATGGGCCGAGTACTTGTTCTACCGCGACAACACGAAGGGCGCCTTCGCCGAACGCTGGGTCCACAGCACCGGCTGCCGCCAATGGTTCAACATGCTGCGCGACACCGTCAGCTACGACATCCAGGCCATCTACAAAATGGGCGAACCACGCCCTGGAATGGAACGCGCCGTTGTGAACACCACAGCAGCCACTACTCCGGAAGGAGCAAGGAAGTGACCCCGCAGAACGCCCGCCTCGCCACCGGCGGCCGCATCGACCGCAGCATCTCCTGGCGGTTCACGGTTGACGGCCAGGAATACACCGGACACCCGGGAGATACCGTTGCCTCCGCACTCCTCGCCAACGGCCGCATCAGCGTCGGCAACTCGCTCTACGAGGATCGGCCACGCGGCATCATGTCCGCCGGGGTGGAAGAATCGAACGCCCTGGTCAAGGTGGCTGCCCGCTTCCCCGGCCATGTTGCCGAGTCGATGCTTCCCGCGACCACCGTTTCCCTCGTGGACGGGCTCAGTGTTGAGCTCCTGAACGGTCTCGGCAAGCTCGACCCCAACGAGGACCGCGCCGAGTACGACAAAAAATACGTCCACACCGATGTCCTGGTGGTTGGCGGTGGCGTTTCCGGCCTAGCCGCAGCCCGCGAAGCGGTCCGCACTGGCGCTCGGGTCATCCTGATCGATGACCAGCCCGAGCTCGGCGGCTCGCTCCTCTCCAGCTCCACGGCCCCGGAACTCGCCGACGTCATCGAGGGCAAACCGGGCCCCGAGTGGATCGCGGACGCGGAGGCCGAGCTTGTTTCCGCCGCCGAATGCACTGTCCTCAACCGCACCACGGCCTTCGGCTCCTATGACGCGAATTATGTGATCGCTGCACAGAACCGTACGGACCACCTCAGCAGCCCGGCGGCGGACGGGGTCTCCCGCCAGCGTATTTGGCACATCCGTGCTAAGCAAGTGGTCCTCGCACCGGGCGCACACGAGCGTCCGCTCGTCTTCGAGAACAACGACCGGCCCGGCATCATGCTGGCCTCGGCAGTCCGCAGCTACCTCAACCGCTACGCCGTCGCTGCCGGGCGGCGGGTAGTCATCGGCACCACCAACGATTCCGCCTACCTGTTGGCGGCGGATCTGCTGGCTGCGGGCGTCAAGGTCGCCGCCGTCGTCGACGCCCGTCCGAAGCTCAGCGACAAGGCGGCTGCCGCCGTCGAAAGCGGTATCCGTGTGCTCGTTGGCAGCGCCGTCGCCGATACCTCCGGCGCGGCGGAGAGCGGCCGGATCGACGGCGTCACCATCCGCAGCCTCAACGACGACGGCGAAGTCACCTCGGGCGTAGAACGGCTCGCTTGCGATCTGCTGGCGGTTTCCGGGGGCTGGAGCCCTGTGGTCCACCTCCACAGCCAGCGGCAGGGCAAGCTGCGCTGGGACGACGAGCTGGCCGGCTTTGTGCCGAGCAGCGCGGTCAAGGACCAGCACGTTGTCGGCTCCGGACGCGGAAGCTACGAACTCGGAGATTGCCTCGGCGAAGGCATCTCCGCCGGTGCCGCGGCCGCCATCGCCGCGGGGTTTAGCACCCGGACGGTGCCCGCCGACACGAAAGCGCCCGTCGCCTCCGCCCCCACCCGCCAGTTGTGGCTGGTACCCGGCCAGACCGGAAACGCGGGGGACTGGCACCACCACTTCGTCGACTTCCAGCGCGACCAGTCCGTGGCAGACGTGCTCCGTTCCACGGGGGCAGGCATGCGCTCCGTGGAACACATCAAGCGGTACACCTCCATCAGCACCGCCAACGACCAAGGCAAGACGTCCGGCGTCAACGCGATCGGAGTGATCGCTGCGGCCCTTAAGCAGGCCGGCGAGGCATCCCGTGGTATCGGCGACATCGGGACCACGACCTACCGGGCGCCGTTTACGCCCGTGGCCTTCGCAGCGTTGGCCGGACGCCAGCGGGGCGAGCTGTTCGATCCCGCCCGCGTGACTTCCATCCACCCGTGGCATGTTGCCCAGGGAGCGCTCTTCGAGGACGTCGGGCAGTGGAAGCGTCCTTGGTACTACCCGCAAGCGGGCGAGGACATGGACGCCGCCGTGCTCCGTGAATGCGCCGCAGTCCGGGAGTCCGTGGGCTTCATGGACGCCACCACGCTGGGCAAGATCGAGATCCGTGGCAAGGATGCCGGCGAGTTCCTGAACCGCATCTACACCAATGCGTTCAAGAAGCTTGCGCCCGGCTCCGCGCGCTACGGCGTGATGTGCACGCCGGACGGCATGATCTTCGACGACGGCGTGACCCTGCGTCTCGACGAGGGCCGCTACTTCATGACCACCACCACCGGCGGTGCCGCCAAGGTCCTCGACTGGCTCGAGGAGTGGCACCAGACCGAGTGGCCGGAACTCGACGTGGTGTGCACGTCGGTGACCGAACAGTGGACCACGATTGCCGTCGTCGGGCCCAAATCCCGTGCCGTGATCGCCAAAATTGCCCCGCAACTGGCGGCCGACGGCGGGTTGGACGCCGAAGCGTTCCCGTTCATGACGTTCCGCGAGACCATGCTGGCCTCCGGGGTGCAGGCCCGGGTCTGCCGGATTTCGTTCTCCGGTGAGCTCGCCTACGAAATCAATGTTCCGTCCTGGTACGGGCTCAACACCTGGGAAGCCGTTGCTGCCGCGGGTGCCGAGTTCAACATCACCCCCTACGGCACGGAGACCATGCACGTACTACGTGCCGAGAAGGGCTACCCGATCGTCGGGCAGGACACGGATGGCACCGTCACCCCGCAGGACGCCGGAATGGAGTGGATCGTTTCCAAAGCGAAGGACTTCATCGGCAAGCGTTCATACAGCCGCGAGGACGCAGTCCGCACTGACCGAAAGCACCTGGTCAGCGTGCTGCCGGTGGACGGCTCGTTCCGTCTTCCGGAAGGTACCCAGCTCGTGGAAAAGGGAATTCCGGTCAACCCGGCATACGGCCCCGTGCCGATGCAGGGCTTCGTAACCTCGAGCTACCACAGTGCCGCCTTGGGCCGGTCTTTCGGCCTGGCACTGATCACCAACGGCCGCAACCGGATCGGCGAGACCTTGGTGGCCTCCGTCGGCGACCAGCTGCTGGACGTTGTTGTGGGAGAAACCGTACTTTTCGACGCTGAAGGGACCCGTAAAGATGGCTGAAACAGCAACACCATCAGAAACCGCAAAGCACGCAAACCCCGAGACGCTCCGTGCGGCACGCCGCAGCCCGGCGTCGCATCTGGCACCAACCTTCGAGTCCGGTTCCGTGGCCGGAACCGTGGTGTTGAGTGAGATCCCGTTCCAGACCATGGTGGGGATCCGGGTTGATAGGGATTCCGACGCCGGAGCCCGCCTCGCGTCCGTGACCGGCGGCCTGCCGGCAGCATGCGGTGAGGTCAGCGGGAGTGAAAGGGCCACCATCCTGTGGCTCGGCCCGGACGAATTCCTGGTGATCGCACCGGAATCGGCCCACGATTCACTGGGCGGAGACCTTGTCCGCGCACTGGTTGAGGCCTTGGGCGACGGTCCGGGCCAGGTAGTGGACTTGTCCGCCAACCGCACCACCTTCGAGCTTTCCGGCATCCGTGCCCGGGACGTCCTTGAAAAGGGTTGTTCGCTGGACCTGCACCCCCGCGCATTCCGCACGGGAACGGCGCTGGCCACGGAAATCGGCAACATCCCGGCGATCCTGCTCAAGACCGGCGAGGAGAGCTTCCGGATCTTCCCGCGGGCTTCCTTCGCCGACTTCCTGGGCCGCTGGCTGCTCGACTGCATGAGGGAATTCGCCTCTCCTGAGGTCCCCTGATGGCGCTGAGCGTGCTTGACCTGTTTTCCATTGGCATCGGGCCGTCGTCTTCGCACACGGTTGGCCCGATGCGGGCGGCAAAGCAGTTCACCGACGGCCTGGAATCCTCCGGGCAACTCGCGGCAACGGTGCGCGTCCAGGCAGAGCTTTTCGGCTCGCTGGGCGCCACCGGCCGCGGCCACGGCTCGGACAAGGCCGTGGTTCTGGGGCTGCAGGGCCAGGCGCCGGAGACAGTGGACACAACCACTGCCGACGACCAGGTAGCCGCTGCCGCCCTTGATGCCGAATTGCGGATAGCCGGACACCACCGCGTGGACTTCAACTGGGACGAAGACGTAGTCCTGCACCGACGCAAATCCCTGCCTGCCCACCCCAACGGCATGACCTTCCGGGCCTTCGACCACACCGGGGAAGTGCTGCGTGAACGCAGTTACTACTCGATCGGCGGCGGTTTCGTGGTGGACGGTGATGCGTCCGGAAGCGACAAAGTAGTCGCTGACAGTACCGTGCTGCCCTATCCATTCACGACGGCGGACGAGCTCCTGGCCATCTGTGCGCGGGAGGACATGTCCATTTCCGATGTCATGCTCGCCAACGAGCTCGTGTGGCGCAGCGAGGCCGAACTTCGCGAGCGCCTGCTGCAGATCTGGGCGGTCATGCGCGAATGCGTGGACAACGGCTGCGCTGCGGAAGGAATCCTGCCGGGAGGCTTGAACGTCAGGCGACGGGCGCCGTCGTTGTTCAAGACGCTTGCCGCCACGGACGCCGGATTGCAAGGTTCAAGCTCGGCAGATCCGCTGCTTGCCATGGAATGGGTGAACCTGTTCGCGCTGGCCGTGAACGAGGAAAACGCCGCAGGCGGCCGCATTGTCACGGCGCCCACCAATGGGGCGGCCGGCATTGTGCCCGCGGTGCTGCACTATTACGCGAAGTTCGTGCAAGGAGCCGACGACGACGGCGTGGTCCGCTTCCTGCTCGCGGCGGCCGCCGTCGGGATCCTGTTCAAAATCAACGCGTCCATTTCCGGAGCCGAAGTCGGCTGCCAGGGCGAGGTGGGCTCTGCCTGTTCGATGGCAGCCGCAGGTCTGTGCGAAGTTCTCGGGGGTACCCCCGGGCAAGTGGAGAATGCCGCCGAAGTGGGTATTGAACACAATCTCGGCCTCACGTGCGATCCCGTAGGCGGGCTGGTGCAAATCCCGTGCATCGAACGCAACGCCATCGCCAGCGTGAAGGCCATCAATGCTGCCCGCCTCGCCCTGCACGGCGACGGCAGCCACAAAGTATCCCTTGATAAAGCCATCAAAACGATGCGAGAGACAGGAGCGGACATGAAAAGCAAGTACAAGGAGACCTCCCGCGGAGGCCTCGCCGTCAACGTAGTGGAGTGCTAGCCATGACCGTCACACAGAATGAACCCGCCCCGCGACGTGAAGCGGCGCTGCCGGCTACCACTGTTGAGCACGTCCTGACGCTCGATTGCCCGGAAACACGGGGGATCGTGCACGCTGTCTCGGGCTTCCTCCTGGAACACGGCTGCGACATCATCGACAACAAGCAATTCGACTCCCAGCTGGATCACCACTTCTTCATGCGGATCCACTTCGCATCAGACGGGGACCAGTCAACGATTGACTCGCTGAGGGAATCCTTCGCGCCTGTCGCCGAAAAGTTCGGCATGCGCTGGCAACTGCAACGCCACGGGGCCAAGCGGCGGGTGCTGATCATGGTCTCCAAGTTCGAGCACTGCCTCAACGACCTTCTGTTCCGGGCCCGCATCGGGGAGCTGCCCATCGACATTGTCGGGGTAGTCTCCAACCACCCGGACCACAGGCGGACCGTCGAATGGCATGGCATTCCGTTCTTCCACGTACCCGTCACCGCGGACACCAAGGCGGCGGCCGAGGGACAACTCCTCGATCTGATCGATCGCCTGGATGTCGAACTGGTGGTCTTGGCGCGCTACATGCAAGTCCTCAGCGACGATCTTGCCCGCCGGCTCGACGGCCGTGCAATCAACATCCACCATTCGTTCCTGCCCAGCTTCAAAGGCGCGAAGCCCTACCACCAGGCCTACGCGCGGGGCGTCAAGACCGTGGGTGCCACCGCGCACTACGTCAACGGTGAGCTGGACGAGGGGCCGATCATCGCGCAGCAAGTGGTGGAAGTGGACCACACCTTTGGTCCGGATGACCTGGTCGCGGCCGGCCGCGACACCGAGTGCAAAGCACTGAGCAACGCCGTGCGCTGGCACTGCGAAGGCCGTGTGATCCTGCAAGGCAGCAGGACCGTGGTGCTGAAGTAGGGATTGAACGGCCCAAGTAGGTTTGAACGGCCCACCAACGGGTGGGCCGTTCAAGCGCCGCGGGCGCCCCGTCGTCGCGGCGGCCGCCAGTTTTGGTGCGCTGCGGGTGTTAGTGCTCGGTGCCTGCCGCAGCCGCCTTCTTGGCGTCCTTCCCTGCACGCAGGGCCTCCGCCTCGTGCTGTTCCTCGGCCTTTTCCTGGTGGATGACCTCCGCGAGGAGCTTCTCCATCTCCTTGGCCACGCCGGCGGCGGAAGCCGGGTTCTGGCCGGTCACCAACCGTCCGGCAACCGCGACCTTCTCCTCGAAGACCTCGGCGAAGACGTGGATCGCGCCTTGTTCCTTAAGCCGGTCTGCCAGGAAGAACGGGATGACCTTGTCCATCCCTGCCGCAACCTCCTCGTCGTTGGTGAAGGCGGCCACCTCCCGGCCCCCCACCAGCCGGAACCCGTCGGCCAGGTCCACGTTCACCAAGCCGGCCGGTCCGTGGCAGACCGCGCCGACGACACCGCCGGCGTCGTAGACGCTGGCCACCAGGTTCTGCAAGCCTTCGCTGTCCGGGAAGTCCCACATGGCGCCGTGGCCTCCCACGAGGAAGACGGCGTCGTACTGGCCGGGATCAACGACGTCGACGCGGGCAGTGTTGTAGAGACCGGCGCGTGTGGCCTCGTCCTCAGTGAAGGCAACCTGGATGGGATCTTTCTAGTCCACCTCATCGTGCGGGGGCTGGCCGCCCTGGATGGACGCGAAGTCGACGAAGTGCCCGGAATCCTTGAAGACCTTCCAGGGATGTGCAGCCTCGGCTACGTTGTAGCCCGTCTTCTTTCCCGTATCGCCGATCTCGGAAACGCTAGTCAAAACCATGAGGATTTTCTTTATGTGTGCTCCTATCGTCCAAATTCAACCCTACTCCTAGCCCAAATTCAGGCCTTGGTGGGCCTAAAGCCGGGCCAAGCGGGTTGCCAGATGAAGGGCCGCCAGCCGTCCCGTTCCGCGCGGGTCTCCGCCGCACAACTCGAAGATCCGTTGGAGCCTGTGGTGCATCGATTGCCGTTCCAGGTGCAGTTCCCGTGCCGCCTGTGCCGTATTACATCCGGTGTCCAGCCACACCGCCAACGTCCGCATCAACTCCGAGCGCCTCTGCGCATCATGCTCGACGACGGCGCCGAGCTGCCGCTGTACGAATCCCTCGCGGGTGGCCTGGTCGAGGCTCCCTTCCGCCAAGCGCTCGACGGCGAAGTCCTCGGCATCAAGCACGCCGTTCCCGTCTCCTATCCCGGTTCCGGCGCGCGCGGTGAGCTCTAGCGTCAGCCGTGCCTCCGCCAGCGACCACGGAGCCTCTCCGATTCCCCCTGCCAGCGGACCCACCGCTATTGCTGAGCCGTCCGGGACCTCCAGGTCCTGCAGCGCCCGCATGAGTGTCATCCGCGAAACCATCGCCGTGCCCGCCGGGAGTGCCGCCAGGGCGATCAACTCGGCGTTGTCCGCGTAACTGGCACTTTGCGGAACCGCGTCGTCCAGGATGCCGTCGAGCTGTGTCCGGAGCTGTCCCGCCGCCGAGGAACGCACCACGACGGCGGCTACCGGGCCGCTGGCAGGAAACCCCGAGGCCGGCCCCAATTGCTGGAGACGCCATGACTGGGTACCCGAACTGATAGCGCGCATGAGCTCGATGCCGGCAAGTTCCTTGAGTCCGGGAGGCATGCGTTGCAGCAAGGCCAGACCGAGGATATCGACGCACCGCTCGCCGGCCACCCGCGCAAGATTGGCGTCGCCGTCGTCGGGCACTTCCAACTCCAGGCGGGCCGCCAGCACTCCGCGGACGGGCACCTCGACAGTGGTGACGGTGATGGACTCGGGCTGCACAGCCGCCGTCGCGCTTCCCAAAGTGATGCCCGACGGCGAGACGAGCCTCGCGCTGGCACCCGTCCGGCTGGCCAGCACGGCGAGGAGCTGGTCCAATCCGCCTCCGTGAGCGAGTTCCGCCGCCATGGCATGGCTCGTTTCGTCGCCGAACTGCAATTGGGCGACCGATTCGCTGACCAGCAGCGAGTTGATGGCTTGCATGATGCCGACGAAGGGGGCCACTTTGCACAACTCGATGATGGGCAGCCCGGCCTCCTGGCCGGCGTCGAGCATGGACTCCGGTATGGCGGGAAGCTCGGGACCCGTTTCGATGGCCAAAGCGGCGATGCCACGCGCCGCCAGTTGGCGGACGTAGTTCACGCGTCGCTCGTCCGAAGCTGTGGCGAGGGCCTGCCCGCCGCTCAGAAGCAGTTCTCCACCCCGCAGCAGCGGAGCGATGTCCAGCACTTCGCTCGAATGGACCCAGCGGAGCTGCCGGGACGGGGCCCC